>CAXFIU010000040.1:0-11977 GCA_964003245.1 uncultured Candidatus Poseidoniales archaeon
AAGTTCCATCGAACATTGTAACGAATAATTGTCCACCATTGCAAGTATTTGTTCTAGCATCAATATGTAATGTTGGTAGTCCGGAGATGTGCATATCCTCTGTCAGTGGTTGACTTGTGATAGTCATTGACTGTTGAGCATTCACAGTTCCTGACATTCCGCCTTCCCAGTCTGCAATTGCATACTGTACATTTTCAGTATCTTTAGCCGGCCATGTTTCTTCAATATGCCATTCTCCATCATTCCTTTGCACTTGAACATAAGATTCAGGTTCTTCTCCTATTCCTTTCAAGTAATACTCGAACCATGGAAATAGTTCAACTGCCCAATCCATCCTTGTTACACTTGGAAATGCTTCAGCTCCATATCCCGATTCCAATCCTTCATGGACACTTTGTTGATCTGGATAATTATGCCCCCATTGTCCTGAAATTGTTCGGACATTTATCCCAGCATCTTTCAATAATTGATGAGTTGGGAATGCGTGATATGGGTCAACATTCCAATCTTGTAACCCCCAAACAATGTATACGCTCCCATTATAATTGTCAATTACATCTTGTAGATGATATCTTTCATCCCAATAATCATTCCACTCATCGCCTCCAAGACCTGCTCCAAACCAAGTTGTAAATGGACTCAAAGGCCCTATAGCATCATCTGTACAGAATCTCATATCATCGCTTGTAGCATCAGCAGTTGCTCCTTCATACAAAACATCGTATAGCATTGCTCTAGCTTCACTAGATCCATTTCTATAGAACATCTGTTGAACTCCTATAGATCCGGAAATTGGAACAATAGTTTTCAAATGTTCAGATGGGTTTTGAGCAGCTTCCCAATTTGTTGTTCCCGCATACGATTTTCCCATTAAACCAACATTTCCATTTGACCAATCTTGTTCACCAAGCCAATGAACCGCAGCTTGTATCCCTATTTGTTCTCCAAGTCCCTTTACATCTTGACAATGAGTTGATTTACCTGTGCCAAATGTTGAGATCTGTGCTAGAGCATATCCATGAGGGACAAATTCTTCTAGAACCCATAACCCTACCCCTGCATCTGGAATTGTATTAGGATTCGAATCATCACCTGCTATTCCTTCACCTCCAAAATCATAGTATGGATGTACTGTTGCTATTACAGGAACTTTTGTTCCATTTGGTACTTCAGGCATCCATAATGAAACATGCATTAAAGCCGGTTCAGGATAACCTACATCTTGCTCTGAGAGAGGCAAATCGACTTCTACGAAGTGTTCAGTTGGACCTGACCATGAATAGATTCCTTCAACAGGTAGTTGACTTCTCCATCCAGTCATATTTAATTCCATATTTTCTCTTTCATGGATTGGAGTATCCCACCAATCCTCATTGTTACTAATTTCTTGTCTTTCCTCAGCAAAACAACCTGCTAAGGTCGGCACTATCATGAGTAAACAAATCATGAGTGCGAGAGTGCGCATACACTTCCGAATTTATAATAGGATAAAATATAGACTGTGTTTTTGTGCAATCTATTCTCTCAACTTATATTTATGAATTATTTTTTCCTATTTCAATATCTAAAACTAAATGATCCCAATGTGGTGCATAAGATTTAATTTTGTTTATTTTACAGTTGATAATTTTGTAATTTAGATTTATTTTTAGCAATTTTTCAGTAGTTTCTGAGAGAAATACTTGATGATTGCCAGAGGGGGCCAATCCATGAATATGCAGCACCCCACCCTCTTCTTTCAGACATTTCAAAGCTACATTATATGATTCTTCGGCAGTTGGTAAAAGTCCTAGCAATACTCTATCTGCTATATTCTCTAATCCATTAGTAGTTACCCTATTATCTCCCTCAAGAATAGTACATTTTATCTTCACATTGTTATTATCAAGATTAAATTTTAATGCCTTGATTGCATTAATATTCCATTCACAAGAATAAACATGTTTTACATTATCTTTCATTAATATCGGTAAAGTATAATATCCAATTCCACAGAACAAATCTACTACAATTTCATTTTCTGTAACTATTTCTCCCATTCTTCTTCTTTCATTGATATTACCCGAAGAGAACATACATTGAGTAATATGATACCCATATTTGATTCCATTTTCTTTTCTTATTACCCAATCATTATTTCCAACCAACATTTCTACGGTCGATTCTCTCTTTTCTCCCACAATTTCTCCAGATCTGGCTAATCTTTCTATATTCAAACTTTGACAAACTTTAGTCCAAAATTCATCGTTAATTATTGATCCCCATTGTTCCTTTCTGAAAGATGAATTTGGAATTAGGGCAATATCATCGAATTTTTCCCAACGTTTGGGAATATCATCTAATAAATCATCTATTTTTTCGTTTTCCAAACCTCTTGATATTAGAATCGAACGAATATTTTCTCGAAGCTGAAAACTAGGCTTTCCCCCACTCATTCATATCTCCGAGATGCAGGATGGATTCAGACTTATGGTAGATGACTTCCTCCAATAACTCATGCAGCGTGTAGCAGTGTTACTGGTAATGTTGCTTATTTTTCCGGTTTATTCTGCTTCCCCCCCTCCTGGAGAACCAGAAGTAGAAAATGATATTTGTTCTACATGGAATAGTCAGAATGGCGTCTGTGATGACTACCAATCTAATCTTGATGGTTCAACCTTTAGTGAATGGATTAAGTCTTCAATTATAGTCAATGTAGTTAATGCAGATAGTGTATCTTTAACAATATCAACCGCCGTTCATGAATTATCTCGTTCTGATTTAGATTTAGAAGATTTAGATTTGGAAGGAGATAGTAGTTTAGAAGATGGTATTCCTGCCGATTACATAAGAAATTATCTTGATTTTGAAAGGAATGGTTTTACAATTGAAGAGAGAATGGTTTCTTTAATTCAGACAAATATGAGAGAATATATTGAAGATAATTTTGACTATACAGAGGATTCTCTTTTGAACACCATCTCTTCTGTAGATTTTTCTTCTGTTGGAGACTTACAATGTACTTATGATAATTCTCAGGATTCAATTGATGAAGTAAATGGTCTGATGAATGACCCATTTAATCCACCAATATGCTTCAGAGGTGTGTTTATCTTAACTCTGAATCCAGATAATCTAGGAATCAAAGAGAATACGGGAGATTTAGATAGAATAATTCGAGGACTTTTGTTAATGGGGGGAGATGTTGAATCTTCATTTAATGCCAAGGCTTTACCTGGCCATTATGTAGAATTAACAGTCTCTCCTCCTGAATACTCAACAGCTTTTGAGATTGATGAACCCGGCATTTTACTTACAAAAAATATTCCAAATCAATTACCTCAGAGATATGGGCACTTATCTCTAGATAATACTGTCTCGGAAGATATAAATTCTGATATCTCAGAAAGTTTAGTTATGAGAATTAAGAATAGAGACTCATCTTCAATATTATCCATTGATAATCATCAGCCGTCTCTATCGATAGATGTATTAATCGATGCTAGAGACTCAAGCAATACTGAAATTGAAATGATATTATCGATACATTATCTTGCTTCGGATACTTTGGATAATTGGTTAGTTGATTTCGAAGATGATGAAATGAATATTCCAATAATCACATCAGATGGAATCAGAATGTTAGATTATGAATTAGAAGAAGATTTATCTCCGCTACTCCAAGGAATACCAATAGAGGGAATATCTACGGGTTTTTCAGAATTATTTGGCACAGAAATCGATTTTATTCAACCAACATTTTCTGCCTCAGATGATCTCGGAGGACTTGATTTCAGACACCAAAATGGAGAAACTTGCGATGAAATGCTAGAAGTTAGATACTGTTTAGATGGAGAAAATGCTATGTCTGGTACGAATCCAATCTATATTCAATCAAGTTCTCAGCCCGTTCAAGTTCAGTTGTCAAATATTATCCAGAATATGCTGGGTTCTAGTTTGGGAGATGTTTCTACTTTGGACTTTTCAATAGTCAATGATGAAGATCTTGCAGCAGCGATGAGTATTGTAGAAGTTGATTTTTCAGCTAACTCTGGATGGTTACAGGAAATATTACCTGATGATTTCCCTGATACTAATATAAATCTAGAATTACTTCTTCCCGAATGGATTCGTTCTACTAGTCAAGAAAATCATTTAATTGAAATTAAATCTTTATTCCATGAAGATGAAATCTATGAATCTGGATTTGAAGGTACAAGAATCTTTGACTGGAGGCATCCAATTTGTTTAAATTCAGATCCCTGTGAAGATTCATCGAATGATTTAGTCTGTTCATCTAAACAAAGCACATGTTTTACTTCTAAAGCCGAGTTTTATATCAAAAACATTGCAATAAATGAATTAAGTGGAGAAATAAATATTGATTTTGATGCTGAATTAACTTTCTCTATTCATCGATTAAATGTTGATTTAGGTGAAGATAACATTGAGTTAATTCCGATTCCATCTGATTTAATCAGGAGAGCAATTGCGATTGGCGATAGGAGAGATCTATCTTTTGATAATCAAATAAATGATGAAGGTGGTTTGTTAGGAGGATCAGAAATAACAGCTCCATTAGATTTTGGAAATGGAAATGAAATAAATATCACAATATCTAATTCAGGGATGTCTCAATTTGCAGAAGATCTCAATGAGATATTTCCAGCAGTGATTAGCGATCCTAGGAATGAGATATCTGGTTTTCCATTAGATCTCGGCTTCGGAAAATATGAGTTAAATGCTAATTTAATAAGTACTCCATTCCAATTTAATGCTGGATATTATGAAATACCTGAAACAATAATTCCTAATGACTTAAACCCAATAAATTTTTCAGCATCGATAAATAATGCAGAGATGAGTTTTTCTTCTATCGACGATCAAATTAATCTTGATATTCATAGATCATCATATGAGGCCCCTCTATCCGTATTTGAATGGCCATTTGGAGACCCGATTACAAGTGACTTTGGAATTACATTTGAAAACTCACAGATGCAACAAAAAATCTTTCCAATAATGGAACATACGATTTTTGGCACTATTCGCTCATCATCATTAATAATCATCCATATGCCAGATGAAATTAGGCTCTCATCCTTTGAGAGTTCTAATGAGCGTGGCAATATTACTGAAATTGAAGGTAAGCAGGTACTTACATATCTCACACCAGTGTGTCCAGAAGCATTAACTTGGAATGATTGTAAAAAGAATTCTGACTTAGTAACATATAATCTTGAGTATAGTTGGTCATTTATTTTCGTTGAATTATCCCCTTATGCAATTATTTTGATTTCATTACTAGTTCTATTTTCAGTTCGTCTAATAAGACGAAGAAAAGAAAAGAAATTTCTAAAAATCCAAGAACAGGAATTATTACAAAGTGAACTTACAGAAGTTGCCGCTATCGAAGCATTCGGTTCAATGGATTCTCCAGTAGTCGTTGCAAACGAGTCATATTTTGAAAAGGAAGAAATTATGAATAACGAATAATTCTAAACTAATTCAGAATATATTTTCTTTGACATTTCTTTACCAATACCTGGAACCTTTTCGAGTTCCTCAATCGATGCAAATTTTATATTTTTATAACTTCCAAAATGAACCATTAATGCTTGTATCTTTTTTGCTCCCAAGCCATCTATATTTTCTAAAGGATTTTTCAAAGTATTTTTTCCTCTTCTTTGTCGATGAAATTTATTAACAAATCTATGGGCTTCATCTCTAGAATGAATTAATACTCTACCTCTTCTATCAATTTTAATTGGTTCTTTTCCTTTACGAAAAATTGTTTCTTCCTTTTTTGCTAATGCAGCAACAGGAAAAACTCCTTCTAAATTATGTCTTTCTAGCAAATTATTTATTGTATCAAGATGAGTTTTTCCTCCATCTAGTAGTAGTAAATCCGGCCAATCATCTTGCCTTTTCAGCCATCTTTCAACAACTTCTGACATCATTCTAAGGTCGTCCAACACCTCAGTTTTGACTGTGTATGTCCTATACTCTTTTTTAACTGGTCTTCCTTTTCTAAAAACTATAGATGCTCCCACTCTTTCACTACCCTGAAGTTGTGCCATATCAAAGCAAACAATGTAATCTAGGGACTCCATTTTCAATAATTTTGCTCCATCGTCTGCAGCCATCTTTTCTAAATTCCCAGTGCGTCTATTTTTCTGTCGAGTTACTTGAATTTCTGCATTTCTTGTAGCCATTTGTTGTAGTTTTGATAGCTCTCCTCTAATGGGTACTTTAGTATCAACTTTCTTACCTTTTTTTTCGGAGAGCCATTCTTCCATTACTTTAGTTATTGGAGACGGTAGTAGGATTGTTTTCGGAGGTTTCCGATCTGAATAATGTTCAGAAAGTACTAGAGATACTGATTCAGAAATATCTCCTTTGTGAATTAATGGATAATTAACCTCTCCCTGAATTATTCCATCTTTGGCATGAAGTATTACTATCACTGCAAAATCATCTCTTTGTGAGAAACCTATGGCATCACAGTCTTGATAAAATCTTGAGTTAATTATTTGTTGTGAAATAGTAACTTGAATTGAAGTAATTAAATCTCTAATTTTTCCAGCCTTTTCATATTCTAATTCTTTAGAATATTTTTCCATTTCAATATTCAGCTCTTGGATTAGTTTACCTGCATTTCCATCCAAAACACTCGATACCATTTTTACAATCTCAGAGTAACCATCTGGGTCAACACAAGGTCCTTTACAGAGGCCAATGTGCTTCGCAAAGCACCCCTCCTGTCCATTACAATCCTTATCTCTAATCCCGAACTGTCTTCTCAATAATTGAATTACCCTTTTTGCGGCACCTGCATCTGGAAACGGCCCCCATCGTTTATCGTCATCTGCTGGAAATCTAGTATAGAGAATTCTTGGATATTTTTCGTTTGTTAGAGAGATAAAAGGATAGGATTTGTCATCTTTCAATCTAGAATTATATTTTGGTTTATGCTTACGAATTAATTCTCTTTCAAGAACCAGTGCTTCATTAGGATTCTGAGTCACAATAAAATCAATTTTTTCAGAATTTATCACTAGGTTTGGTATCATTTTCCTATCTGGTTTTTTTGTAAAATAAGATTTCACTCTTTCTTTTAGATTATTAGCCTTACCAACATATAATACACGTTCATTTTTTTGCTTAAAAAGATATACTCCAGGCTTATTCGGCAAATCAATTTGACTGCCCTCGAGTACCATGATAGTATGAACGGGAAAGGTGAATACCCATGAACCCTAGACCTACTCGAGTGTCATGCTCAGCGACACTGAGAGAGGTATTCTTTCTCGTCTTTCAGAGTTCAGTGAGGAAATAGAAGGCAGTAGGGATGCCCCTCGAGCACTTTCATTACCCGGTCTTGCCGATTCTCTTGGGCTTGTTCGATCCTCACTGCATAAGCCATTAACTAAACTTGAAGAAGAAGGACTAGTATTTACTCGAATTGCTCATGTAATTGGAGGGGGTTCTCGGAAAAGGACCGTTGTTCATATCACCTCTCTTGGTAGAAAGAAAGTGAGTACTTTTGAGAATATTTTTCAAATCAAATCTGGTAAATCTTTCGGACAAGTCCCTGAACCATCTAGATTATTTGGTAGAGAAATTGATAAAAATAATTTAACTAAATTGATTATTAATGGAAGTACTATTTTTCTGACCGGATTACCAGGGATTGGTAAAACAAGTCTTGTTCGAAATCTGATTCCAGAAATAATTGATTCAGGTTGGACAGTAAGGTGGGCTACTTGTTATTCGAATACAGATATCTCAGATATTGCTTTCCAGTGGACTGAGAAAAAATCTTTACGCGATATATCTGCTTTAACATCATACTGTGGTAAAAATAAGAATTTACTAATAATTGATGAAATCCAAGAAGTCCATCCTAGGCATATTGAATCTATAGGAAAATTGCTGAATCAGATAAAAGATAGTCGAGCAGCGGTATTAGTAATAGTTCGCTCACCAAATCCTTTCAATTACATAAAAGGATTTTCTGAATATCGTTTATTGGGATTAAATGAAAATGATGGAAAAAATCTTCTACCCAATGAAATAGGTGAAGAGAAGGCATCAGAGATTGTTACAGCATTGGGGGGGCATCCTCTTGCATTACATCTTTGGAGTCCTGAAAGTGAATTGCCTGCAGAAGTTGAGGCGGTTCAGGAGTTTGTAGAATCTAATGTAATTAGTAAATTGACTAAGGATGGCCTTTCAACATTAGATGAGTTAAGTTTGAGTCCTATCCCTCTTGAGGAAAATGAAATTTATGATTCTAATGGGATAGGTGAATTAGATGAATCAGCAATTCTACGTTGGTTTGAACAAAAATCAGAACCTCATCATCTAATTAGAAATGTTCGTCGTTCTTTGTGGTCCGAAAAAGAGAGAAAAGAAATGCATCAAAAAGCGGCAAATTATTGGTCTGAAATAGATAGTGAGAAAGCTCTTTGGATTGAAACATACCATAAAATTAATTCTAATGATTTCGAAACTTCTTTGCTTATCGATAAAATTTCAGCAATTTCTCAAGAAAATAGCGCTACAGCCGCACTATTAATTGAGGACGCAATAAAATTTGAAGATACTGATAATCTACGTATAAAAGCAGTAGATATTGCATTTGAAAGAGCTGAATATGAGATTATTGAGAATCATCTTTCTATGATTGATGATAGCCCCCAAAAGAATCTTCGAATGGCTAGATTATTCAGAATTAATGGCGATATTGATTCGGCAATAAAATTAGAAGATACATGTTTATCATTATTATCTCCGGCAGAGAAGATTAGATTCAGAATTTCTATGTTGGTGAGAAGATTTGATGATAGAATTCCTAGAAAAATAGACAAATATCTAGCAGAAGAGATTCTTACAGAGATTCATAGTCTAGATTTTCAGGAGATATCCGATACTGATCGTTTTACTGCCGAACTAACATTAAATTTGTTGAAACATTCTATTGCGCTAGAAATTTCTAATATGACTCTTGCATCACAATCAAGATCGGAGTTAGAAATTATACTTTCAGATAATGAGGAACATCTATTGATGCTTGATCTAAGGGCAAGGTTAGCAATTTCCAGTTCTTCTGAATTGTCTGATTTAACTTTAGATTCTGTACGTTCCTTTATCGAAGATTGTTCTGATCAATTAAAGAAGATTAGTATGATTCATTCAGCATTAGAAGTTACAAAACCTAATTTCCCTGATTGGTTGATAGAATCTCATGATAGATTATTTCAAAATCCATTGAGAGAAGATTTAGCAGCATATCGAAGAATGAGTGCTCAATGTTGGTATTGGAGAGGAGTAATACATCCAACCTATCGCTTATCATATTGGCAGGAAGCAATACATCGTTTCCGTGCTGCTGAATGCACCCAAGCAGCAAATGAGTTATTAGAAGAACTGACTAAGTCAATATGACTAAATCTCAGCTCCAATCAGTGTCCTCGTTTCATAAATCCCTTCAACTGCACGGATTTCTTGTACAATACAATGAGTCAATTCAGACTCACTTTCCGCTTCTACCTTGACGAACAGGTCATGGTTTCCAAAGACTATCCATTGGCCTTTAACACAATCAATTTTACTAACCTCTTCTCGAACTCGGATTTCACAACCAGGCTCTGTTGTTATCAGAATAAATCCTACAGCCACTTTTATGCCTCCACTGCTATCAGAGTCTCAGTTTTTTGTACTCCAGAAATTGAACGCATATTACCAATAAGAATTTTCGCCATTTCTTTTTCATCTTCAAAATCAATCCTTGCTACAAGATCATATTCTCCATATGCTACATGGGTCTCACTCACGCCTTCAATTTCTAATAGCGCAAGGTATACTTCTAACTCTCTTTGCGGCTGACATTTGAATAATACAAAGGCCGTACTCATTACTATCCCCATCATTCACGCGCTGTGTTACGCTTTATTATGACTCGTTTTCTATATTCTATATCTAGACCCATTTGTCCACCACAGATATATGGTGTTGCACGGCCGTTAGTCTATGCTCGCCCCCCATTCTCATGACTCTAGGCGTGCAATTTTTCTGGTTTCTATTCTTTTATTGTCTTCTGTTTTCTTCGCTCCAATGATTTCTTTAGCTTCTTCTTCTAAATCAACAACTGTTTGGAATGGTACGGTAAATTTAGTCGATGGTTACACAGTAGAAAGTGGAGAAATATTGATTGTAGAGGCAGGGACTCAAATCAATTTAGGGGACGATAAAGATATTTTAGTCGCTGGGAGAATGACGGTACAAGGCACATCATCTTCACCAGTGATTCTGAATTCGATAATGGGTAATCATGATGGATTAATTTTCAACTCATCTAGCAATGGTCTAGGGTCAAAGATAGATAATCTAACTATCAGAAATTCTGAATATGGAGTTACTATTTATGGTAGTAATCCCACAATCAATAATTTAAGGGTTGAAAATGCGGATTTAGTTGCAATCGATCTTTTTGATTCTGCTTCTCCTAGAATTAATGATTTAATAATTGAAGGAGGGGGTCAAGATATTCCTCTAAATACAAATTGGAGAAAAGGTATTGGTCTATCGGTAGGTGCATCATCAAGTCCCATTGTAAATGGAGCAATTATCAATGATTTAGTAACCCGTGGTTTGAATTATTGGGGCAATTCTGGAGGGATTATTAGCAATCTTCATGTTAGCAATATTAGTGGAGCTACGACTTCTATAGCTGCAGGGATTTGGGTTGAAGACTCATTGCCATTGATCACTGACTCCAGTGTCACACGTTCAGATAATGGAATTTATGTTAGACATATTACGCAGGGATGGAATACAAGGCCCACATTCTCTAATGTTGTCGTTGAAGATAGCCAATATCGTGGTGTTATGGTTGAACAATATAATCATAGTCAATTTTCTAACCTTCCAATGAATGCAGTTTTTACAAATTTGGTAATTAGAGGTACAGGAGGATCTGATGCAAAGACTCCAGGGCTTGGTATTGCAGCACTAGATGTGAATACTAGTGGAATAAGAATTGAAGGTGGATTAATTGAGAATAATCCAGTAGTTGGATTTAGGGCATATATGATTGATTCTTCCATGGTAGTTAACAATTTAACATTATTAGACAATGGAGAAAATGGATTTTCAGTGCCTTTTAACGATAGAGCAGGACTATTCTGGCGATCATCTAATTGGGGGACTTCTGGCCCTCCAACTTTGAACAATTTAGTTGTTAGGAATTCTTCTGGTTCGGGTGTTTTATTATGGAAAGGTGGAGTTCAAGGGTCTAATTGGAATATCTCTGATAATGGCGCTAGTGGAGTTGATTTCAGAGAATTTCATCCTGATGTAAATGCTGTTCATAGTTTCAATAATACTGGTCATGGAATATCTGTTAAAGATTCTAGTAATGTTGAGTTGGAATATATCGTTACTTCAGGAAATGGAATTAATAGCCTATCATCCAGTTTAGGTTCAGGGTTCTACTTCGAGGAATCTAATGATGTAGTAAGTGGAGGTAAGAATGTTTCTTGCTATATGTGTTCTAGTTTCAATGATGAATGGGGCGTTACAGTCAGAGATAGTATTGATTTACAACTAATAGATTTAACAATACTGAACTCAACACAATTCCCTTCATTAGATATTGATAATGAAGGAGTTTCTCATCAAGGAAAAGTAATTTTGAATAATGTTTCGATAGAACAGACATGTAGTACAGTTCCAAGTGAATACTGTAATACCGATGAAACTATCTTATTGAAAAATGTCGATGCAGAAATTAATTCTTTGTATCTATCAACTGAGGGTTGTGGATTCTATTGGTCGGCTAAAGGTGATTTGATTTCTTACATTAATGATTCCTATATCTACCAAGATCCAGAATGTATGGTTGGAGATACATTCGCTTGGCAATTAGAAGATCATACTCAATTAGAGGGTATTAATTTAGATTTATCAAATGCTCCAACCAGTCTTAAGAATA
>CAXFIU010000041.1:0-11874 GCA_964003245.1 uncultured Candidatus Poseidoniales archaeon
GTTTGAGAAAGAGATTCTCAGCAATGTTTAGTGACATGCTAAGAACTCAATTGCTCCTTAAAAACATTATTACCACAGAAGATTGGGATGTAATGCAGGAGCATATTCAATTTGATTTCTTGTATGATAATCATTTTACAGAATTGAAAGAGGCAGAATTGCAGAATGAAAGATTGGCATTACTTGCTGCTACTGAACCTTATATTGGTAAATATTACTCTCAAGATTGGGTTCGTCGTCAAGTATTACGTCAGACTGATGAAGAGATTATGGAACAGGATGAATTAATAGAAAAAGAAATTGCCGATGGAATTATTCCCGATCCTGCAAATATGATGCTTGATCCTGAGGGAAGTGGGGGAATTCTACCTATGCCAATGCCTGAAGAAGAACCCCAACCAGATGTAGCTGATGCACCTTTACGGTCTACTGCTGTAGATAGTGCTGTTACTAAATCTAATATTAATCAAACACCTAAGGGTGGAGAAATATAAATACAACTAGTTAACATTTGAACACACTTAAAATGGATGAATTAATGGATATGATTGGTGCTGATGAATCTGCGGCTCAAATAACCGATAAGATCAAAGATTTGCTATACACCAAATCAGGTGAAAAAGTGGATGCATTTAGACCTCATGTGGCTAATTCATTATTTAATGATTTAGAAGATGAGACTGATGAAACTTCTGTAGATTCTGCAGAAGAAGAGTCGGAAGAATAACTACTAAATAACTATTAAATGACCTATAAAGTATAATGGCACGTCAGTCAGTTGGGACAGGAATAAGTATGAGTACGTTGGCTGCTTCGGGAGTTACAACGTCTTTTCATATACAAAGTCCTAGTATAAGGATAACTGCTAGAGATGGAGATGCTCATGTTGTTATCTCTCAAGCTAGTGGGGTATCCACCACTGCAACTACTTCTGATTATCTCATTCTTGCAGATACATCAGACACTCTTGCATTGTCCAGATATTCTTGCAAAATTATAGCAATTACTCAGGAAGATGGATGTACTTTAACTTGTCCTGAAGGAATGCAAGTTCCATTCAACATTGGAAACTATGTGACTCTGAAAGGTGCAACTGAAAGTAATTATAATGATAAAATTGTTCATTCACGAGTTACCTCTGTTGATAGTACTGCTGGTTATGATGGAGCATTCCAAACTAAATTGACCATTGATGCTGATACAAGTGGTATTAGTACTGCTTTTACTTCTGTTCCAGCAAATAGTGATGTTACATTATATTCATCTGCAAGAATTGGTGCAAGAAGTGAAGGCACTGCAGGTTCAATCTTTGCTATCCAAGTTCAAACTACAGGGGAAGCCTGATGAAACTCATTAGAGAAGAAATTGAAAGCGTAGAATTTCTCGTTGAAAATCGCAACGGTAAGAAAAATATGTATATTGAAGGTGTCTTCCTTCAAGGAAACATTAAAAACCGTAATGGTAGGATGTATCCTATGGAGACACTTCGCAAAGAAGTTTCTCGTTATAATGAGAATCATGTCCAATCAGGAAGAGCACTTGGGGAATTAGGTCACCCTGATACTCCTACTGTTAATCTTGATAGGGTTTCTCATAAGATAGTATCACTTAAAGAAAGTGGTTCTAACTTCGTTGGTAAAGCTAAGATTCTTGGCACACCAATGGGTAAGATTGCATCTTCACTTATTGATGAAGGTGTTAAACTTGGCGTTTCATCTCGTGGTATTGGTTCATTAAGACCAACCCGTGAAGGTGTAAACGTAGTGGGTGACGACTTCATGTTAGCAACTGCTGCTGACATCGTTGCTGATCCTTCTGCTCCTGATGCTTTTGTTGAGGGAATTATGGAAGGTAAGGATTGGGTATGGGATGGAGGTATTTTGCGTGAGAAGTTCGCACATAAGACCTATAAAACCATCAATACACTGGTTGATCAGAAAGCATTAGACGAGAAAAAACTCGATCTATTTAATGATTTCTTATCAAATATATAAAACTTCTAAATAAATATAGATTTTAATAAAGGAAATCGGAGAGTTTACAAATGTCTCGTGGTACGAAATTACAAGAAATGGAGCAATCTAAAACTGCTGTGAATGCCAACGCAGCCGCTGGAGAATCAGCACTTCCAAAAGAAGGCAGTAATGCATCTGGTATACAAACACCAGGCAATACACCACCTTTTGAGGATTTGGGTGGTCCAACTCCAGAAAACTACGAATCAACCAATGATTCAGCAAAGCTGAAAACACCTGGTAAAACTCTCAAACAAGTTAAAGACGTAGTTAACAAAGGAGCAAAACCAGCAGAAGGAATGCCAACTATGAAAAAAGAAGATGAAGACCTTCAAGGCGATGTAGTTGCTGAAGATGACAAGTATGGATACGATAAGGCTGGTAATTCCTTAAATCCAGTAGACATCGAAAAGAAAAAGAAAAAGGATGATGATCTTGCAGGTGCTCCTAACATGAAAAAAGAGGAAGTAGAAGAAGTTAACATCGAAGATGATGTTAATGCACTTCTAGGTGGTGAAGAACTCACCGAAGACTTTAAGGCAAAAGCAAAGACAATCTTTGAAGCTGCTATTACCTCAAAAGTTGCTGAAGTCCGTGCTACTATTGAAGAGGAGCATGAAGCAAGACTCGCTGAAGAACTTGCTGAACAAAAAGAAGCTCTTCAAGAGCGTGTGGACTCTTATCTAGAGTATGTCTCTGACGAGTGGATGGAAGAAAACGCCCTCGCTATTGAGGCTGGACTCAAAACAGAATTGACTGAATCCTTCTTAACTGGGATGAAGTCACTATTTGAAGAAAATTATGTATCAATCCCTGACGATAAATATGATGTGCTAGAAAGCATGGTAGAAAAACTAGATGATATGGAAACCAAGCTCAATGAGCAAATAGAAAAGAATATCAATCTCAACAAGAGTCTCGCAGAGGCTACTGCTGATGGTATCTTAGAATCTGTTTCTGATGGCCTTGCTGCCACCCAGAAAGAGAAGCTCGCTTCACTTGCTGAAAGTGTAGAGTTTGAAAGTGAGACAGAGTATCGTAATAAGTTGGAAACACTTAAGGAATCTTATTTCCCTAAGACTTCAACTGCTAAAACTGAAACGTTAACAGAAGGAGAATCAGTAGCACCTGATATTGCTTCAGGTTCAATGGCTGGTTACCTTAAGACCCTTTCAGCATTTAAGCAATAAATTGAATTAAATATTAAATCAAACTAAACACTTATAGGAAAAAAGCAAATGTTCCAATCAGAACAGTTGCAGGAAAAGTGGAAGCCTCTTCTGGAAGCAGAAGGCGTTGAGAAGATCACAGATCCTCATCGTAAGGCGGTCACAGCAGTCCTGCTCGAAAACCAAGAAAGATTTTTAAGAGAGTCTTCATCATTCCAAGAAAGTGGAATGTTGAACGAAACTCCAACAGTTAATACTAACTCTACTGCTACTACACCAGG
Source organism: uncultured Candidatus Poseidoniales archaeon (assembly GCA_964003245.1). GTDB lineage: Archaea > Thermoplasmatota > Poseidoniia > Poseidoniales > Thalassarchaeaceae > MGIIb-O2. The sequence continues at coordinate 3,466 of CAXFIU010000041.1, forward strand.
TTTCAGTTCAGGTGCTACCGCATCTGGTCCTGTTGCTGGTTTCGACCCAGTATTGATTAGCCTCATTCGTCGTTCAATGCCAAACTTGGTCGCTTATGACCTTGCTGGTGTTCAACCAATGAGTGGTCCTACTGGACTAATTTTTGCAATGAGATCTCGTTACAAAACAATGTCTGGAACAGAGGCATTCTACAACGAGGCAAACACTGCGTTCTCTGGTCAGAACAAAGGTGAACAACTTCATGATGGAATGACAGACCGCAAGGTTGGTTTCGGTACAACTAACCAGACAGGTAACAACCCTGCTGCGTTAAACCCAGTTGGTACTGCTGCCACTGAGCCTTCACCATACAACGTTGGTCAAGGTATGAACACCGCTGATGCGGAAGCCTTGAATGATGGCGATACTGCCTTCAACCAGATGGCGTTCTCAATCGAGAAGGTCACTGTTACTGCTAAGTCAAGAGCCCTAAAGGCAGAGTACTCATTAGAGCTTGCTCAAGACCTTAAGGCAATTCATGGTCTTAATGCAGAAGCAGAACTTGCTAACATCCTCAGTACTGAGATACTCGCTGAAATTAACAGAGAAGTTATCAGAACTATCTACAAGGTTGCTGAGCAGGGTGCTGTACAGAACGTTGCTACCGCAGGTATATTCGACTTAGACGTTGACTCCAATGGTAGATGGTCTGTTGAGAAGTTCAAAGGACTTCTATTCCAGATCGAGAGAGATGCAAACGCAATCGCTCAAAGAACTCGTCGTGGAAAGGGTAACATCATCCTTTGCTCTGCAGACGTTGCTTCTGCACTAACCATGGCTGGTGTACTTGATTACACTCCTGCACTTAATGCTAACCTTCAGGTTGATCCTGCTGGTAACACATTTGCTGGTGTTCTACAAGGTAAGTATCGTGTATACATCGATCCTTATTCTGCTAACATTGGTGGTGCTACTCAGGCTGCTAACACAAGTCCTGGTAATCAGTACTATGTTGTTGGTTATAAGGGTTCATCTCCTTATGATGCTGGTCTGTTCTACTGCCCATACGTTCCACTACAGATGGTTCGTGCAGTTGGAGAGAATTCATTCCAGCCAAAAATCGGATTTAAGACTCGTTACGGAATCGTTGCGAACCCCTTTGCCGATGGATCACAGCAAGGTATGGGTAAACTCCATATTAACGCTAACCGTTACTACAGACGTGTTGCTGTTAAGAACCTTATGTAAGCGAGATGCTTATATTTCTCAAAAGACTCTTCTTCGGAAGGGTCTTTTTTTTGTCTAAATACTTAGAAAAGATTGAATGGCTAGTATATACGATAATCAGATAAAGAATAGAAATTTTTTATCACCTACTGGGTTTAAGTTTGTTTTAAACCGAGCACCTAAGGTTTCGTTTTTTGGCAATGAGGCAAATATTCCTGATTTAAATCTAGGTGTTGCTGAACAACCAACTTATTTGAAAGATATTCCTTTACCTGGTGATAAGGTTACCTTTGGTGATTTTAATTTACGTTTTCTTGTTGATGAAAATTTAGAAAATTATGATGAGATATCTAATTGGATAAGATCAGTTGGTTATGCAGAAACTCTACAGGATGCTTTTGATTTTCAAAATGCAAATCCCGACTTAGAGCAACCTGATAAGTCTCAATTAAATTTTTATTCTGATGGCACTCTTCAAATTTTAACCAGTTCAGAGAATCCTAATTTTAAAGTTGTATTCCAAAACTTATTTCCTACAACATTATCAACTTTAAATTTTGATGCAACGGCTGAGGATATAAATTACTTTACAGCAGACGTATCTTTCAAGTATACTATATTTAATATCACTGATTTATCTGGCAATAAACTATGAGCGTAACTCTTGATTCTATTCAAGAGATGTGGGAAAAAGATGCAGAAATAGATAGAGATAATCTACACGAAGAATCATTGAAAATCCCCTCTCTTCATGCAAAGTATTTTGAATTATATAATACAATCTTCCTATTAAGAAAGAAAGCAGAACAACAAAGAAAGAATATCCGTCATGAACGGTATGAATATTTTAGTGGGAAATCCGACCCTGAAGTATATCAAGATAATCCTTTTCCTAAAAAGATAAGAGATAAAGATACGATGACTAAATATCTTGATGCAGATGAAAAGCTATCTAACAGTTCCCTAAAAATAGATTATTATGATACCATGTTAGTATACTTAGAAAGTATTCTTAAGGTGATACAAAACAGAACGTTTCAAATTAAGAATGCAATAGAGTTTATGAGATTTAATTCGGGATTAGGATAATGCAAGAACATTTTATACTGACAAATTTTCTTCCTGATGAGAAAAGAAAAAAATTAATAGAAGATTGTAAACCTTTTCTTCAGAATCTGAGTAATAAAGGAGAGAAAGAGTTTCCAGCATATCAGTCGGATTGTGATTTGCGTTTATATCCACAATTTCATGAAATGCATTTTAGGGCTGACACCCTTGCTAAAGAGTATCTTCAAAAAGAATTAATACCTGAATTATCTTGGTTTATTATGACTCAAGGGAAGGAGGATCAATATATGATGCATAATCATCCTGTAGATTATGTGGGAGTATATTATATGAATTCTCATCCATCTTTTATTAATGGAACTGAATTTGAAGAATATGGATTAGTAGAAGTTCCTGAAAATAGTATGGTAATATTTCCTGGTCATTTAATGCATACTCCTCCTCGGTTTGAAAAAGATTGTAGTGAATATTTTGAGAGGTATACAATGTCACTTAATTGGATTGTTAAAACTACTTGACAATACTTAATAAATACCCATAGATGCATGGGTTAAGTGATAGACACAACAGCCAATGTGATAATATCCAAGGCTAACGAAGTATTTTTAAAAATTAATTCTGAACCTCATATTGAGTATGAGTTAAGAGATCACTTTACTTTTGAGGTAGAGGGTGCGAAGTTTATGCCCCAATACCGAAAGAGAAATTGGAATGGAGAGATACACCTATTTGATATGAGATCAAAACAGATCTATGTGGGTTTGTTAGATAAAATTATTTCTTTTTGCGAAAGACATGATTATACTTATAAATTTGAAGACAACCAATACTATGGTACACCATTTGAAGTCAATGAGGGAATATCATATGGTGGTGTAAAAGATTACATGAGATCTATTTGCAGTCATCAACCAAGGAAATACCAAGTTGAGGGAGTATACGATGCCTTAAGACATAATAGAAAGCTATTGATATCACCCACTGCTTCAGGCAAATCTTTGATGATTTATTCTCTTGTAAGATATTACGTAGAGAAAGAGCAAAAAATCCTTTTAGTCGTTCCCACGACATCTCTCGTAGAACAGATGTATAAGGACTTTTTGGATTACGGTTGGGATGCTGATTCATTTTGTCACAAGATATATGCAGGTAAAGAAAAAACAAATGAGTTTCCAGTAACGATTACCACGTGGCAATCAGTCTATAAACTAGAACGATCATTCTTTGAGGATTATAATGTAGTTATAGGTGATGAAGCACACCTATTCAAGTCGAAGTCACTTATATCTATAATGACAAAATTACATCATGCTAAGTATAGATTTGGATTCACTGGAACTCTCGATGGAACTCAAACACATAAGTGGGTATTAGAAGGATTATTTGGGCCTGCATATAAAGTAACTAGAACTGATGAGTTGATGAGAGAGGGGCATCTTTCCCAATTAGATATTCAATGTATTGTTCTTAAACATCCAGAAAAAAAATTTGAAACCTATCAAGATGAAATTGAATATTTAATTACCCACCAGCAAAGAAATAATTTCATAAAAAATCTTGCAATAGATTTAAAAGGAAATAGTCTTGTTTTATATTCACGAGTAGAAGCTCATGGTCAAGTCATTTACGATTTAATAAATAGAGATAAGGAAGATGATCGTAAATTATTTTTTATTCATGGCGGTGTAGACGCTAGTGAAAGAGAATTAGTTAGAGAGATTACTGAAACTCAAAAAAATGCTATAATAGTTGCATCTTATGGTACATTTTCAACTGGTATCAATATTAAAAATCTCCATAATGTTATCTTTGCTTCTCCAAGTAAATCACGTATCCGTAATTTGCAATCAATTGGACGAGTTCTTAGAAAGGGAAAAGGAAAAGTAAAGGCTACTTTATATGATATTTCCGATGACTGTACTTATAAATCTAAAAGAAATTATACTCTCAACCATCTTATCGAAAGAATTAAAATTTATAACGAAGAAAATTTTAACTATGAGATAATAACTATCCAACTAAAAAAATGATAGAAGACGACTTTTTTGCTACCATTAAATTTAAATCTGGAGAAGAAATCTTTTGTAAGGTTGCTTCCTGTGAAGAAGAGAATAAAATTGTTTTATTGGTTTCTAATCCTGTTGTAATAGCAGAAATTAAAAGTCGAACAGGAATAGTTGGATATAAGGTAGAACCGTGGTTAAAAACAACTAAAGATGATATGTTTCTAATTGATTTAAATGATGTTCTTACAATGTCTGAATCAACAGATTTAGAAATGATCTCTATGCATAAACAATATGTAAATCATAATGATATAAATGGTGATGGTAGTAGTAAATATAAACTTAATAGAAAATTGGGATATTTATCAACTATTAATGATGCTAAAGAAATATTAGAAAAAATATATAAAAGTAACCCTAAGAGCTAATATCCCTTGAACCTCCACAAAGGTTATTATACTTGGTTTTAAAAACTTGTCAAGTCTTGATTTAAATGTTATACTATCTACATAGTAGTGATAAAGACTCATGCCAATACAACCAGGTAAAACTATGGCTAAAAGAAAAAGGTCGGAGCATTACGTCAATAATAAAGAGTTTCTTGCTGCTCTGATTAGATATCAAGAAGATATAGAAATAGCAAGACTACAAGATAAAACTAAACCAGTTATACCAAGATATATTGGAGAGTGTTTCTTAAAGATTGCAAATCATTTATCATTCAAACCAAACTTTGTTAATTATATGTTCAAGGAGGACATGATCTCTGATGGCATAGAAAATTGCGTACAGTATATACATAATTTTAATCCAGAGAAATCACGTAATCCATTTGCATACTTTACACAGATTATACACTATGCATTTCTCCGCAGAATACAAAGAGAGAAACGCCAATTAGAAATTAAGAACAAGATTATTGAGAAGTCTGGCTATAATGAAGTCTTTGATGACAGTAATAAGATTGACGGAGACAATTTTTCTGAGTATAATTCAATCAAAGATGCTGTACATGCAAAACTTCGTAATAACTAGATGGAACCCCTTACAGTTCAGCATAATGTAAGAATAGAATTAATTCCCTATCCTCGTCATGAACAATTGAAGAAAGAAGTTTATGATTGTCTATTGCATTATGAGGATAAACAAAATCATGAAACAAATGTTAAAGCGGTTATGACTGAATGGAATTTAACATCTCCAGAAATACAAAAATTAAAAGACTATATTATAAAGTCTTTAAAAAATTTACCAGCTCAGTTAAAGTGGGGCCCTTCTGGAGATTTTGAATTTAAAAATTTTTGGGCAAATATCTATAGATATGGAGAGTATACAAATTCTCATGGTCATCTACCAGAAGATTTAACAATGGTTTATTTTTTAACTGCTGAAGAAGGAGATGCACCTTTATTATTGGATGATAGTAAAACACCCATTTATCCTCAAGAAGGTTTACTAGCTCTTTTCCCTGCATATGTTCGTCATAGCGTTCCTAAACATATGTCTAATAATGTAAGAATAACTTTTTCTGGAGATATTAATAGAAAATGAAAATAGCAATCATCACAGACCAACACTTTGGGTGTCGGAAGAATTCTAAGCTTTTTCATGATTATTTCTTAAAGTTTTATAAGAATGTTTTCTTTCCTACTCTGGAGAAAGAAGGCATTACTACGGTTATTAATATGGGTGATACCTTTGATAGTAGGAAAGGAATTGATTTTGCTGCACTGACATGGGCAAAGGATAATTACTTTGATCGTCTAAAACAAATGGGCATCACGGTTCATACGATTGTAGGTAATCATGACATATACTATAAAAATACAAATGATATAAATGCGATAGATTTATTATTGAGAGAGTATGATAATATTCCCATCTATGAAGAAACAACATCTATAGAAGTAGGTGGGTGTAATATTCTTCTTGTACCTTGGATTAATAAGGAGAATGAAGAAAAGAGTGTTGCTTTGATTAAGAAGTCAAGAGCACCTGTGTGTATGGGACATCTAGAGTTGAATGGATTCAAAGCAACTCCAGGCCATATGATGGAACATGGAATGCAATGGGATATATTTAAGAAATTTAAAAAGACATTCTCTGGACATTATCATTGTAGATCAAATCAAGATAATATTTACTATCTTGGTAACCCTTATGAGATGTTCTGGAATGATGTAGATGATGAGAATAGGGGATTCCATTTATTTGATACAGAGACACTAGAGCATACACCAGTCAATAATCCATATAGACTTCATAAGATAATCTATTATAATGATCAAGATTATCAGTTGTTTGATGCAAGAGAATTAGAAGATAAGATAGTAAAGGTAGTGGTAAGGAAAAAGAGTAATCAAGTAAAATTTGAAAAATTTATCGATAAGTTGTATAATGCTAATGTGGCTGAATTGAAGGTTGTGGAGAATTTTATTCTTCATGATGCAGAAGACTTTGAAGCATTTGAATCTGAAGATACCTTATCCATCCTTAATCGGTATGTTGAGGAATCAGAGGTTAATCTGGATAAATCAATAATTCAGAAGATGCTTCAAGATACTTATCAAGAGGCCTGTGAGTTAGTATAATGTTTATATTAACTATGAATGGAAAGGAAAAGGAAGGTGCTTATGCTGTAGAAGATAAGATGGGAGGACAAATTTTATATATCTTTGAAGAAGAAGACGATGCTGATAGATATGCTATGATGTTAGAAGATGTTGGATATCCAGAAATGAATGTAGTTGAAGTTGATGAAGATTTGATGATGAAGACTTGTCGTATACATGGCTACGAATATGCCATCATCACTCGAAATGACATTGTAATTCCACCTGAAGATCATGATTACATTTGAAAAGATACGCTGGAAAAACTTTTTAAGTACTGGCAATCATTACACTAACATACAATTTAATAATCATGCTACTACATTAATTGTAGGAACTAATGGTGCGGGTAAGAGTACGGTATTAGATGCTCTCACTTTTAGTTTATTTGGTAAACCATTTAGAAAGATTAATAAAGGTCAGTTAATTAATAGTGCTAATGAAAAAGATTGTAAGGTAGAAGTGGACTTTTCTATTGGTGATATTGAATGGAAAGTAGTTAGGGGAATAAAACCAAATACATTTGAGATTTGGAAGGATGGTAATTGTTTAGATCAATTTTCTAATGCTAATGATCAGCAGAAGTGGTTAGAGCAAAATGTTCTTAAAATGAATTATAAATCTTTTACACAGATTGTAATTTTAGGATCTACTAATTTTGTTCCATTTATGCAGTTGACGGCTACGAATCGAAGAGAAGTTATTGAAGATTTATTAGATATTAAAATCTTTTCATCTATGAATAATTTAATTAAGGATAAAATTAAATTAGTAAGAGATGAGATTAGGACATTAGATCTAAAGAAAGAGTCATTGAATGATAAAGTTGAGATGCAAACTAATTGGATCAAAGAATTGGAATCACAGAGTAAGGGAAGAATAGATGATAATCAGCAAAAAATTACTACCCTTTTCAGTGAGTCGGATAATTATTTGTCAGTGAATGAACAATTAGAAAATGATGTATTAGATTTAACTAAACAACAAGAAGTAGTAACAGGTGCTACAGAAAAGTTACGGGAGTTAGGAAATCTTAAAGGAAAAATATCTAATAAGGTAGCAACGATTACTAAGGAACATAAGTTCTTTACAAAGAATACGGTTTGTCCTACATGTACGCAAACCATCAACGAGGACTTTAGAATAAATAAAATTAACGATGCTCAAACTAAAGCAAAGGAGTTGCAATCTGGTTATAAAGAACTAGAACAGGCAATTAAAGAGGAAGAAGAGCGAGAGCATCACTTTACAACTTTATCTAAGGAGATTACTAACCTAACGCATGGCATTTCTAAAAACAATACTCGTATCTCTGGGTGTCAACGACAAATCAGGGATTTGGAATCGGAAGTTCAGAAACTTACCGAACAACTTGCAAATAGAAATACTGAGCATGAGAAATTAGAATCCTTTCAAAATAAGTTAGCAGAGACATATGAGGCATTAGCCTCTCAAAAAGACACCATTCAATACCATAACTTTAATTATGGGTTACTCAAGGATGGTGGAGTTAAGT
>CAXFIU010000042.1:0-11741 GCA_964003245.1 uncultured Candidatus Poseidoniales archaeon
AGCATCCATAAACGACATCATATTTGCAGGCCTTCCGGACTCATTTCCTTCCATCATGGACTTGACTAGACCATACCCCCTATCAAGTTATACCCGTCATTTTTTTCCTAGAGGTCATTCTCAGTGTTTATGTTTTTAATCAAATTGTTATCTACAATCAATAGAGAATGAGGTATTTCAAGAAACATTTCGTGCAAAGGTTTTCCATCCCAATTGTTTAACGAATTAAGTAGTAATTTCGGTCGAATTAATGAGAGTAAAGGTTGTAAAAAATCTCCATCAGTTGGCATTATTACTTCATCTTTTTTTGATATGGAGTCTTCTAAGCTAGAGAAGACTTCAGAGGTTATCCATGGCACATCCACTGTTGCAAGTTGAATGGTATCTTCTTCCAAACAAAAAGAATCATTTAGATTTTCAATTATTGCATCTACTGGGCCAGCGTGTTGTACCGAATCTAGGACCCATTCAATATTATAATTAGGATTAATTACTGTTGCGTATTCATCTATTTTTTCCGGATTTGCAACAGCAATCCTGATTGGCTCCCTACCCGCTTCTACTAAAGCTTCAACCACTCTTGAAATCATTGCCTCTCCATCAATTTCGATTAGCGCCTTATCTCTCCCCATTCTCTTAGATCTTCCGCCCGCAAGAAGCAAAGATCGCACATTCTCACCTTAATTCATTGAGTCGATTTAAGGCATATTGTATTTCATCCATCAAATCCATCGCTCTATTCAATAGAACTTGTCTATCTCGTCTTATTTCAGCAGTTTCCATCCACCTCATTAATTGTGTAATATCTTTTGAATCTCGTTTAATTGTCCATTCTAGAACCTCTTCTGCAATAGGGTCATCTGAGGGCAATAGACGCTCGACCATAGGTGCCGGACACAGTCATCAGCAATCAGTTATACGCCTAAATCTCAACTAATTTACCCTTTATCCTAGTTAAAATTGAATCTCCAGATGGTATTTCAATTAGAATAATTTTTTCAATTAATTCTTTCGAGAAATCATATCCATGAATTTTCCCTGAGTAAGTAACTATTATAGCCAAATGTTGTTCAATTTTTCGTCCATTTATCCATTTTAAAATTAAATCATCTCTAGGGGGTCGACGCTTCGCTCTGAATAATTCTTCAATATTCAGTAATAATGAATCGACCGATTCTACGGGATGGATAGAATCTTCTAAAATTTCCCAAGGATTTGTACCCATTCCTTTATGATCAATATTGGCGAGTAAAATAGCCGCTAAAGCCACATCTTCTCTCCCATGTCTTTTCCATAACCTCTTTATTAATTTCAATAAAACTCTATGAGTATTTCCTGCTTCTGTAATTAGCCAAGATGCCAGAATTCTAAGGAACTCATCGGGAGTTCCTAGAATAAATGAATAGCCCGAAGAAATCATCATCCTATCAGTACTAGATTTCATTATCAATGCAGGAACTCCGATTGGGTAAGCATTTCTAACCAAATTTGCCAAAGCCCTATCCGAGGAATGCACATTTTTTGGTTGATTATTTAGAAATTCATCAAGATTATTTCCAGAACTCATTCCAATCCCTTATTTCTGTACTCTAATATTATCGACAATCTCAGATAATCTATCCATAGTTCCTTTTAATTCATATCGTATGTTTTGCCGTACATTTCGATGTACAATTTCTTCCAATTGACGATCTAGACTTCTAAGAATTGCTCTATGCTCAGAATCGCTTAGCTCAAACACCTTCCTCAAGTATGCAATAATTTTTAACTCATCATCGGTTTTATCAGTATGTATCAGAAACGTTTCTAGAACTTGTTCATAGGTTGAGATTTTTTCACTATTAGTCAAAGCAGCCCCTTCTGCAATATCATTGCCTTCTATGATTGAATCATAGATCATCTTTGGTTCTTCATCGCCTAGCCGCAAAGCTCTGGCAAGTTTTGTAATCAATCTCTTCTCTCCAAATGTAAGATTTCCATCATTGAGGGCAAGACTAACGACTCCTCGAAAAACTACTCGCCTATCCGAAGAGGGTTCGACCATGAACCTCGTTGAAGGCTCTATGACTTAATCTCTATCCTGGTTATTTTACCTAGAAATTTGATTTCTTTGAAAAATGGTTTATTTTCTTGAGAATGACAGGAGGCTTCATGAAGGGTGTATCTGCGGGTATGGGTTGGTAATCAGCCACACTCGCGGGCGTTTTGCGCCCATCCAACCCAGAAACCTACTAGGTAATTGGGAGCGAAGCCCCTCTAGTTGGGCCGAAAACCGGAAAGGAATTATTATGTCAAATACAGAAGGAAAATATATCATACACGCAACAATTCGTTGTGACGGAACAGTCGCTAGAAAAGACGTCGTTGGGGCCATATTTGGTCAAACCGAAGGTCTTCTTGGTGACCAGTTACAACTAAGAAAATTACAAAGAACAGGCCGCATCGGACACGTCGACGTATCATTGAATCAGAATAAAGGAAAAGTACAAGGAGACATTTCACTTTCTTCATCTATTGATCAGGTTAGTACGGCAGTCATTGGAGCGGCATTAGAAACCATAGATCGCATCGGCCCATGTAAAGCAGTAATAAAAGTCAAAGCAATTGAAAATATCAGATCTGCAAAGAGAGATAACGTGATTGATCGCGCTAAGACTCTATTGTTGAATATGGTAAATTCGGGTCAAGACGAATCTAAGAATATACTAGATGAAGTACGTTCAGTTTTAACTTTAGATACAGAAAAAGATATTTCTGGTATGACTGCGGGCCCTAAAGTTGCAGATGGTAGTGCAATTATTATTGTAGAAGGAAGAAATGACGTTAAGAATTTACTCAAGTACGGTATTAAAAATGCAATAGCAACAATGGGCTCCGGCATTCAAGACGAATTAGTTACACTTGCTAGCTCCAAAACAATGGTTACAGCTTTTGTGGATGGAGATAGAGGTGGAAAACTTCTCTTGATGGAACTCAGCGGTAAGTTGGGTAAATCACTAACACATGTGGCTTTGGCTCCACAAAGTCGTGAAGTTGAACACTTAGAAGGAAAAGTAATCACTAAATGTCTAGGTCAAAAAGAACTTGCTAACAAAGTAGTATCTCGTATTCAGGCCGAGTTGGCAAAAGAAGATGATGCCGCAGTAGGCCGTGGCGAAGAAATACTTGAAGCACCTGATGAAATAAAAGGGTGGGCAGGTATGTTAGAGGGTTTGAAAAGAAACCAAGCGGTCATCGTGAATGAAGACGGTTCTGGAAGTGAACCAATCGGAGCATCATCTTTGGAAGCAAAACTTGCAGAATCCGAGGGCGCAAAAGGCCTAGTATTCGCTGGAAAAGTAACAGATCGAATTTTTACCTTAGCAGCAGGTGCCGGTATAGATAGCGTAGTTGCATCCTCAGTAGGAAAAGTCACTAGAAAATCTGGAGTACAAGCTTACTCAGTATCAGATATGTAAGATTTCAACCTCTTTGGCGAAAATTAATTACATTAAAAAAGCCGTTGTAAGGCTCCTCATCAGTAGAAGCCATCAAAAGTCCTACATTCCCGCTCCCAATGGATGGAGCAGTCGACGTCGATAATTCTAGCGTTGTATGGCTTGGTCGGAATTGTGTTAGCAACACTTTGGTTAAGACATCAATCAGTGCTAAGGCAACGTGATGAGATGCGTACAAAACTCGGTAATTTACAAGGTAACTTGGCTAGTACTTCTAATCGTCTAGACCTACTTTCCAGAGGAGTAGATACCATTCTTGGCGAAACTCCTGAAGTTCATGAATTATTATCTGTTCATAAATCTCTAGAGTCGGCCGAGTCATTACTTTTCGAACAGGACGTAACTATTAGCTCCAGTGAATCTTGCGCCATAGCAACTCATGCAGCAAGAGCAATTCTTTCAAATTATCAAAGAGACTCAGAAGTAGAGGGAAGTGAAAATATACTACCGGGAATAATTCCCTTAGTATTAAGACTAGATGCAATTCTCACTGAAGCAGATATGAAATCTGAAGATTTAGAACTTAATGGCGAAGAACAAAGAGGCCTAGGGGAGTTATTTCACGAATCTGAAAAGTTCGATAGAGCGGCAGATTTCTACCAAAGAGCAAATTTACTTTCTCCTGAAAGCTCCTCAATCCTCTTATCATTGGCCTCAATACAGAGAGATGAGGCAGACCTCGACTCACTAGATAGGACATTAGAACGTTTGATAGCAATTGATCCAGATGATATTAATGCACTAAAGGAACAAGCAATATTACTTTCTGGAAGTGAAGATGAACGTTTCAATCGAAACATTAGGAGATTAGATGCTTTAGGTGTTGAGTTCCAATTAACAGAAGGAGATAAGGACATTTCAAATATTATTGATAGAGCAAATGTAGCACAAAATCAGACAAATCCACACCTCAAGGAACCATCGACATCGGAAGGTTGGGTTTCTAAATCTTCTAAATTGATGCAATTAGGAGAAATCAGAGCGGCGTTAGAATCGATTGAAAGAGCCTTATACTTGGACAATTCTAATTCTGAAGCATGGTTATTAAAGGCGAAATTATTAGCTGCGGGAGAGAACCAATCAAAAGAAGCTCTTCAGGCCGTTCGTCGAGCATCAGGTTTGGGCGAATACACAGTTTTGATAGAGAGCGAGATACTTGAGAATGAAGAAAAGTTAGACTCTGCGAGAGCAGTTTTAGAAGAGTGGTTAGAAGTTAATCCAGAGGATGCTGAGGTTAGAGGGCGTTTAAGTCTAGTTTTATTCCGTGCGGGAGCTATTGATTGGTCAAAGAGAGTATTGGAAGAAGCGCCCGAAGAATCTTGGGAAAGTGCTTCATTACATATTATGCAAGGAAGATTACATTTGTTGGCTGCCGATGAGCATAGAGATAGGACTGGAGAGCACGACCATATTTTGTTATTAGATGCAACAATTTCTTTTGATTCCGCAATAGAAAAAGACAGAGAATCTGGCTTGGCCTGGCTCGGGAGATCACGTGCATTAAGATATCAAGGCTCAATCAAAGAGGCAGAAGTAGCTTTGGTAAGAGCGAGAAGACTCATCCCAGATCATCCTTCGATATCTTTAGAAGAAGCCCATTTATGCTTAGAGATGGGTAAATTAGATCAGGCCAATGCCTTAGTTTCAGAAGCATCAACCAATGTTCGAAGCCACCCCTCAATCCCATTCATTAGAGGCATGATTGCAGCGAGGCAGGGTCGTTTTATTGAGGCAAAATCATTTTTCTCTAAGGTTCTTGTATCAAATCCAAATCATATCAGAGCCAGATTGAATAGGTGTTCAGCTTCATTACTTGCTGATGATTTAGTTACAGCTCTTGATGATGCCAACTCACTTATTGAATTAGCACCAGAATTAAATTTGGCAAGGCAGAGACGTTCTGAGATTCTAATGAATCTTGGCGATTGGAAAGAGGCAGAAAGCGAATTGCGCAAACTGCTTTCCCAAGATCCTGAGCACATTATGGCATTGGTTCATTTGGGCGCTTGTATGATTGCAATGGAGAAGTCAGAACAGGCAGAAAGGCCGTTAAATGAAGCAATTCGCTATGACCCCACTCATTCCGAAGCATGGTATCAAAGAGGGCTGTTATATCTTGACTTTGGAAGAATAGATGAGGCTAAATCAGACTTTGAGGCTGCTGCTAAATATGATAAGAAACATATTGATGCAAGGCTAAGGATCGCAGCAATTCTCCATGAAGGTGAAAATGTAAATGAATCCGTTATTGCATGGAGAAAAGTCCTTGATATAGACCCTGAACATAGATTGGCTAGAAGAAGATTACAAGAATCGGTCGACAGACAAGAAAACATGAAGCAGAAGATTTCTCCAAAGGGTTGAACAATACATTACGCCTGCATCAAATATGCACACCTCAGTAGGAGTAGAGCCAGGGCAAGTTGCTCCAGATTTTGAATTGCCGAACGCCAATAAGAATCTAGGTAAAGACTCATTATCTCTAAGTGAAATTATGGGCGCTAATGGTGCAATAATTACTTTCACCTGCAACCATTGTCCCTATGTCGTAGGCTCGGAATCTAGAATTGAGAAGATGGCCATGAAGGCTAGAAATAATAATATTGGTTTTATTGGAATTAATTCCAATGACCCTGTTAATTATGAATCAGATTCTTGGCCTAATATGGTAAAAAGGGCATCTAAGGGGATGACATATGCTTACTTACATGATGCGGACCAATCTATAGCAACACTTTATGGCGCCGAAAGAACTCCTGAATTTTATCTTATCAACGCATCCGGAAATGTAGTTTACAGAGGCAGACTTGACGATTCCCCCAGAGATCCTGCTCATGCAACAACTTCTGAACTTTCAGATGCCATCGACCTGTTGGTAGCAGGAAAAGAAATCACAGATAATAGGACTCAAAGTATCGGATGCTCAGTTAAGTGGAAAGTTTAGGTGAAAAAATGTCTATGGGTATTCCAGCTAGAATTTTTGCCACCATACTCAAGTTTTCTCCCGCTTCTTTACAAAATAAATTATGGAAATGGTGGTATCAAAGGATATCTAAAGCACATAACAAGGTAGATTTTAGATTCATGAATTATGGATTTGTGGACGAAAATAGCCCAATTTTAGATCCGGAAGATGAACCTTATCGATTATTTATACAACTATATCATATGAATATCAGAGATGTAGATTTAAGCAATAAGCAAGTATTGGAAGTTGGCTCTGGACGAGGAGGAGGGGCTAGTTGGATAGCTAAGTCTGAGAACCCATCATCCCTAATTGGAGTAGATTTTTCAGAGGAGGCCGTATCTTTATGCAATGAGTGGTATGAACAGAAAAATCTAAGTTTTTTGGTAGGAAATGCGCAAGATTTACCATTCGATGATGACAGTATTGATATCGTCTATAATGTTGAATCTTCTCATTGTTATGGCGATATGAACAAGTTTGTTAGCGAAGTTTTTCGGGTTTTGAGAAAGGGAGGATACTTTTGTTGGACTGATTTTCGCGATGAAGAAACCATGAAGAAAACGGAAGAAATATTCCATAATGCTGGATTCTCAGTAGAAATCAAGAAAGAGATTACCAACGAGGTAGTTGAAGCTTTAGATATGATAAATGATGCCAAGAAAGAAAGAATTACTGAACTTGTACCGCGAACTATTAGGCGTAGTTTTGAAACCTTTGCAGGAGTTCAAGGAACTCCTGTTTATGATTCATTTAAGTCTGGTAAATTGAAGTATTACAGATATCAAATGATTAAAAATAATTAGTATTGTTCTAAGACTAATTCTGTTTGTGTTGAAGTTATTTCCCCAGGTGCAGCTAACCACATACGATCTAGTAAATTCCTTAGTGAAACAGTATCATCAACGTGAACAATAGCAACTAAATCCGCGTCTCCACTGATCTCGTAAATACATTCAACACCCGCCCATCCTGAATATTCTCCAGCAAGGCTCCCTATCTCAACTCCTGAACCAACTTTTAGTCGTATTAATGCGGTCAAACCTATACCTGCCTCTCTGATTGTATAGCCTCTAATGACTCCAATATCTTCCATTCTTTTCATACGGGTTCTTACAGTACGTTCAGTAACATTTACGTTTTTTGCAATATCCACAAATGGCGCTCTGCCTGCGTCTCTAAGGTATGCCAGAATAGCTCTATCAAGTGAATCTACATCAACCATGATTAATCCGCAAAGCGAACCCTTTTTGATTGTTATTGTTATTTTGAGTAGCCCCTGCTCAGCGTTTTTTTCCGTTTTCAGGTAATAATCATATATTTTCTCTCATGATTTGAATTAAGTTGCATTCAAATGAGTCGCCGATTTCTGACGATACATGTCAGAGGATGATGCAATAGGCAATCTTCGGGTTCAGGAGTATTTAGATGAGGTTTCTAATCTAAATCTCTCTTCCTCAAAATCTCAGTGGTATAATGTGGATGTCGCTACCCTTCTAGTCAATTGTAAAGTAGTGAGTCATGATATTGATGAATCCACAGGATCATCATTGATATTTCTAGAGAAAAGTGTGCTGATGTGTTGTTGTAATTCTGGTAAAATGCACCACTATCCAAAACATCTTTTGCATTGTTTTGTAGATGATAAGAGAGATAGCCACGACAATCCTGATGGAGTAATATTCAAGGCTGAGTTATTCTCAATCTCTCCTTCCGAGGAACAACTTTGTTGGGAAGAAGTTTGCCATTCCGAAATTCAGGTTCCTGCTGTTCAGAATAAAGTTTCTCGTTGGTTGAGTTGGTTAAATTCCTAGTTTGACGATAGTAACATTCAGACCATCATCTCTCTTCGAAGTAATTAATGGGCGGCATAATAACCGATCTCAAAGCTCGCGCAATTATTGATTCACGTGGCAATCCAACCGTAGAAGTAGATTGTTTTGTAGACGGAATTCTCATGGGTCGTGCCGCGGTTCCTTCCGGAGCAAGTACAGGTAGCCATGAAGCCGTTGAATTAAGAGATGGCAGTAAAGATTGGATGGGCAAAGGAGTATCTAAAGCCGTTAACAATGTGAATAAAGAAATTAGAAATTTGTTAGTAGGATTAGACGTATATAATCAAGAAGAAATAGACGCATCCATGTTGACTTTAGATGGGACCATGAATAAAGGGAGATTAGGTGCTAATGCGATATTGGGTGCCTCAATGTCAGCAATTCGCGCTGCAGCAAACAAGTCACAAAAGTCACTGTGGTCTTATATTTCAATAAATAATGAGAACAAATTACCCATCCCTTTGATGAATATACTCAATGGAGGGGCACACGCAGCTTCAAACGTGGATGTACAAGAATTCATGGTAGTACCTCACGGCTTCAATAATTTCTCTGACGCGCTACAAGCTGGAACAGAAATTTATCATTCATTAAAATCTGTATTGAAAGATGAAGGTTTACTCGGAGGAGTTGGAGATGAAGGAGGTTTTGCTCCAAATTTGCCTTGTAATGAAGACGGCCTCAGATATTTGATGGGCGCAATAGAAAAAGCCGGCTATTCTCCGGGGAACCAAGTCTCAATAGCTCTAGATGTGGCAGCCCAAGAATTCTTTGACGGAGAAAACTATCACATTGATAATAGAGTAATTGATGGAAAAGAACTCGCATCTTTGTACTCTTCTTGGTTAGACAACTATCCAATAGTATCAATGGAAGATCCCTTTGGAGAGGACGACTGGGAGTCTTGGAAAGATTTTACAAAATTAGAAAGTCATAGAGTACAAATTGTTGGAGATGATTTGTATGTTACAAATCCAGAACGTCTCCAAAGAGGTATAGACGAGAAGGCATCAAATGCAATATTAATCAAATTAAACCAGATAGGTACGGTTACAGAAACTCTCCAAGTCATTGAAATGGCTCGTAAATCTAATTTTGGAATTATAATTTCACATAGATCCGGCGAAACATCAGATGATATAATTGCAGATATTTCAGTTGGAACGAATGCGGGGCAAATAAAAACCGGCGCACCTGCTAGAAGTGACCGAACTGCAAAATACAATCAACTACTCAGAATAGCCGAAGAATGTACAAATTATAGCGATTTATTCTAATGATGCTAGTAGTAATGGCAACACAATAGTTGCATCCGACTCAATTACAAATTGAGGAGTATCTGTGTCTATTTTTTCCCAACTAATTTTCTCATTGGGAGGCGCTCCTGAATATCCACCATAAGATGCACTAGATTCAGAAATTTGAGCAAACCAAGACCATAGATCAACCTCTACTCCAACATCTTGCCTTAACATAGGCACAACACATATTGCAAAATCTCCTGCAATACCTCCTCCAACTTGTAGCAGTCCTGTTGGAGAATCATCTTCTCTATACCAGTCGGCTAACGATTGCATGGCATGCAATCCTCCTAATACTATATCTGGAGACGGAATTGTACAATCAATAACTCTCGCTGTAAGTATATTTCCTAATGTTGAATCTTCCCAACCAGGGACAAATATAGGTAAATTTGCATCTGCTGCTGCTAGTAACCAGGAGTCTTTTGGATCAGCATCAAATTCAAGATTTCCATGTAATAATAAATCATATAGATATTCATGAGGAAATCTTCTATCTCCAACTGCAGCTGCATCTTTCCAAAGCTCTAACAGTGGGGCTTCAATATGTCTAATCGCCTCTTCTTCAGGAATTGCAACATCTGTAACTCGATTCAAACCTCTCTTCTGCAATTCTTTATCATCTTCAGCGGTCCAGTTCCTCCAATCTTTTATCTTTTCATATGATGATTTTGCAACCAAATTGAACAAATCCTCCTCAAGATTTGCACCAGTGCAACAAATGGCATGTATTTTCTGTTTTCGAATTGCTGGAGCTAGAGATCTTCCAATCTCTGCAGTTGACATAGCGCCTGCCAATGTAATCAACATTCTTCCATCATTTTGTAGAAATTCTTGTAAAGATTTACTGCATTCAGCAAGTGCCCCAGCGTTGAAATGTCTGTAATGATATTCAATGAATTTATTAACATCCATAACAATCACCTCACTGCCTAAATCTTAGAATTTCATCCTTATTAACGACTTTGATGTTTTCCATTTCAGAAACCAATCTCTTATTGATAATATCGATAATTATATTCGGATCGGACTCACCACAAGTGAAAGCATCAATCGCCAGTATTCCCTTATCATAGTAACAATGTGCGCTAACATGACTTTCGTCTAACAATACAACTGCTGCAAATCCAGCCGGACTTTTACTTCCATCGAACTCTTCAACGTGAGCATGAACTTCTCTTACTTGTGCAGAATTGACAGCATAACGCATCAAATCTAACATCCATGCACCATCTCGTTCCTCATTAAAATCACAATGTGAATAATCTACACAAACTTGTTTTCCATGTGAGTTAGTCATATTTCTTCTTCCTGTATTTTCTTCAAACTTGCAACATACGCCGGCCGCTTACTGTAGTATGTGCCACACATCCCTTTTGAAATGTCGGCCATTGCCATGTTAATTTTAATTTTTGATTTAAATTAACCATTTTTTCAAACGCTTCAATCCTTCAAAGATTACTTCCTCATCTGCTGCATAAGAAATTCTTACAAAACCTTCTCCACCTGTAATCAGAGATGCCGGAATTAACTGTACTCCTGCTTTTAGAGCCCCATCTGCGAATTCAATATCATTCATTCCTGTCTCTGTTATGTCTACGAATGCATAGAATGCGCCTTCTAGATCCCCAACTCTTAAACCCGGAATTTCAGATAAACCTTCCTTTATTATGGCCCTTCTTTTCAAATATTCAGCATTGAAATCTTCCACATAATTGTCACAAGAAAGTGCCACTCTTGCTGCCTCCATCATGAATGTAGGTACATGAGATGCTGAATTAGCTTGTGATTTAATAGCTGCTTTCATAGCGTTTTCAGGGCCTGTAAGAAAACCTAATCTCATCCCAGTCATTGCCCAAGATTTAGACCAACCATTGATTACTAACGTCCTTTCTTTCCCTCCTGGGCAAGTTGCCGGAGATATATGTGGATAATCAGTCCAGTTTAGTCTAGCATAGATTTCATCAGAAACTATCCACAAATCATATTCTACTGCAATTTTGACAATTTCAGAAATTTCTTCTGGAGTGAATACTGCCCCTGTAGGATTATTTGGAGAATTTAATAAAATCATTTTAGTTTTATCAGTAACAGCAGATCTAATTGCATCAATATCGGGATGAAAATTATCTTTTCTTACAGG
>CAXFIU010000043.1:0-11512 GCA_964003245.1 uncultured Candidatus Poseidoniales archaeon
AGCCATCCTTTAGACTCAGTATAATCGCTTAATGATTCTAGCCTCTGGAATAATTTATTTCCAGTTCCGCCTTCTCCTTTCTGAGCCCTAGCGTTCCAAACCCCACCAAACAGGAATTCCCATATTCCAAAAGATTGATGATGGAATTTTTTGAATAACCAATTACCAGGAACTAGTAAGAAAATAATGACTAAAGTAGCAACAACTCCTATCATCCCACTAGTCCACTCGGTAGATGCAGAAATTAAAACTAAGAAAGCACCTGCACCAGAAAGATATGAGATAACTGGTGAACTCTTCAAGAGATGGTAGAGGAATGGTGGGTTTTTCCCTCGTGAATTCACATATCGAGTAGTTGTAATCCATTGACCGACAGTCCTTCCTGTTTTGTAAGGCATAAAGACCAGATTGAATATAGGCAATATCAGACTAATAATCAATACATATGTTAAATCAGAAGCACCTCCAGCGACAATATTGGTTAGAAGATAGAACGAGAATAGTGAGAAATTCACAGCGAGATCAACTATCGTACGGAACAAAGAACGTGCTCTGTTAACTTCATCAAATCCTTCGGGGAATTCCTTGATTACGCGCTCCTTTCTAGTCTTCGGAGTTTTTGCTTTCTTGACTTTGGCCTTCTTAACTTTAGCCGCCTTTTTCGGTTTAGTAGTTGCTTCCTCTTTCTTAGTAGCCTTGGTAACAGCTTCATTGAACTTTGTAACTTCTTCTTCTGCCTTAACTACCTTAGCAGTTTTTTCATCTTCTTTCTGAGCATTCCCAGCCTTTTCTAATAGTCCCATAATTTCATTCTCCGTACAATGCGCCCATCTTTTCAAATATTGAGAAATCCGAGGAAGCAATAAATGCTTCTACAGGTTTATTATCATCAGGTAAATCTCCAAGAACCTTATTAATTATTCTAAAGAACTCGCCTTTCTCTTCTTCAGAAACAGATTCTGGCGATGACCCGACTTTCTCAAATAATGAAAATGAATCTGAAGCAATAAAATTCTTAATTGCGGGTTCGTCAATAATATCTCCTAACAAATTATTAATCACTGCAAAGAAAACTGCAAAATCTTCGTCTTCCTCATCATCATGATTTTCTTCTTCATATTCTTCACTAGGAGCTTGAATTAATTCAACAGTTGGTTTAATTTCACGCATTTCTTGCTGCTGTTTTTTACGTAAAACTATTATTTCTCTATCTAATTCTGAGCCAAAACGATTAGAGAATCTATCCAAGAGTGTGCCAACTTCGCCAGTAGCGATTCTATCTATATGTCCATACATGCTCTCGCGGTTACCTACTGACAAGTTGGGATCAGAGGCTTTCCTTTTCTCCCAATGTGATTGGAAGTCAGTAGTTTGAGAGTCTTCGACATCTTCTGACGTGTTCTCTTCTTCCTCAATTATCTCCAAATCATCATCCAAATCGACAACTTCTGGGGGCGGGGGCGGTGGTGGTGGTAGAGGCAAAGAGATGCCTGGTGGGAGTGGCGGCAAAGGCATCCCTTGAGGTTCATCTTGAGTCGTCTCGTCCTCGCCCATAGTGCTCACTAGTACTCTTCCGAACCTAATCACTCTTCAACATATTGTGATTCGGTGTTCAAATTATATCTAATTGACAATTGAACCCCAACCTTTCAGAACTAAGAATGTAGCTAAAGATTCAGGGACTTCAAATCTATCTCCAGAGTTGCCCTCAACCCTAATTCCAGCTAATTCAGCAGTTACATCATCTTTCTCCAATAAAATATTAAATTTCTTATCTGAAGAAAAAACTATCGATTCCTCTAATGGATTGAAAGAATTATTCGAAAAAGGATTTAATCTCTCTAATGGCATTTCTGTTACTCTTAATCCACATTTACCATGTAGGCTCCCTATCCACCGGATTACTCTCTTCACATCAACGGTTACTGCCTCATCTGTTTCTCCTGCTGAACCTAATACTACCGAATTATCTCCTTTCACCATATCCCAAAACAAAGAAGTATTTTTTTCGCCAAAGACTCTTAATTTATTATCGGCTAATATCCGATTTAGGCGTTCATCGTCTGCCATATCTGCTATTTCATTGATTTTATTCTTAGATATTTTTTTGGAAGAATTTGTTGATAGTTTATTGGTATTCTCTACAGCAGATTGTAAATCCTGAATATATGACTTATGATCTTCTCCCTTTTCTTTAATAATCTTCAATTTGTGAGTTACGGATTTAATGCCATTATTGATTCTATTTTGCCAACCGGATTCCGGCCCTGAAAGAACTGTCTGAACATTTATTCCCTCACCACGTATATAATTGACAAGTTGTCTTCTAGCATTAGAATCAAGATGTAATAATGAGGGGTCTCTAACATGGATATGGAAACCTCTGTGGCCAGAGAAAGATGTCTGAACATATTTCTCCTCAAATCCAAATTCAGGATGTAAGAAGTCAGACCAGAGTGTCCATGCTTGTTCTTGAATCAAAGATATCATAGTTGGAAAATCATTATCCGAGACGCCGGGTAAATGGTCTCCGTCTAAATCGAATATTAGATCCGCTCCAAGCCAATCTTTGTCTATCATTTTTCTTTCATTAGGAGATCTGTAATAAGCCGTACTATGAAAACATGAATGAGGAGTTTTCTGATTCAAATAATCAGATAACCCTTTCTTATCCAGAAATCCTCTGTGTCTATCAGGAGGTCTAGAACCCCAAGGAATAAACATCCATTCCCTACTTTTGAGTCTTGGAGGAACCCATAAATCATCAGGATTCAAAGATTTATAGTAGTCTCCAAACCGTAGAGCGAAACGACTCCAGCCCTCTACCATAGTCTACTTAGAAAGTAGGTAGCAAATTAAGTTGAGGTTTAATCAATCAAGATTGAGATTAGATACTTTCTTACCTTCAGATGCTGAATCTGCACCTGTAGCTTCAACATATGCTTCCCAGCATACAAATTGGTCATCCATTACTATCGCTTCTGCAAAAGTCATTGCTTTACCTGTGATTGCGCAAATAGGACCTAGTTGTCCTGTTGCTGTAGATAGTTTAGAGGCATCCGGCATATTAAGGTCGAAAAGAAACACTCTATTCAGCCTTACCATTCACCATACAGAGATACACACAGTTTTGTATTAGTTTTCAACCGCCAAATCATGAACAGAGCCGAGAAGCCCTTCCGAGTAGGGCATTCACCAGATCCAGATGATGCATTCATGTTCCATGCAATGACCACTGGTACAATAGATACCGAAGGAAGAGAATATGAACATGTACTATTAGATATTGAAACTCTGAATAAACATGCTATGGATGGCGAATATGAAATTTCGGCAGTTAGCATCCATTCATTTCCAGAAATTGCTGACAAATATCATTTGATGAATTGTGGAGCGTCTATGGGAGAAGGATATGGCCCAATGGTTATTTCAAAAAGAGAAATGACTGAAGAAGAAGCGAAAACCAAGGTTATAGCAATACCAGGATTAGGAACTAGTGCTTACCTATCGCTATTATTAGCTTGGGGCGATGTGAAAGTAGAAGTTGTCCCATTTGATGAAATCCTACCTAAAGTTGTCAGTGGAGAATATGATGCTGGTTTGATTATACATGAGGGGCAACTGACTTGGGAGTCTGAAGGAGTCAAACTAGTACTAGATTTGGGGATATGGTGGAATGAAAAAACCGGATTGCCTTTACCTTTAGGAGGAAATGTAGTCAGAAAGGATCTAGGGATGGAGTTATGCGAATCATTAACTGAAGATGTGAAAAATAGCATAATTCATTCACTGGAGAATCCTGATGATGCACTGGAATTTGCCAAAAAATGGGGGAGAGGAATTGATGATGAAACTAATAAGGAGTTTGTAGGAATGTATGTAAACAATCGAACTATTGATTATGGTGAAGAAGGAAGAGATGCAATTAGATTATTTCTCAAGGAAGGCCAGAAAATTGGCATGGTTGATGAAAACTTGATTGTTGACGATATTAAATTTATAGGATCAGGTGAATGAATGGAAGAAAGGAAAAAACCAGAAATTAGTCCTTTTGATTCAGTAGACCCTGCTCCACCTAGTGAAGATTCTAATGTTTCTTCTCTAAGACAAACATTGTGTAATGAAAATGAAAAAATGTTCCAAAGGATGAGGGCTTTATTCGCATTAAGAAACATGGGAGGTCACGATTCTGTTGAGGCATTGACTGCTGCATTTACATCAGATTCCGCACTATTGAAACATGAGATAGCTTATGTTCTTGGACAAATGCAAGACCCACATGCTGTACCTTCTTTGATAGACAGACTTTCAGATTCATCAGAGGATGTTATGGTTAGACATGAAGCAGCAGAAGCACTTGGTGCAATCGGAGACATGGTGGCTATGGACACCCTAAGAC
Source organism: uncultured Candidatus Poseidoniales archaeon (assembly GCA_964003245.1). Lineage (GTDB taxonomy): Archaea > Thermoplasmatota > Poseidoniia > Poseidoniales > Thalassarchaeaceae > MGIIb-O2. The sequence continues at coordinate 4,400 of CAXFIU010000043.1, forward strand.
AATTTCAAAATGATTCGGAGATTGTTGTCGCAGAATCCTGTGAAGTGGCAATTGACCTACTGAATTATGTTTCAAGTAAAGAATTAAACTATTCTTGAGAAGGAAGCCAAGTAATTTCTCCTTTCATATTACAAACTTCTTTGAGGAAGAATTCCAAGCCTTGTTTGGAAAAATCGTCAAGTCTATTTTGCACCTCAACAGAAAAATATTCTGAGATTCTTTTCTCGGTAAAACCTAATTTCAAGGAAGTTCTTCTGATTACTTGATCTCTCCAAGAATTGTCATCTAAGAAAATATCATATTGACGGACCATGTCATTACTTGCTTTATTCAGGATAGGGATAGGGGAATCTTTTCGAGCGGCAAAAACACCGAAAACCATTGGAAATCCTGTCTTTCTAGTCCATTCTGCACCAAGATCAAGTTTCACTAAATCAGGATTATCTCGAGCCGCTATTAATGCCCTATCACCGATTAATAATGCTCCATCGGATTCATCTAGCATTGCTGTTAAATCAGGTCCTTTGTCATTAAACTTAGGGTCAAGGTTCATTGATTTCAGTATCCATTTTAGCAAGGCTCTAGAAGTAGATGAATCGGATGGGAGAGCTATGTCTCTCATATGTTCAATAGGTCTAGTTCCAAATAGGATTACAGAACCAACATCACCTTGGCTTACAATTCCAAGTTTAGGTATCAAAAGTAATTCATCTGAATGTTTAGCAAAATCCGCTGCAGGTATTGGAGCAGTGATACAATCTCTCCTAAGTAAATGACCGGTTAACCAAGACGGAGGGGCTGGTAGAATTTTCCAATCATCCTCAAGTCCATCAAAAATTGGATCGCAATTTGCGAATGCGACCCTTCCAAGTACATTTTCCCAAGACATTTGATCACGACGTAGATTGAGCTACAGGAAGTCTCCTATTATCGTCATCAGGTTTTCTTCTATAACGAGTAAAATTAGAATATGTAGTATTTCTTTTTACAGGTGTTGAGTTGACATTTTCTATAATCTTAGCTAATTCTTCACTATCACTATCGAGTCTAGCAGAACTACCTGCCTCATGCATTATTTCCTCGTGATTGACTGTACCATCAATATCATCAGCACCAGAATTAAGAGCAATAGAAGCAACATGACTTCCTATATTCATACGATATGCTTTGATATGAGGGATATTGTCTAACATAATTCTTGAAATGGCGATGACTCTAATTATTTCGTTCAATGAGGCTAACTGGGCTTCAGGAAGTCTTGTTTTATCGGGAAGAAAAGGATATGGAACAAAACATTGGAAACCGCTACTAACTTTTTGTTGACTCCTTAATTTATGAAGATGAATTGCTCTTTCCCTGACTGTCTCAACGGTTCCAAATAACATAGTACAATTTGTTTTAATTCCCAAACTATGTGCTATCTCATGAATGGTAAGATACTCAGAAGATGATTCCTTACCTCGACAGATTCTATTCCTTACAGTATCGACTAAAATTTCAGCACCCCCGCCAGGTAGAGAATCTAATCCTGCGGATTTTAGTCTGGATAATGTTTCCTCAACAGAAAGTCCACTCCTAGATGCAATATGTTTGACTTCGACAGCAGTCAATGATTTGATGTGTATATGAGGATAAGATTTCTTCGCAGAACGGTATAAATCTTCATAATATTCTATATCCCAATCAGGGTGTAAACCACCTACTGAGTGAACTTCATCAATAATTCCACTAAATGGTTCAATTCTGTGTAAATATTCTTCAACACTCAGGGCATATGCATCATTATGCCTTGGACCTTTTCGAAAAGCACAAAACCTGCATGCCAAAATACAAATATTTGTAGTATTTACATGAAGATTATCATTAAAATATACATAATCGCCAAAACGTGACTTCTTAATTAAATCTGCAAGTGCTGAGATTCCTGATAAATTGGGAGACTCGAATAGTTTGGTACCCAATTCAACATCAACATTGCCTCCTTTGACCAGTATATTGTAACATTCAACAAGCAAAGAATCATTTTTTACAGATAAAGGTAAAGAAAAATTTTCCAAGACTTTTCTCCAGTCATTATTTCCTGCAAGGGGCGTCCCAATCATATTCCTACAACTGTCCGATATACTCAACAAATATCAACCAATGTATTGAACAATAGGAGTTACAGCACTGCAAACTATCAATAGCCAATTTCAATGACAGGTCAACATAAGGGGTGCTAATATTAACCTTGATGAAGCAGATTTAATTGAAATGGCAAGAAAATGTCGTATAGATATTGTTGAAATGGTGCATAAAGCAGGTGCTGGTCATCCAGGAGGATCGTTATCCGCAATAGACTTGATTGTCGGCCTTTATGGTACAGGATTCAGATTCGAAAAAGACAATCCAGATTGGCAAGATCGTGACAGATTCATTATGAGTAAGGGCCATGCAAGTCCAGCAGTATACTCAATCCTTCATAACTTGGGTGTAATAACAAAAAAAGACATTGATGGATTCAGAACTCTCGGATCTATTTGTCAGGGGCATGTGGATATGAAATGGACAGATGGAGTAGATTTTTCAGCCGGAAGTTTAGGAATGGGTCTTTCATTTGGTTTAGGTTGTGCAATAGCAGCGAAGATGGATGGAAGTAAAAGAAATGTTTGGGTTATGATTGGCGATGGAGAAACTCAAGAAGGACAAATTTGGGAAGCTGCAATGGCAGCAGACTTCCATAAAGCAGGAAACCTCAATGTAATAATTGATAGGAATAGAATTCAAAATGACGATTTCATGGAAGTACAAATGGAAATAGGAGATATTGGAAATAAATTTAAATCATTTGGTTGGAAAATTATTGAAATAGATGGTCATAATATGAGTGAAATTGTTGATGCAATTGGAGAGGCAACTAACGAACGCAGTCTTCCGTGTGCAATCGTTGCTCATACAATTAAAGGAAAAGGTGTATCATTTATGGAAAATAATCCTTCATTCCATGGTAAAGCACCCAATGATGATGAGTTGAAATTAGCTTTGGAGGAATTATCATGAGTGCACCTTCATCAGGTGGAGCATCGAGAGATGGATATGGTTCAGCACTATTGAAATTATCTAACGACCCGAGAGTTGTTGTCTTAGAAGCCGATTTAGGGAAATCAACAAAGTCTTGCTTATTTAGAGCAGAATTTCCTGAAAGAACTGTTTCTATGGGAATAGCTGAGCAAAATATGATGCTAGTTTCTGCAGGTATGGCTTCTTCTGGGAAAATCCCTTTCGCAAGCACATTTGCGATTTTTACAGAAAGAGCTTTTGAGCAAGTGAGAAACGGAATTGCTAGACCCGGATTAGTAGTACATATTTGTGGAAGTCATGGAGGAATACATACAGGAACTGATGGAAGCAGTGCTCAGTCAATAGAAGATTTAGCCATATACAGGACCATACCAAATATGACTGTAATGCACCCATGTGATGACCTTTCTGCGGAAGAATTAACATTACAATTACTAAATCATGAGAAACCATCATACACTCGTACTGCTAGAAATAAGGTGCCAAGAATTTATAATGAAGAAAACGTAAAGGAAATAAAAATTGGTAAAGGAAATATAATCAAAGATGGGGCTGATGTTGCCATAATAGCCTGTGGCGTAATGGTTAATGAAGCTAAAATAGCAGCTGAGAAATTAGAGAATGATGGGATTAATGCCTGTGTAGTTGATATGCACACAATAAAACCTCTAGATGGAAAATTAATTGACAAACTTTCAGAACAATGTGGATGCTTTGTGACAGTTGAAGATCACTCAATTATTGGAGGGTTAGGCGGTAGTATTGCAGAGTATCTTTCTAGAAACAAACCCAAGCCAGTAGAAATGGTAGGTGTAGATGATAGGTTTGGCGAGAGTGGAGGGACAACAGAGTTAATGGCGCATTTGAATATTAATTCTGATGCTATTATTAACGCTGCGAACGCAGTAATAAAACGCAAATAATTGACTTAACAAGATACTTTCTTGGGTTTCATTCATGAAGGAGCGGTTTGCCAATAGCAAATATGAATGAGGGGGAAAGACTTAGAGAATTACTCGATGGGTCAATGGACCCATCAGAATTAGAGTCTTACAGCGAATATTACAGACTGGCTGAGAGGATTTATGGTAGAGAAGCTCTTGACGAAATGGGGATTAGTACTCCTGAAGAAATCGAAGAAGAAAAAACTCAAAATGGGAACAGTGAATTCACACATGATGTGATATTACCTTCTCCGAAAAATGATTCAAACGTTGAAGAAACTGTCGATTTAGATGGTAGACCAAAAAGAAGACTTTTTCTTACATTAATAGGAGTAATTGGTTTATTGTTGGTAAGTTCAAATGTTTTAGTAGGTGTAGATGCAATTATTCCAGATTCAATTATTACACTGTGTGAGGATTTAGAACAACCAGGAGAAATAGAATTTAAAAATTTTGAACAAGTCAATGGAAGTACTTTAACAATATTCTGGACAGTTAAAAATGTAACAATTGGTGAAAGTTATACTATAACTTGGGATATTTCACAAAATGGATCGCAAGAACTTGTAGATAGTGGAAATGTTAGTTGGCAAGCAAATGGAAATACATTTACTCATCTGAGAAGTGTCAATGTTGAAACCGAACCTTATGCTTGGTCGTCATGGTTGTTTGATTCTAATATGACTATGATTTCGGCAAGTAATGGAGATTATAGCAGTTCAGAAATAAGTACAATGTCTACGATTGGAAGCGAGAAAAGATGTGAAGATAATCCTAAGTTAAAATTGGATGAAATTATGAACTATCAAGATCTAGAATCATGGACTCAAGCAGAAGATGGAGATATGCTTGATGGAATGCTGATAATGACTTTCTCATTTATCTCATTATTCGGTATGAGGAAAAAGAAAAATTAATACATACGGGCGATATGTTGTTTTCTTGTAGTTAATTTACCAGTTACCACACATTTTTCTGGTTCTGAATAAGGTTCAACGGAATCACCCAATAAAGTTAATCCAGTAGATTTTTCGAGAAGTTCTGCATCGGCATCATTACCATCAAATGCTAATTCATAGACTATACCATCTTCTAGAGGAGAAGACAGTTTTAGGCCATCCTTTGTGGATTCGAAACCTGGAAATTTCTTAACTAAATTAGACATATGTGTGGATGAGCGTTCCAATAATTGCCCAGATATCATTTTCAGATTTTCAAAGATTGTTTCTGAAAGATTTTCCAAGCTAGCCTCTACCTTACCTCCTGTTCTAAGGGATAAAACACATTTATTTTCAGCAAGATCTCGAGGTCCAAATTCCAACCTAATTGGGACTCCTTTAATTTCCCAATCATAATGCTTACCACCAGGGCGTTTATCTCTATCATCTAAATGAACTCTAAGTCCTGCTGATTTAAGGTCGCTAGCAATCTCCCTAATTTTAGGCAATACTTGCTCATTTATATGGGCAGCTACTGGCATTAAAATCACTTGATAAGGAGATACTGAAGGAGGTAAAATTAGTCCTGAGTCATCACCATGCATTCCGACTACAGCTCCTAGCAATCTTTCGGACATCCCAAAAGTTGTTTGATGGCAATTTTGAGTATTGCCGTCTATATCTTCATAATTCAAATCAAAAGCTTGAGCCCACTGATCGCGGTAATGGTGGTAAGTAGCTATCTGTAATGTACGTCCATTTGGCATTACTGCATCAACTGCAGTAGTATACCATGCCCCAGGGAAAGTATCCCAAACAGGTCTCTTAGAGACTAAAACAGGTAAACACAGAGATTTCATTAGTTTTTGTACAATTTGAGCATCTTCCTCTATTTGTTTGGTTGCACCTTCTTCATCTTTATGAACAGTATGAGCCTCAAAGAAATGTATTTCTCTAACTCTGATGAATGAACGTGTTTGCTTAGTCTCATAACGGAAAGTATTGACTATCTGGAATGTTTTTAATGGTAAATCTGCATGACTTCTGACCCATAATGAGAACATAGTATACATCGGTGTTTCTGAAGTTGGTCTGAGGAACATTGGTACATCAAGTTCATTTTCGCCACCCTTTGTAACCCAATAGACTTCTTTCTTAAATCCAGAGTCTTCTTCCTCCATTCTAAGTTCTGATGGATCTACTCCTTGTTCCCTAGCTGCTTTGAGTCTAGAAACAAGATGATTTTCTTTCTCAAGAAGATCTTCAGGTACTAACAAGGGAAAATTATATTCTTGATGATTTGTTTTTTCCATTTCATCTCTTGTAAGGCTATCAATTAACCTCATAGTTGACCAACCATAAGGCTTCCATACATCCATTCCTTTGATTGGATACCTTTTGTCGACTAAATCCGAAATCTCGACAATAGCAGGATACCATGCATTGAAATCTGACTTTGGAGGAATCCCTCTCTTAGCCTTACCATGCTTTGTCATGATTATATCCAGTAGTAGATTATCCTTCAATGTGCCGCATGTAAAATCTATTCTGAAATGATTTTTTCAATCTCTAAACAGATGTCAATTTCATCCTGCAATAATTTGACATCCCCTTCATCACTCACCAACCTAGCTCTTGGTGAATTTTGATCTCCAATTTGCTCTAGTATGTTTGCAATGACAAAATCAACTCCATATTTTGAGATCTGATTAAGAGATTTTTGAATTAACTCTTCTTCAGAAACACCAGTTTCTAATTTGAAGCCTATTCTGATACTATCTCCAACTAAATCTGTTAATTCGGGAATATGTTTCAATGTAGGTTGAAGTTCGATCACCCATTTATCTTGCCCACTAGGCCTCTTACCTTTTTCAGGAGTCATAGAATAATCTAATACAGCAGCAGAATGTATCCAGACATCGGGTTTAATTTCTGATTTTGCTAAAGAAAGTGACTCGTGAAGCATTTCTTCGGGAGAACCTGCACGAATAATATTAGGCAATTCAATTGTTGGTTGTGCTGAGGTTTTTCCTGCAATACAATATACATCATGACCCCTCATGAATAGATATTCTGCAATTGCCCAACCAGTTTTACCTGATGAAGCATTTTGGATTGCACGAACAGAATCTATAGGTGCCCTAGTAGCACCAAGAGTGATTGCAACCTTT
>CAXFIU010000044.1:0-10955 GCA_964003245.1 uncultured Candidatus Poseidoniales archaeon
TGAGATTCTTGAATTCTTAGATTTTGTGAAAATATGTCTAGGTCCAATGGCCTCCTCGGCTGAGTCATCATTTCTCTAGCCATAATCCTCTCTTCATATGAGTCAGCTTTTTCTGTAACTTCTTTGGAAGTCTTCATCATTATTTGTTGATGTAAAGCAATAATTGCATCCCTTTGTTGATCTATTTTTTCTAGAGAGGAATCTAGGTCTGATAAAAGATTCATTGCTTCTGACATAGATAGCTCCCTTCTTGTACCCAAACTATCTATTATAGAATCTAATTCTGAAGGTAATTTGTTAGAGAGTCTCATTGGGCCACCAGCAGGAATAGTTCGATGTTCCGCCTTGAACAATTCTGGACCCAAATCCAGTCTCAAAGAAAATGATTGATTTACTTTATACATTTTTTTTGGAGGTCCTCCTTTCTCCGAAGGAACAATTTCTGCTTCAATAAAACCCGCTTTTTCTAAGACCTTAATATGCTTCATCACAGCTTGTTGACTGATATCTAGTAATTCAGACAGTTGTAAGGGATAATGTGGCTCTTTTACTAAGTGTTGTAAAATACTCCTCCTGGCCCTATTTTCTAGAATAGTCATAGCCTCATCGAAGTCCATGCCACTTACCAACCTGAAGTTAGGTAGTCAGGGGTTGTCTAAAAACCCATTTAATGATATTAAATTTAGAAAAGAGAATTTTCTTAATCTCCATCATCCCAGTTTTTCCATTTTTCATCACTTTGCTTTTCATTATTATTTCCTTCATCTGGATGATTATCAGATATTTCTTCTGCCACCTGCATAGTGTTTGACAAATCATGATTTAGCAAGTCCGGATTTGTTTCTTCGTCTAAATCTACAAAAGGAGCCGGAACATCATCTTTAACAGTCGGATTATATTGTTTAAACAATTGGTCCGTAGTCATAATTTCTTCTTCAACTAACAATTTTTGTTGTGGTTTATTTTTCCTTCTCCAAACAAATAAACTCCCAATTAATGCAATTATGCCTAGCGGGAATCCTAAACAACAACTAAGCATTGAGACTAATATTGTTGTATCTGAAATTAAACTAGACTGTATTTCTAAATCATCTAAAATCCACAGTGTATTATTTCCTTCATTAAGCAATTGATATTCTGCATTTTTCGGAACATCAAAAATCATTACCGGAACATAAACTAATTTACCATTTGAATCCGGTCTTTTATTCATTTTTTCTAGCGAGTTAGGTACGATCCCATCAACTTCATTACCTTCTTGATCTATTAATTTAATTTCATTTTCTAGCAATTCATTATTTTCTAATGTGACAATGGTATAGAGGCCTATCGTCTCTAATTCGACATATCCCTCCGCCCCTCCTTCTAATTCTAGTAAATTATTTTCTTCAACATTCATTTTTTCAATAATTTTATCTGTAGAGTCGCCATAAGTTGCAACAAATACCAAAATTAGAATTATTGAAAGACCGGTGAGGCGTTTAATCCAGACTTTGGCCCCACTCTTCATGACTATAGCCAGTGGCGTTTACATTTCAGATTTGGCAATCAATAACCTAAACCAATATCTTTTAGTTTTTCAGGTAGATATGTGTCTGTAACGAAATCAAGGCCATATTTTGCTAGAGACTGCTGCTCAGCCTTTTTCCCAATTTCTTTCATTAGATTAATTTGATCTTTCCAATACCCCGAATTAAAACGTGGGTCGGTCAATTCTGAATCTAATGCACTAAGATCCTGTTTAGTAAGATCATCACTGGGCAAATCATAAGCCAAAATATCATCAGCCGTTATTCCCAAATATTGAGCGCCTTTAGTTGCTAAATATTCTGAGATGTGGGCGGTTTTAATAGCTCCATATGCTATACTTGCATATATTCTAAAAGACCATGGATCACAATCGGCAAAGACAATAATCGGTTTATTCCACTCTTGACTCATCCTTTTCATAATTCTTCTAGTCGATCTTGCGGGCTGTCCTTTAAGATGAATCAAGGCACATCTTGCTTCCTCATCAAAACCATTTTCTACAAGCCTATCGAACATACCCCCTGTTTCAATTGCCATTATGAAATCTACATCTTCTTCTACTAAACTCAGTTTTTCGGATTCTACATTATACGGAACTCCATAACCAGAATCTCCAACATCATCTCTACAATTTATCCTCATCCAGTCTCCTTTTCTATTCCTTTCTTCAAATGTAACATTACCAATTATTCTCGCACCATCTTCTTCAGGGCGTAACTTGAAGTCCTCTCTAAGACATCTTGTTACAATTTCTAAATCCTCAGCCAGATTATTACTTTCATTTTGTGAACCGAATTTTCCATGCCCCCAAGCTTCACTAATGTAGTACATTTCTCTCAATGTAGATGACTTGCCAGAATCAATCATTTGCTCAATAAATTCAGTTACGTGTAATGATCTTAACAATTGTCTTGCTGAGCCAAGACTTGTTGCATCCCTAGTACTTTTTTTCTTACCATACTTCCAAACACCCAATTTATTATCAAATCCAATATTTGTTTTGGCTCTAACTGGAAGGGTCATAGATGGAGGAACTCCTTTCTCCATTTTGTTATGCATCTCTGCAGCTATTCCTTTTAGCGCTTCCTTTACCTCTTCTTTTGTTCTTCTTTGTCCAACGCCACTCATTCAGAAACCCCCTCATAGTCAGCGAAAATATTGAGCTCATCCGAGCGTATTTCTTCCCCAATCTCATGGCTCCTATCTTCAGTTACAATTTCACTAACTTCTTGAATCTCAGATTCGGAGATTTCGTTTCGAATAGCAACCAATGCTTCACTTTTCCGTATTTCTTCAAGTATCTTCTCATCAATCTTGGTAGCACCAATAATATCTCCATTCCCTCTAAAGAAAATATCTGTATCCGTCCAATCTCCTTTACTGAGTCCGGAAAGTGCAACATCGATTGTTGTTGAAGTACCGGGGTTGAGAGTATCAAGTCGCCAAGCCCAAATGCCTCTCGCCTCTTTCCTTCCTCCTTTCGAGTTTTCAACCATTGACACATTTTCATTTTCTGGCCATTTAAGTAGGATTGTATAGGCACGAGCCCTTGCAGTATAATTGAAAATTTTAATTGAGCATGTTGCAAGTTTCCTTTCCTTATCCCATCCCAATTCTTCTTCACAAAATACTGCATTCATTATTTGAGTTATTACAGGTGCCAGATCTGGTTCATTTCTTCCTAAAATCTTCGATGTCTTTTTCGCAATTTCAGGAAGAATTACATTCACTAATTCGAATTTTTCCTTTGCTTTTTTCCGTTGGTCCTTCTTTTTTAGATGATTCTTCAAACCTCTACCGACCTCCAAAAGGCCTTTCCTGATTTCATCAAAGACTTCTTCATTATCCGCCACTGCTTCTTTAGCTTCACTAGTAAATTGAACATTAGTTGATGCTAGATGTATTAACACAGCAGCGGCACCTTTAGGCAAACCCTTGCCACCTGGGTGATCTAAACCATATCTTTTCCAATCAATTGACTCTATTGCTTTGGTCAATGCACAACCCCCTTGTTGATACATTAAAGGAACTCTATTGGCAAAACGAAGCACTTCTATGGGTCCATCCGCAGAAATATCGCCTCCGAAAACAAGTCCAACTTCTATTTGAAATGGATTCCCTTGACTGACTGCAGGGAGTCTAGTTACCGTTGAGGCGAATCTTGAGTCAATGGCTTTTGATAGTCCTTTTTTGATCAATAAATCATCAATTGGAGAAAGACAATCCGTAGGTGGAGGGAGCAACTTCACTTTCTGAAAAGATGAAATTAATTTTTTTGCATCTTCGGCATTAATTCTTTTTGGAACTCTATCATCTTCAATTTCAGATACAGACAAAACCTCTTTTGCCGCTCTGACACTAACTCCAGAAAAATTATGTCTAAGAAAAGAGGTCATTTTTCTTTGTTCTGATTCTCTCAACATTCTCTGTAAAGTCCCTAACTGTATCCCATGCGGATGAGGTTTAATTTCTTCTACCACTCTAGGAAGCCTTTCACTAGTTCTCATCCATTTGCCTTCTTCTATAATTTCTCCCTCTTTCCCTCTAACAATCAAGCTGATTGTTGCATGAGGGTTAACAATAGACGTCATCCTAAGGTATTGATACACAGATTGCTTTCCTCGCTGATATTTTGCTTTCATTATTGTTGATATTTTTAATCCGTGGCTAATCTCTTCTCCAGTATCATCATCAATCCAAATTTCTCTCCTTTCTTTAGATTTAATTGCTTTATTTTTCCTAGTATCTAAGCCTAATTCGACAAATACTGCTGACGAATCCGTTGCAATTTTTGATATTACGCGGGTTTTGGCACCAGTTGTCAATTGTGCGTACATCACAACACCTGTTATTCCAATACCTTGCTGCCCTCTTGTTTGTCGAATTGCGTGAAATCTTGAACCTAATAGAAATTTTCCAAATACATTTTCTATAGCATCTCTTGGAATTCCTGGACCATTGTCTTGTGTAATCAATTCTACATCTTCACCCTTTAATCTATTAATTTCAACAACAATATTTGGTAGTATTCTTGCTTCTTCACAAGCATCTAATGAATTATCAACAGATTCTTTAACAGCTGTAATCAATGATCTTTGAAGGGAATCGAATCCTAGAAAGTGTTTATTTTTTTCAAAGAACTCGCTAACTGCAATTTGTTTTTGTTTTCCGGATATATCTCGTGCATCCACCATATTATTCCCTCCACTTGGTCCTCCCATGTCCTAATGACCTGGGGCCAACTTGTGATGAGTGCATGGGAACTCGATAGGCTATTGAAACATGCGCTTGTATAAATGAAGAAAGACTATATTTTCAATGTTTTTAGAAAGGGCATGATTGATACCCTTGTCAGTTTTATTCATGGCGAATTAATTGCTTATATTGGTATGATATTAATTTTAACAGCATTCTTTTTAGAAACAAGAGACATTCTTCACAGTAAGGCCGTGCCCTACTTAGGATTGATGGCCCTAGGTTCGGGATTGTTAGCCATTCGCGCTTATTTTATTGATGAATGGGCATTTTTAATTCTAGAAATTGCTTGGTTCGCTGCTGCTATTTGGGGTGTTTGGAGTATTAATTCTAAGAAAAAAGATCAGGACTCCAAGCTGTAATATGTCCAGTAAAGGCACTAGCCATAACCGTAAGCGGACTCGCTAAGTAGAGTTTTCCTGGACCGGACCTTCCTTGGAAATTCCGATTTATTGCTGAAATAGAAACTTGCTCATCCCTATCGCTTACTCCGGGGCCAGCTCCGATACATGCGCCACAACCCGGATCAATTAATTTCACGCCCGCGTCTTCAAACATTTTCGTCCAGCCATTCTTTTCAGATAATGCTTTGACTGTTTTCGATCCAAACTGGATATAACAATCAACTCCATCCGCAATTTTCAATCCCGCGTCTAAAGCTGCTTTTGTAACCTCAGCATAATATGCAAAATCATCATCTTTCCCTGCAGTACATGAACCGGCATATGCTATATCGATATTTACAATACCTAACTCGTCAATATAGGCGCCATTTGTCGGATCAGATGGTATTCCCTTATCCGGATCTCCTGGATGTGCTACCATTGGTTTAATTTCATCAAGATCTATGGTATGAATCCCTCCATGATATATTGCTCCTTCATCTGCAATAACAAAAGCCTCAACAATTTCTTCTCTAGTTAATCCACTTCTCCTTTCCATCAACCATTCTATGGTCAAATCATCTGGATCACATATTCCAGTTTTAGCACTACATTCTGTTGCCATGTTACATAGGGTGGCTCTTTCATCCATTGACAAACTTGAGAGGCCAGGTCCACCAAATTCCATACTTCTATCGAGAGTTTCTGATTTTGCAGCATACTTCCATAATATATGCAATATAACATCTTTAGCAGTACATCCTGAATGCAGACTTCCTACTAAATTAAATCTAATACTTTCTGGAACTTTCACAAATGCAAACTGATTGTGAATCAAATTTGCATATTCTGTCGAACCAACCCCATAGGTCAATGCATTACTTGCTCCACCCATACAGGTGTGACTATCAGTTGCTTGAATAAAATCTCCAACATCAATAAATTCTTCTCTTGCAACTTGGTGACATATCCCTGGAGAAATTCCATCAACAGCGGAATAATCTCTAACTCCTGTATGTTTCTGAAAATCATTTTGCATATCTCTCAAAGTTTGAATTTTATCTTCGAATTTACCAAATCTTGGTACGCCTGTTGCATACAACAGATGATCTTCGAATACAGCAAATTTTGGGGGGTTTGGGATTTGATATTCATTGCCATATTCCGATTTTAGAAATTCATGAACTTGTGCAGTAGTAAATTCATGAGAGTAACCCCCATCTACTGATGCCAATACTGCATCTCCTGGTTTGACAAATCCTCTAGTAGAATCTTTTGAGATTAATTTTCTAGAAATAATTTTTTCAGCCATTGTCATTGGACGTGATATTTTATTAACATCTGGCAAAACAATATCTTTCGCAGCAAGTTTCTTTGCAAAGGGAAAAATCCCACCATTTTCCAATATCAGCTTAGTCACAGAATCATATTTATTTGTAAACTCCTCCAAATCAATACTTTCTCCATTCTGTAGTCTTTGTAACATTGAATGGTCTCCCATCAATTGCCCCAAATTTATATTATTTCTCTCATGTATTGGAGCGAATGATGCCGCAATTACAATCCTAATCCCTGACCATTTTTCACATTGAGGCGCAGTTTCTCTACTTGATCCAGTTCCTTTTCTGTGCCCCGAGACAATAACTTCAAAATTACCGTTTTTCAGAGCATGAGAATCAAAAACTCGACGGCCATCATGTAGAAGACCAGCATATGCATTCTCAGCAATTTTAGAGGGATCATAATCAAAACAAACCCATGCAGGAGTCATTACATCGGTATTAATATCATCTAATAAATCGTCAATTGTTAAATCTTCCATTTTAAGATTTAATCCATCATACAATTGTTTCCGAATTAAATCCAAATCCTTCGTCAAAAATAGAACTCTTTTATCTGGATTCAGAGAAATTTTAGAAGGTGGCCACAGTTTTTCGTTCATCCACACGGCCCCCTTCCAGTCTTGCCATGGTCGGGTAATATATCACCATTCTCAATATTTTCTTAATTTTTCTACATTTCAATTTTTACAATTTATATGTTAACCTTAAATAACATCGTCATTCGCGATATTTTACCTTTCCTAGGAAAGAGGACGTGATGGGATGGCAGATTATCTTGTAGAAGACACCGTAAAATGTGATGAATGTGGAAGCCGTAATTTAAATCGAGACGAAACTCGTGGAGAGGTCGTTTGTGAAGACTGTGGGTTGGTATTAGAAGACAAAGTAATAGATCAAGGCGCTGAATGGCGTGTTTTCAGTCCTGAACAGGGTGACCAAAGAGCTCGTACAGGAGCTCCAATGACAGTGATGTTGCACGACAAAGGTCTCTCTACAGATATAGATTGGCAAAACAAAGACTATTCAGGTAAATCTATTTCTTCACGTTACAGGTCTCAATTTTATAGAATGAGAAAATGGCAGAAGAGATCTCGTGTTAGTAATGCAACAGAAAGAAATCTTGCAATGGCTCTTGCTGAACTAGATAGAATGGCAAGTCGACTGGATTTACCTAAATCAATTAGAGAATCAGCAGCTGTCAATTACAAAAAAGCAGTTGAAGCTAGACTTATCCGAGGACGTTCTATTGAAGGTGTTGCAGCAGCTTCTTTGTACGCTGCTTGCCGTCAATGTCAGAATCCCAGAACCCTAGATGAGATTGGCGAAGCTAGCCGTACGGGCAGAAAAGAAATTGGTCGCACATATCGATTCATGGTCCGTGAGCTAAAAATGAAGATTCCTCCAACTAAGCCAGAAGATTACATTCCAAGATTTTGTTCAGGATTAGATCTTGATGCAGAGGTTCAATCTAAAGCATATGAATTAATTTCTGCAGCACAAGAAAAAGAACTCACAAGTGGTCGCGGGCCAACAGGAATTGCAGCATCAATAATCTATATTGCAAGTGTATTATGCGGTAAAAGAAGAACCCAGAGAGAAGTTGCAGAAGTGGCAGGAGTTACTGAAGTAACAATTAGGAATAGATACAAGGAATTAATCCAAAATCTAAATATTGAACTAGAGATTTAATCTGGTGAAAAGATGTCGAGAAGGGAGGCGAAAGCTCTCCTCCGAGAGTATTGTGACGAGTTATTGAGTGAATGCATTTCATTATCTTTTGAATATCTTCCATTGCCAAATCCACCTTTAGAGATTCCAGATTTTCCCGCTCAAAATCCTAATGATTTAGCTCTATTAACCCAACAAGCGTTAGGGATTTCATCTATAGATACTGCTGGATTTTTGTATCGATTAGAACTTATTATCGAAGATTTTGAACCCACTTATATCAAACGGCACATCGATCCCGCCACGGAAAGAGAAAAATGGCTATCTAAGAACATAGAAGAGATTTCTGAACGTATTCTTATCCTTCAAATTAAAGATTGGTTATATTCAGCACTTGATGAAGAGTCGCCCGACACAGATCGATGGTATTTGTCGGTCAGTACATTAATCGGATTAAGCCTAAAGGGTTCTAATATTGTAGAATCTGAGGGTTTTAATTTATTTAACTCAATCATTTTCGCAAGAAAACCAGGGGAACTTCCTTCTACGAAGCTAACAGGCCGCCATCAAATTGCATGGGACGGCAAACAATCTGATTCCTTCCATGAAGAAATTGGACACCCTAGCGGTGTACTAGCCGCTAATTCTATTTTAGATATTTTACAACTTCGACAAACTCATAAAAATACAGTTTTACCTTATTGGCTTGAAAAATTATCAATCAGTAAACACGTCTCTTCTTTACTAAATATTCCTTTGAGGGTACAAAATCTAATAATAGATTGTAATCAGAATAATTGTGAAATTTTACTTATGACAACAATTCACACTCTATCGCATACTCCTGAATTGTCAAAAGAAATTTTATTCCAAATTTGTAATAGTGAAAAAGTAACTTTAAGGCGAGGTTTAGCATCTAATTTATCTAGAATAGATTCAGAAGATAGAGATTTTAGCATATCTCTATTGGAAAAATTGATTGAAGATGAAGACTCAGACACTAGGGTGTTATCAACAACATATTTAGGCAATTTAGCACGCCTAGAGAGGACAGTATTCATTCAATTTGCAAAGGAAATTTCTAAGAAAAAAGACGATCGAATGCTCCAGAGGCTAATTGATTCAGGGTTGAGGCATTACCTGTCTTTAGATTCAAATGATTCCGACGACTTAATCCCAATATTGTGGATACAGTGTAATTCAGCATCTAGGTCCCAATTATCTGGAATGCTAATTGAAATAGCTAAAATCAATCATAAATCCTTTTTTGATATTTCAATGAAGATATACGACTTAGATAAATCTTCACACAAAGATTTGGTTAAACGTATTACTTTACGAAATAATGAATTAGGTGAAATAATCAAGAACATCCAGTAGTGGAACCACATGCATTACATTTCAAACAAGTTCCATTTCTAACCATTTGACTACTCCCACAATCGGTACAAATATCTCCTGTAAAACCATTCTCTCTAGCTAACCTTCTTGTTTTTGCTGCTGAATCTTCTACAGTTTCAAATGCTCCTAAGGTTTGTTGTACTTCTCTAACTTCTCCTTTGGTTCTAACAACACCGTCATCCGTAATTTCAGGCCTACTTATTGAATAAGGATCGAGGTCTTCTTGTGAAACATGAGACAGGTCGTGCCTATCTAGATATTTTATTGCCAATTCTCTAAATATATAATCTACAATACTAGAAGACATTTTCACACGTCCACTGCCACCCATCACCATTCCGCTTGGCTCAAACTTTTGGAAAGTAAATGAGTTAACAAATGCCTCTAAAGGAACTCCATGTTGAAGACCTAAAGACACAGCAATTGCAAATTGATTTAGCATAGATCTCCATGCAGCCCCTTCCTTTGAAGTAGTCAACATAATCTCTCCCAATCTTCCATCTTCATACGCACTGTGATTTAGATATACGGTGTGGCCGCCAACACGCGCCTTCATCCGACCTCCTTCACAACTATCTGGCAAAGACCTTCTTGTCGCAATGTAATCATGTACCATAGCTTCTGCAAGAGGTTGAGCCTTTGGTTCAGGAACTGGTAGAGAATCTACCACTTGCTCAACCATTTTTTGAACAATTATCACATCTTCTTCCTCATCTTCTTCCATAGCGCTGGAATCCACAAGTTGATTCATTAATGGTTGAGACAATTTAGAGCAATCTCTGTATACTGCACATGCTTTAATCATAGTTGAGAAACTTAAATCATAAGCATCTTTAATTTCGGACACAGTTGAATTAGAAGGCATATTGATAGTTTTCGAAATAGCACCCGATATGAAAGGCTGAGCGGCAGCCATCATATGTACATGAGCCGGCCAATCGATAGATCGAATACCGTATTTTCCACCAGGTGTAGCACAATCGAAAACAGGTAAGTGTTCATCTTTCAATCCTGGTGCGCCTTCAATAGTCCCTCTTCCTAATACGTAGTCATTTGCAGCATTAATCTGTGAAGAATCTAGCCCTAGATGCCCTAAAACATCAAAGAAATCATCATTATATTGTTCTTCAGTCATCCCCAAAGTTTCCACACACATTTCTTCACCTAGAATACTGGGCGAGAAAGCAGATCTAATATCGAATACATCAGGTAATTTCTTCTCGATATTTTTAATCTGTGCAGATGTAAATCCTAGTGATTTGAGCGTATCATAAGATAAGTGTGGACATCCATTCAAACTTTTTGTACCCATGACAAATTCTTCAATTGTCTTTGTCTGTTTATCTGAGTATCCTAGTCTGCGTAAAGCCATTGT
>CAXFIU010000045.1:0-10935 GCA_964003245.1 uncultured Candidatus Poseidoniales archaeon
GGTGTAGATCTACCTGACTATCTTGGAACATTGTCTGAAGACAATACTAACGAATGAGAGACTGTCCTAACTAGATAGTCACCCTCATGAATGACTTACATCTCGGACCATCATGGCCGTTGAAGATGTAGTGATTGTTGGTGGTGCTAGAACGCCGTTTTGTGAGTGGCAAGGTGGTAAAAGAGGAGATGGTCTCCCTGGTGGCCTGTTGAAGGATACGACTGCTCTCAAATTAGGAGAAATAGCGATAAAAGGTGCTCTTGAGAAAACTGGAACATCTCCTGAAGCTGTAGATCATGTGGTAATGGGTTATGCATTACAAACATGTGATCAGGCAATATTTGGCGCTAGGCATGCAGGTTTAGGTGCAGGAATACCTCAAGAAGTTCCGATGTTAACCCTATCAAGAATATGTGGTTCAGGAGTTCAATCCATTGTAACAGGCGCACAGATGATAATGCTTGGAGAAGCATCAACTGTGGTCTCAGGAGGTATGGAAAATCTTTCTCAATCTCCTCATGTTCTTCGTGGAATGAGAGATACATACAAATTAGCCAGGCCACCAAAACAAGGTACAGTTTTAGAAAAAGATATGGAAGATTACTTATTTACAAATTTATTAGATGGGATGTGCGGTTCTTTTATGGCCCAGACGTCTGATGAAATTTGCAGAAGAAAAGGCATCACAAGAAAAGAAACAGATGAATTTGCTGCGCTTTCACATGCAAGAACTGCATCATCAATAGAGAATGGCATTTGGGAACAAGAGATAGTATCTGTTGGTGAAATTACATACAAAGATGAGGATCATGTAGTACTTGATTCGACTCCTGAATCTTTATCCGAATTAAGAACTGCTTTCGGCCCAGATAGTCTAGTTACTGCAGGTAATGCCAGTGGAGTTGTTGATGGAGCAGCAGCTGTCGTAATTAAATCAGCATCTAGGGCTTCTTCCGATGGAGATTCTCCTTTAGCAAGAATTGTTTCTTGGGGGATTGTAGGTTTGGAACCAGCAATAATGGCATATGGCCCTGTTCCAAGCAGTCGCTTGGCTCTAGAAAAAGCAGGTCTAAGTATTGAAGATATTGATAGATGGGAGATCAATGAAGCATTTGCTGGTCAAGCAGTTGCTTGTATCAAAGACTTAGGATTAGATATCGAGAAAGTGAATGTAAATGGGGGGGCAGTTGGTTTAGGACACCCTCTTGCAGCTACAGGTACTAGATTAGTACTAACTTTGGCTCATGAGTTGAAGAGATGTGGAGGCAAATATGGAGTTGCAACCGCATGCATTGGTGGCGGCCAAGGGATTGCGATGATCATTGAATCAATTTAGAATATTATTGCTAATATTTCTTGAATATATTTGAACATACTAATGCTGATGATTAGTATAAAAAGACTGGTAATTACTTTTACTGGCAAGTATTCTATTGCATATTTGGCACCTGTGAAAGATAGAGCCATCACCAATAATGGCACAACTAAACCAATTGTTGTAGCTTCTTCGATTAGATTACTAAAATTTCCATCAATTAATATATGGGAAATTATAGCAGTTGGAACAACCATTACTGCTAGCATAAATGCAGTCCCTGCAGATGACTTACTACTAAGTCCACCATAATTCCTATTCATAGTGACGAATATACCTCCACCTCCAATACCAAGAAGTCCTGAAGACATACCTCCGAAGAATATTCCAGTTAGCCAATATCTTTCATTCATTTCACCTATTGCTTCTCCAGTAATATCTTCTTTAGATGACATACGTAATGCCGCTTTATAACAAATCCATGAAACTATAATCAATGCAATTATTTTTATTGTGATGTCGCTAATATATTCAATTAATAAGAAACCTAAGATTACTCCGACTATTGCCCCAGGGACTCCAAAAATCATACCTCTCTTAGCAATTTCAATATCTCCATGCCCTCCTTTTTTATGAGCAAATTGACTCCCTAGAGCCACAGACCAGACTAAAATTAAGGAACCTAAAATTGCAGTTTTTATCTCCCAATCCATAATGTAATGTAATATTGGCATGAAAATGATTCCCCCACCCAATCCTAATGGTGAGAAAATAATAGCAGTGGAAAAAATTAGAATCAATGCTAAGATTGTATTTGGTTCCATAAAATCTCTCCTTTGGCATTTATGAAAATATCATTATAGTCAAATAACTACTTATTAACATACAAATCGTTGCCAATATTCCTACTAATAGTATCGGCCCTCCAGCATTTCTCATACTTTCCTTATTTATGAAAAATCCAACAGATGCGAGTAAAGGAAGTAACAATAATTTCCCTAGGGATGCTAGATTATCTGCTAACTCAACGGGAATTAACCACGTCGCCAGAATTGCAGTTAAGACAAAACCAGGGACGAAATATGGTATTGTGCCAATTTCAAATTTCTGTCCTTCTGTCTTTATTTTATTATTTGCTATAATAGCACACAATGGAACTATGATGACTAATAATGACACTCTTGATAGCTTTATTGTTGTAGCTATAACCATTGCTTCAGGCCCTATAGTTTCTCCCGCTGCGATTGCTTGAGGGACTGCATGGATTACAGAACCTGCCCAAATACCTCCTTGTTCTTCTGTTAAATTAAGAATCTTTGATAGAACTGGAATTGTGAAAAATGTAACTAAACCTAGTAAATTAATTATTGCAAGTATTACTCCTACTTTTTCCTCTTTTAGTTTTAGACCTGGAGATACAGCCATTACTGCACTGTTTCCACAAATAGCACCTCCTGTTCCAAGTGCTAAGGAAGTTTCTAAATCCAATTTCATATATTTCCCAATAAAATAGCATGTAGTAAAACTAGTTACTGCCGTAATTAGGACTACAAATAGGCCTATTGATCCAATTTCTGTTTCGAAAAAAGAAGTAAGATTCAAACCGAAACCAAGTAGAATAATTGCTATTGGCATTATGAATTTAATCATCCATTTCCCTCCTTCTTCAACATTAGTTGTTAAAATCGCGAATAAAGCTCCAAAAATTAGAGCCAAGGTACTAGCTCCAATCCTAATCTCATAATCAATAAGTTCATTGTTAATTATATACGCAAATGCGCCAATTATTATCGAACTAATTATTCCAATATTTTTACTCATCATACCACCATCAAATCAATCCCGATGAAATCATGGCTAATGCCAGAATGCTCCCTGCAGAAGAACCTAAGTTGCCAAATATTGTTACCATCAGTACTCTACCTACTTTATTCTTGAAAAAAATACTGAATAAACTGGAAAATTCAAGAAAGTCATATGCATCTTTTCCAGTAGGTGGCGCCATTTTTAATTGAGTGTATCCCGCAAACCAACCTGCTGCTAAACTTGGATTTAGCGATGTAATTGGTGATGCCAGTGCTCCAACTAATATTGATAGTGGATGCCCTCTAGCTACTAGAACGCCCAAACCAGCTAGTAATGAATTTAAGAATAGCCAAATTGATATGTTATCAATTAATTCCGCAATATCTCCTTCATAAACACTTTTCCCTATTAGAAATGCCAGTAAAATAGGTATCGCTGTCATCAGATATTTTGGCCACTTAGGTTTTTTTGGCTGTTCATTAAGAATTGAGAGATTAGAGGTAGTTTCTAAAGCCGGCCTTTTTAGATTCTTTTGTATACCTGTTAAGTGACCTGCACCAACTACTGCTAAGATTTTTCCCTTCCCGCGAATTTGTTGTATTCGGCCACTCAAAAACTCATCTCTTTCGTCTATGAGTACCTTCCCTGCATTAGGTGCAACTTTGTATACATCTTCCATCATATTGGTCAGTAAATCACTATCTTCAAGTAATTCTTCTAGATCGAAATCATCATCGTTTTCATCGGATAGCAATGCATCAAAAACTCTAAATTTCTCAAAAAAACCCATACTATGCCATGCTCTTCTGAGCGTAATTACTACATTCCTGTCTATTAATTCAAATGGTATTCCTTCTTCTTCTCCGATATTTATTGCAGCTAATAGTTCTGCTCCTGGTTTTTCTCCAGTATCAATTCCCATTTTTCTTTGTTGAACTGCTAATGCAGATTGTAGAAAAATCATTCCTGCTTTTCCGTCACTAATTATTTTCAGTAGATCTTCATTATCCATTCCTTCGGGTTTCTTTAATGCAGTTAATCTTGATTCACATAGTTCTACAGCAATCAGATCGGGTTTGAATTCGTTAATTTGTTCTTTGACTAGATTTACTGAAGTTTTACTGACATGAGCAGTTCCTAGTAAACGAAGATTTTCATCTATATCTACTATATTCTTAGTATTATTAGACATTAGAATTCCTCCATGGCAGCCATAGCACGAAACAAGTCCGTATGTTCTCCTACATCATGCACTCTGATGATATCTACTTTTTTTGATTTCGACATTGCTGCAATCCCCAGAGTCCCTGCTAACCTGTCTTTTGTTTCAATTCTACCCAATAATTCAGAAAACATACTTTTCCTACTTACTCCCCACATTAGGCCAACATCCTTCATGGGGACTATTCCTCTACCGGATTTTAATAGAGATAGATTATGTTGCAGAGATTTTCCGAATCCTATCCCTGGATCAACAATTATCCGTTCAGGACTGACACCTTCATCAACCAATAACTTTACTTTTCGATTCAATAGTTCTCTTACTTCTATTACTACATCATCGTATTGAGGATTATTTTGCATATTTTCTGGCAAACCTCTCATATGCATTAGACAAATATAACAATCACTTTCCTTTATCAAAGTTAACATATTTTTATCACCAAGTGCTGAAATATCATTTATCATATCTGCTCCTTCTTTCAAAGATAGTTCCGCCACTTTCGCTCTTCTAGTGTCAACAGAAATACCTATTTTGGGAAATTCCTTTCTTAATTCTCTAATTACCGGAATCACTCTTGATATCTCCTCCTCTTCTCCTACAGGATTTGCACCCGGTCTAGTCGATTCCCCTCCAACATCTAACCAATCTGCACCATTTTGAATCATTAAGTTTGCAATCTTAATTGTTTCAGATATATTATTTGTTCTCGAATCTTCAAAAAACGAGTCCGGAGTGATATTTAGTACCCCCATTATCCTAGGAAAACCATCTTCCCGGCGAACTATCAAGGGTCTCCAGTCGGGCATGTTGATACCTCGATTCTACCAATCCTTTATGATGTGATGTAGTGGCAATCCAACGATGGTTATAGGGGACGATGCACTTAATGACAGTTTATCGACTGCCAATTCACCTATTTCTAACACTCAAAACGATGATCCTATGAACCAATCGTCATTAGAGATGATGGAATCAATAATACAGCGACTCCAACCTCAAAATAGACATGATATTAGAGACATGATATTCCAGAGAGGAAGAATTTCTGGAGCTATGCTCATCATGGCAATCCTTCTTTGGTGGATATCTGTTGAGAAAGGAGCAGATAGATTAGGTGATTCATCTATTCCGATTTCTCAACTGGGCGGTTTCGAATTCGCAGAACTAAGTTTGATTGTTCCTAGTATAGCTTTACTTGCAACTCTAGTAATGTCAATTGGAAGGGAAAGAGGTAATGCAGTATTATCCAATTTAGCAGGAATTTTAGTTATTCTTGGCGCTTTTTACATTTTGGAGCCATTTGGTAATTTATTATTAGGAACTGGTGACATGGATATACAAAACGCCCTTTTTGCCAGTGGTAGGCTTACACTTCTTGCCTTGTTACTGCATTTTGCAACAAGATTCTTTTTTGAGGCATTACTACTTCAATGGGTCAGAACCTGGTTATTATCAAATGATATAGATATTTTCGCATCAAATGAACAAAATATCTACGAGGGTCATACTGATGAAGAAGTTCCTCTCGCATAGGTTATGTGAACGGTGACAAAATCCCTTATGTGAGTGTCCTAAGGTTAGGTCACAGGCGTGATAGAGATAAACGAATCACATCGCATTTGGGTCTAACAGCTAGAGCATTTGGAGCAGATGAGATACATCTAGCAGGTGAAGAAGATCCATCTGCTTTAGAAACTTGGAAATCGGTTACAAAAAGATTCGGAGGTAATTTCAAATGTTCTTATGAACCAAAACCTCTCAGATTTTTACGTAATTTTTCAAAAGATTCAGGAGACGGTAAACCTGGTACTATAATTCACCTTACTATGTACGGTGAAACTTGGAAAGATGAATTGCCTAAAATTGATTTTTCGAGACCAATGGTTGTTGTAGTTGGAGGTACTAAAGTCCCAGGAGAGGTCTATCGTTTAGCAAGTCACAATATTTCAATTGGTAATCAACCACATTCAGAGGTAGCCGCATTAGCAATATTCCTTGAATCTTTGATTGGTGACATTGATGAAGAAAAATATTTTTCCGGCGGTGAGATTAAAGTTATACCAAACGGAGAAAGAAAACAAGTAATTATTTCCGAAGAAGAATAACTGTTTCAAAATAAAATCTGATTTCTTGTAGTCAATGATTAATAATCGTGTTCCGGCAGTATTGATGATGTCGGGGTCGACACAGCGTAGAGGATTCATTCCCGGTGCTGATATTTTAGGAGTTAAAGACCCACCTTCATTTGTAGACGCTGCTGATATTCTTATCGATTCTAAAAAATTACAACCTCCTAGTCAGGAGCCTGGTGTTCTGATATTGGCTGATGGAACTCGCTTCAAAGGACAGTTGTTCGGTGCAGAAACTATTGCTATGGGAGAATTAGTTTTCACTACTGGAATGTGTGGATATCAAGAAAGTCTAACTGATCCTTCATTTGCAGGACAAGTTCTGACATTTACATGGCCTCTTCTAGGAAATTATGGGATACATGCTTGCGGTTCTGAGTCATCCTCTATATGGCCTAGAGGGGTTGTTTGTAGGGAGTTGATGAAAATTCCTGATCATCGTGACTCGGTTGGTAGTGTCCATGATTTCTTATTATCTCATGGAGTTCCTGGAATAGAAGGAATAGATACTAGAGCATTGACTAGAAGAGTCAGAGAACACGGCACAGTATTATGTGTATTTGGTCCATTGGACAAAGAACAGGAATTATATGAGATATTAGAAAATCTTTCACCTCCTGATCTTTCGGATTTAGTCGCTGAGGTGACTTGCTCTGAATCAGTAATTCTGAATGAAGGTGCCACGGATATAGACGGAGCCCCCCTTCCTCGTCTGGCAGCAATAGATTGCGGAATCAAATTTAATATTTTGAGAGAGTTATGTTCTCGATTTGAAGTTGTATGGTGCCCCGCGCACATGAATTTCGATCAAATAATTGAGCAATGGTCTCCCGATGCATTTTTTTCATCCAATGGTCCTGGCGATCCAGCCCATCCTGGCTCTGCCACAATAGCGAGAGAAACATTAGCTTCGGCTGTTAGAGCAGATTTTCCAGTAATGGGTATATGCCTTGGCCATCAATTAATGGGGCTAGCAGCAGGGCTTAGAACCTACAAACTAAGGTATGGTCATAGAGGTGCTAATCAACCAGTAATGGATTTAGAAAGTAAGAGAGTCTACATCACTAGCCAAAATCATGGCTTTGCTGTTGAAGATCCTGAAAAAGGCATGCTTGCTCCTCATCCTAGTGGCGCCTGTTCTGAAAAAGGCACAAATGTTCTTGGCGCAGATTTCAAAGTTAGATATATTAATGCTAATGATGGAACTGTTGAAGGACTAGATTTAGTAGGTAAATCATCATTCACCGTACAATTTCATCCCGAAGCTCGTCCAGGTCCATTAGATGCAGCCCCATTATTCGACAGGTTCTCAGAAATTGTCAATAAAAAGGTCCCCCCAAATAAAATTGCTAGAATGCTTAGAGGTGATAATTAGTGCCTCGAAGAGATGATTTAGAAAGAATTGTAATTCTTGGAAGTGGACCAATCAGGATTGGTCAAGCAGCGGAGTTTGATTTTTCTGGTTCTCAGGCTTGTAGGGCACTAAGAGATGATGGTTATGAAGTAATTCTAATCAATTCAAATCCTGCTACTATACAAAATGACCCTGAGATGGCTGATAGAATATACATCGAACCATTATTGCCAGAGGTAGTAAAACGTATTTTGGAAATAGAAAAACCTGATGCTATACTTGCTGGCATGGGTGGCCAGACTGCTCTGAATATTGCCATGGCTTTGGCTCATGACGGTTCTTTAGATGAGTTAGGAGTTGAGTTAATTGGATGTAATCTGGCATCTATAGATGAAGCAGAGGACAGAGATTTATTCAAGAAAGTATGTGAAGAAATTGATCTTCCAGTTTGTAAGGCAATTGCATGCGATTCTATTGAAGAAGTCATTGAGGCTGCAAATACATTGGGTGTATTCCCTCTTTTGATTAGGCCTGCTTTTACATTAGGGGGTTTAGGTGGTGGTACCGCGTTCAATATGGGGGAGTTGGTTGAAATCGCTAGTCAGGGAATATTACATTCTGCAATTGGTCAAGTATTAATTGAAGTTAGTATTCTAGGATGGCAAGAACACGAATATGAAGTGATGAGAGACGATGCGGACAATGCGATTATTGTCTGTACGATGGAAAATTTAGATCCAATGGGAGTCCATACAGGAGAATCAGTAGTGGTAGCACCCCAGCAAACACTTTCAGATAGAGATCATCAGAAATTGAGAAATGCTGCTTTAAAATTAATTCGAAGATTGAATATCAAAGGTGGCTGTAATGTTCAGTTTGCAGTAGATCAAAATAATGGCGAATATCGTGTAATTGAAGTGAATCCGAGAGTTTCACGTTCTTCTGCTTTAGCATCTAAAGCAACTGGTTACCCTATTGCTAGGATGGCTGCTTTGATTGCAGTAGGTTATACTCTTGATGAGCTCCCTAATCCTATAACTGGTGAAGGAACTACTGCTGCTTTTGAACCAACCTTAGATTACTGTGTAGTTAAGATTCCTCGTTGGCCTTTTGATAAATTTAGAACTGCAGATAGAACAATTGGAACATCAATGAAATCTACTGGTGAAGTTATGGCAATAGGTCGATGCTTTGAAGAAGCCTTTCTCAAAGCTTGGGCGAGTTTAGAGTATGGGCAACCACATCCTAGACCACTCACATTGGCAGATTCTTCAGGAGGTGAGACAATGGATGAAAGAGCTTCACAGCCATTACCTGAAGCAATGTTGGTTGATTGGTTGAGAGTCCCCACAGATCGAAGAATGGGTGCTCTTTTTGAAGCATTTAGAAGAGGATATTCAATTGAAGATGTACGTGATTTGACTGGAGGAGTAACTCGTTGGTTTTTACATCGATTCGAGAAGATGGCAGCTGTAGAAACAGAAATTAGGGCGGCCGGTGAGTTAGGGATGATTCCATCCGAAATAAAATCTGAAGAAATGCGATATTGGAAAGGTTGTGGCTTTACTGATTTACATATAGCGGACGCATTATCCGGCTTCCCAGCTGCTGGATTCAAACAATTATCAAAAGGTAGAGATGAATTTGCAGTTACTTCACGTAGACATGAACTAAGCATTCATCCGAGATTTAGAATGGTCGATTCATGCGCCGCAGAGTTTGCTGCAGTAACTCCATATTATTACACAACTTATGAGTGTGGTACAAAATCAATAGGGATAGACTATGTGCCAAATCTTAATCTGAGTAAGAAGCAAAGGATAGTTGTCATCGGATCAGGGCCAATTCGTATTGGACAAGGTATAGAATTTGATTATGGGTGTGTACATGCCGTAGGTGCTATACAAGATTTAGGCCATGAAGCTATAATAATCAATAATAATCCTGAAACAGTTTCAACTGATTTTGATACTAGTGATAGACTTTATTTCGATCCATTGACATTGGAATCAGTAAGTGAGATTCTACTTCGTGAAGATGCGCATGGAATTTTGCTTCAATTCGGTGGCCAGACCGCAATTAATCTTGCTTTACCTTTGTCAAATAATTTGCCTCATCTGTCATCCATGGGTCTTGATATTACTATGGAGGGCACCACTCCCGAAGCAGTCGATGAAGCTAGTGATAGAGAAAGATTCGAGTCATTCGCTCAAAGAAATAATCTGAGAATGCCAAATGGTATGACTGCTTCCGATCCAGATCAAGTTCGTGAAGCAGTTAGGGAAATTGGATATCCTGTACTTATCCGACCTTCATATGTTCTAGGTGGAAGAGGAATGGAAATTCTTTCTTCGAATCGTCAATTAGAATCTTACATGCAGGATGCTTTCCTCTCGCCAGAAAGACCTCTGTTAGTGGATGAGTATCTTGGTAATGCAATAGAACTCGATGTGGATGCAGTCTCGGATGGAAGAGAAGTATTAGTCGGAGCAATAATGGAACATCTAGAAGAAGCAGGTATTCATTCTGGAGACTCAACTTGTTTTATCCCTCCCCAAAATGTATCAGACAAAGTGTTGAGGCAAGTTGATGAATGGACTCGAAAGATTGGTATAGAACTTGGAATAGTAGGTTGTTATAATATTCAATTCGCTATTAGAGGTGAGACATTATATGTTTTAGAAGTGAATCCGAGAGGTTCACGAACCTTCCCATTTGTGGCCAAGGCTACAGGAGTGCCTTTAGCCAGAATCGCCGCAATGGTGGCTTTAGGTGAAAAATTATCTGATCTGAATATTCCTGAACGTCAAGATGACGCTGTATGTGTTAAAGCACCTGTATTCCCTTTCATAAAACTCAGAGGACTTGATCCGGCTCCAGGGCCTGAGATGAAATCTACTGGTGAGGTAATGGGAAGTCACGAAAGGGCATCCGCTGCTTATCTCAAAGCCCGATTAGCTACAGAATCGCCCGTTCCAACTGAAGGAGGAGTTTATATTACTGTGAAAGATGCAGATAAAGATTCAATTATTGATCAAGCTAAGTCATTAATTGAATTAGGATTTAAGATATATGCAACTAGAGGTACAGCCAGTGTTCTCCGAGA
>CAXFIU010000046.1:0-10668 GCA_964003245.1 uncultured Candidatus Poseidoniales archaeon
GAGGCTTAGCAGGGGGTGCTGGAGGTTTTGCTGGAGGTGCTGGAGGCTTAGCAGGAGGTGCTGGAGGCATTGGAGGCTTGGCAGGGGGTGCTTTTCTTGGCCTCTGTGGAGGCTTAGGCGGTGGTGGTGGAACCTTGTCTGCCATGACTATCCTCTATTGGCAACTCGGGGGACTCTTTGAAAGAATCGGGCGTATGGTTTCTTTTTTCTTTGACTAAGCAGGATACAATAATAGTGATTCGCAAGGAATTGGGGACAATTTATCTCTTGCCCCCAGGCCTTCAAGTTCTATGACAAATAAATTGCCGATTACTTCTGCGCCTTGTTGCTGGCATAATTTAACGCACGCATCTACGGTGCCCCCTGTTGCAAGCAGATCGTCGATGATGATGATTTTGGAGCCTTCAGATATGGCGTCGTCATGCATCTCTAAAATATTAGAGCCGTATTCCAAAGAATATTCTATTTGTATAGTCGAAGAAGGCAATTTCCCAGGTTTTCTGACTGGTATGAATCCAATTCCTAATTTAGCAGCCAATAATGGACCAAAAATGAAGCCGCGAGCTTCTGGTCCGACAATGTAATCTGGAGTCCAGCCATAATGATTGCAAATATCTACAAACATGTTGGTAACCATGTTCAAATATTCTCCTGAATTAAGTAAAGGAGTTATGTCTCTGAACATTATCCCTTCTATAGGGAAGTTCGGAATTGTTCGGATTTGTTGTTGAAGTTTTTGTGTTATTTCTTTATCAAAAATTGACATCTATAGCACCTTTTGAGAGGAGGCTCCCGGGCCCAAAGGGCCCGAGAGTTCCTTTTACGTTATTCTACTCAATCGTTCAATCCGATTGTCTCAAAGATCCAATCGAATGTTGATGTGTCGCCAGGACCAAGGTAGAACATTATCATGAGTATTGCAAGAGTACCCATGATCTTGTTGATTTCATCGAACTTGCCCATTCCTGCTTTGATAGCAACGTATGAGATTACACCCCATGCTATACCATCTGCAATGGAATAAGTGAATGGCATCATGACCATTGTTAGGAAAGCAGGCAACGCTACTTCTCCGTTGTTCCAATCGATGTCTGCTGCTTGTCTCATCATCATAGCTCCAATTACTACTAGTGCGCATGCTGCTGCAAAGGTAGGGATTGCTTGGAATATGTTTGAAAAGAACAAACCTGTAAGCATCAAAACACCCACTGTAACTGCAGTTAGACCGGTCTTTCCACCGTCTTCAACACCTGCAACTGATTCAATGTAAGTGGTTGTTGTGCTTGTTCCAGTTAATGCACCCACAATTGTTGCCGCTGCATCAGACATGAAAGCCTCGTCTGAGTTCATTAGTTGATCGTTTTCGTCAACATATCCTGCTTGGCGTCCTACAGAGTAAAGAGTACCAGCAGTGTCAAAGATATCAACGAATAAGAAAGTAATCATTACTAACAAGAATGCGCCCATTGTGGTTCCGTCTGCAGAGCCTACGTCACCTAATGCACTTAATGCTGCACCCATTGTTTCTTCCGGCATTCCAACAAAACCGAAATCTGCAGATGGCCATTGTGCGGTTGGTGATGCCCAACCTGCCCCTCCTGCCAAGAAATCATTGTATGGGTCGTAAGCTTCTACTGCCCAGCCATATACTGATGCTCCTGCAATTCCATAAATTATTGCGCCTTTTATTCCTCGGGCCATCATTACTGCAATTGCAATTAATGCCACCATTGAAATTAATGCACCGTGATCATATCCAAATGATTCTGTTGTTGCTAGGTTTACCAGTGTTGCACCGTCATCTTGAATCCAACCCATTTCTCTTAATCCGATAATAGCAAGGAACATTCCGATACCTGCTCCTGTAGCGATTTTCAGATCGGTTGGGATTGCATTTATCATTGCAGTTCTCCATCCTACTTGAGGTAGAGACATTATCATGAAGATTACACCCTCAACCAATACTGCAGCAAGAGCTACGTCCCAAGCTACACCCATTGCGCCAACTACAGCGAATGTGAAGTAGGCATTGAGCCCCATTCCTGGTGCTAATGCGAACGGTAAGTTAGCCCAAAGTCCCATTACCAAGCAGCCGATAAAGGCGGCTACGGCCGTTGCGAATAATGCATCGTCAAAGGGTATTCCCGTTTGTCCGAAGTTACTCAACATCGATGGGTTGACTACGAGAATGTATGCCATAGTCAGGAATGTTGTCATTCCTGCTCTAAGTTCACCATTCACGGTACTGCCCGCTTCTGTTATTCCAAATTGTTTGTCTAATGCGTCCATATTTTTTTTCATCTCCTGTTTTTCATTCATCCCAGACATCTGTCCAGATACTTTTCCATTAGACATGAGGCCTATGAATTGTTCGGAGCACCTGATTCACGAATTTATGTGGATTGGGGTGCCATTAACAGGTAAATGAATTTCTATTTTTTTTCCTAATTCGGAAAAAATAACATTTCTACTTTCTTCTGGAGCATGGAATAAAATCATATTTTTAGGATCACAAATCTTTGCAAAATTACATAATTCAACATGGCCAGCGTGATTGGATAATTGAAACTGCATGACGCCTAAATCTATCTTAGTAAGGTTTCCAAAAATGTTGATTTTTCCTTCTTCTAACAATTTTCTTCCTCCGGAATTTTCCGCTTGATAGCCAGTTAATAAAATACCATTTGAAAGATCTGTTCGTAACCGGTTTAGATACCAAAGTGCGGGGCCGCCATCTAACATTCCACTGGTTGTGACAATGACATCGGCCTGTAATGCCTTTTTCCGATCGGATTTGCTGGAGACTTTTCTAGTCCATTTCCAAACCTTTTCGAATGTTTCTAGATCTTTGATGTGTTCTGGATTTTCGAACCATTTTCTGGTTAATCTTGTTCCCATTCCATCATAATGAACATTAAGATGAGGCGCTTCTCTGTATAATATACGAAGAATATCTTGGCCTCGGCCCGATGCAAAAGCGGGGATCAATGCAACCCCTCCTCTTTCTACTATTTTTTTGACTTCGGTGACGAATCTAGCTTCCTCTTCGAGTCTGTCAGGGTGTGTCTTTCCCCCATATGTCGCTTCTAAACAAAGAATGTCACATTTTATTGGTTCTGCGCCCGTTGTATTGGGGCTATCTCTTGTATCAAGATCTCCTGACCACAATATCCGATGTGTTGGTGTTTCTATTTCTATCATTGCTGCGCCTGGCATATGCCCTGCTCGATGTAGTCTACATTTCCACGCTCCAATGGTGAACCATTCGCCATAATCGTGTGTTATCCAAGACTCAAGAGCATATTCTAAATCCCTTTTGTCCCATGTAAGAGGATATCCTTCTATTTTCGAAACTTTGTAAGTATCTCTCCACATTATTTCAGAAACTGCAGAAGTCAAGCTTGTACCATGAAATCTGACATTATTAAACTGGGTTAACCAGGGGACCATTCCGATATGATCTATGTGGCTATGTGTGATGATTGCATCAGTAATTGGTGGACATTGATCGGGGTATTTGGGAGGTCTTGTCGGTGCTAGACCATAATCGATTAAGATTCGGGTTCCCGTGTTATCTTCAATTACGCAACCAACATTACCAACTTCGTTACCACCACCTAAAAAATGAAATCGGATCCCTTCTTTAACTTCAGTCTTGGGATAACCTGAAGATTGTCCGGGGGTGTATAGCACCATAGTTTTCCGACTGTGTTAAGCACCATGAGGTCTTTGGAAGTCCATCCCCTATATTTCCAGTAGAAATATCCAATTGGTGTCTAATTTTTTGCAGGGGTTTCAAAATGTTTATGTCTTTTCGATTTTATAGTAAGATTGTATATTGAAATCAATTGAATTTATCATTAAAAATTATTGAAATCTTTCTTTTATCTCTTCCAGTGGAAACAAAGGGGTTCGGGGGATATGTTCAGAACTAAAACCTCTTCAGTTGAATCGTGCCAAGGATACCAGATTCCGAATTTGTTATCGACAATGATCGATGTTTTGGTTGTGCGGCTTGTGTATCTTTATGCCCAGTGAATGCTTTAGTGTTAGATAATTTGTTAGCTGTAGTCGACGAACCCTCTTGTACTCACTGTAATTTTTGTATCCCCTTTTGCCCTGTACACGCTCTTTCAATAGTAAAAATGGCTTAAAGAAAGGCCAAACTAATCTTTATTCATTATTCGCCATTTCCTAATTAACATCATTATAATAATGAAACATCTCCTCAGTACATATATGGAAATCAGTGAGATAGCCACCCAATCTAAAGGAATACAGCAGTGGATTGTAGAAAAAAGAAGAACAATACACCGTCACCCAGAGCTGATGTACGAAGAATTTGAAACAAGCAAACTAGTCCAAAATACTTTGAAGGATTTAAAAATTCCATACAAAAAAGACATTGCAATAACTGGAGTCGTTGGTACGATAGGAAATGGCGACGGCCCCTGTATAGCACTGAGAGCAGATATGGACGCTTTACCGATACACGAAGAAACCGATATAGATTTCAAAAGCGAGATCGATGGTAAAATGCATGCATGTGGGCACGATTGCCATACGGCTATGCTTCTCGGCGCGGCAAGAGTATTGAAAGAAAATGAAGATAAAATAAATGGAACAATCAAATTAATTTTTCAACCCGCAGAAGAAGGAGGTGCAGGAGGTAAAATGATGAGAGAACAAGGCGTATTGTTGGAGCCCAAGGTACAACAAATTTTTGCACTGCACGTTGCAGGGACAATTCCCGTAGGCACATTAGCGTCCAAAGAAGGAACTCTTTTAGCCGCAACATCATCTATCAAAATTATAGTTAAGGGCAAAGGAGGCCATGCAGCCGCACCCCACCATACAAACGACCCAGTAGTCACAGGATCAAAGATAGTAGTCGAACTTCAAACTTTAGTGTCCCGAGAACTAAGCCCCTTAGAACCAGGGGTAATCAGTATCACGATGGCAAATGCCGGCAGCGCATTCAATGTTATTCCTTCCACTATGGAGTTACAAGGAACTATCAGATCGTTAACTGTTGAGGGGGTATCAAAATTACAAAAACGGGTCAAAGAAGTAGCGCAATCGATAGCAGAAGCTAATCGCTGTGAAGCTGAAGTTTCCTTCCCTGGCAACGATTATCCCCCCACAATAAACGATGCAGAATGCTGGGAATTAGGAAAATCAGCAGCAACAGAAATCCTCGGAGAAGAAAATCTTATAGAAATGCCCGATCCAATTATGGGCGGAGAAGATTTTGCATATTACACAGAAGAAATACCTGGTTGTTTTTCTTTCCTAGGAGTAGGAAATCCCGACATAGACGCTGTCTATGACGTACATCACCCTATGTTCAAAGTAGATGAAGAAGCCCTATCTTTAGGGACTGCAATCCATGTTAATACCGCATTAAAAGCACTTGAAAATTTAAATTAATTAAAATTACAATGAGAAGATATTATGAAAATCGCTATCATTGGTTCGGGAATAGAAGTATTCGCATGTGGCCATAGGCTATTTGACATAAATCCCAATTTAGAACTTCATGTATTCGATGAAAAGGCAGAATCTGGAATGTACGGAGAGGAGCCAGGGATTTTTTCCGAATGGCCGATAATTCCAATTAAGTGGGCAGGTAATTTATTTAATCAACATCCGAAAGAAAACTCTACAGCAGTTAGATACTCTTGGTTTGTAAAATCTCTCTCAATTTCTCTCGCGGAGAGAGGAGCTAATTTACATTTGAAATCTATAGTAAAGGGCATAGAAGATGACCAAATCAATTTCTATGGAGCAGGATATTTAGGAATGGGAAAAATGAAATTTGATAGAATAATTGATTTTAGAGCCCATAATTCCAACGAATTATGGTACGGGGGCGTAACAGTTTCAAAAACAAATATAGATATTTTTGGAATCAGGCCGGACCAGACCATAGAAATATGGAGTAAAAATGAAAATATTGGTGACAATTTGATACAAAAAATGCAGTGGCGCGGCCCCGATCCTCGCACCGCATTAATTGGTAGAGTCAATTTAGGAATCAATACCGCAGAATCTTCTTTATCTGAATAAATCTTTGTAAAATATTAGATGCTTGATGCATTCAGGGACTAATATGGGCGGAGTGGAGAGTCAGACATTGGAACATGTTTGTGACAAGACAAAAAGCACAAGGCACGCCATTTTGATAGATCCTGCAGACCAAACTCCGGAAACTGCTGCCAAAAGAGCAATGGCAGCGGTCGCAGCAGGGAGCAAAATGATCCTAGTCGGGGGCTCAAGTGACACAGATATGGACAATGTAAACAATACCGTAGTTGCAATCCAAGAAGCATTAGAGTTGGTAACTTGGGCCTCGTCTCAAGACTCAGATTTTTCAGAAGAAAGAAATTGGAAAGTCCCAGTGGTATTATTTCCACAGGGGGCAGCTGCACTTTCGCCTGCTGCAGACGCAATCACTTTCATGATGCTAATGAATAGCAAATCGCCTAGATTCTTAATCGAAGAACAAGTTGCAGGCTCATTATTCATTAAAAAAGCTGGAATTTCACCATTGCCAATGGGGTATATTATTTGTGAACCCGGAGGTAAAGCAGGAGAAGTAGGCCAAGCAGATCTAATCCGGCCATCCGAAACAGAAAGAATTTCTGCATACGCAACAACAGCAGAATATTACGGATTCAGAATAATCTATCTTGAAGCAGGAAGTGGCGCCCAAACACCCGTATCTCCCGATCTAATTAAAGCCGCCAGAGATTCATGTAATCTGACAATTATCGTTGGAGGAGGAATTAGAGACGGAGAAACCGCAAAAGCTGCATCCGACGCAGGAGCAGATTGGATAATTACCGGTAATTTGACAGAATCTTTTGACAATGCCAATACTTTGCAGAACGTGTTAACAGATTTCATTTCAAAAATGAATGATTAACTATCTTTAATTGTAGCCAGCAAACGGTCTATTTGTGCTTCCATATCTAAAATTAAAATCATTTGCTCTTCTTCTACTTTGAGCAATCTAGCATTCTCATCTTGCAGCTCCTGCGAACGTCCTTCTGAAATGCCGCCCCCATCTATTCTTCTTATTTTTTCATTTTCTAATTTATTCTCCAACTGGCTATATCGGATTTTCATTACACGCAACTGTTCTTCAAGATCTGAAACAGACGGGGCATCTCCTTGTTCCAAATCGATTGCCTCTAATTCCAATTCCAATGCGCGCGCCCGTTGCCTTGAGATCACCAATTCCTGCTCCATTTTCATTGCTTCGTTCCAGACGGAAATAACTTCCTGAACTAGTTTTTCATGCGAGATTTTCGCCAGTCGTTCTTCCAATGTTCCTTCATCTTGTTCCGATGAAGCATCGACAGCCGAGGGAGTACTCATCAATAATCGATAAACATCGCAACTAACACGTTCTTGAACCTTGAGTAAAACTAGATGAATATATATCGAAATTTGAATATTATCGTCTCCGCCGTTTTCGTGGCTTTTATATCAAAGTCGAAGTTCGGCCGCAATATGCAAGCATACCGGATAGACGGGTCAGTCCGCCAAGGAAAGACAAATCAAAAGTTTTGTATAGATTTAGTCGCGGAAAATGAAGACCAAGTTAGAGAAAAAGTATACTCAAATTTTGGTAGCCGCCACGGCGCCAAAAGAAGGTATATTACAATCGCTTCGATTAACACTATTGATCCATCCGAATCTTCTGCACCAGTTGTAGTATCTCATTTTCGTGACAAATAATCAACTTTAACGCGTAACGGTGAAATCAGATAGGCCCTAGGGTGTGTCATGTTGAAGAAAACTTTCATGCGTCAGTACTGGCGCATTCAGCAAAGCCAAACCCTGATTTCTATGGGTTTTTGGATTACAACATTGACTTTGTTGATGTGGCCTTATGTCAGTTGGAGGTTTGAATCAGACACCGAAATGTTAGCGGTACCAATGACATATTGGGGCCTTGGAGCAATTGCCCTATCCGTACTCTTCGTAGTATTGATTATCGGATGGGTGTATGACGTATTTCTTGGACTTTGGAGAGAACATCTAACGGTTGTCCAGGAAAGAAATCCATTCACAACATACAAAGTAAACGCCCCTTTTGGTATGTTATTGGCTCAAACTAATACTATTTTACGCAAATTATCCGAAGACGACGAAGATATCAACCGTCATTGTGACTTTGTTGACAGATGGCTAGAATGGAATTCGGAGCAAGAAATATGGGCGAGAACAATGTCATCTTGGAAAGAAATAGTGGGTGACGAAGATCCATATTTATTCCACCTCTCATCCGAAGCGAGAGAAAAATTGGAAGAAGCTGCCAAAGAAATGCAAGATTTCTAAGATATTGGAGAGATAGCTTTGGATATCGAAAAGATAATTCAAATCGCTGAGTTAGCGGGCGA
Organism: uncultured Candidatus Poseidoniales archaeon; assembly: GCA_964003245.1. Classification (GTDB taxonomy): domain Archaea; phylum Thermoplasmatota; class Poseidoniia; order Poseidoniales; family Thalassarchaeaceae; genus MGIIb-O2. The sequence continues at coordinate 8,412 of CAXFIU010000046.1, forward strand.
AGCAATAATTGAGATCTATAACAAGTCTGGAAATATAAGAATTGAACAGAAGGGAGACAACTCTCCCTTAACCGAAGCAGACTTAGCAGCGCACAACATCATTGTCGACGAATTAAAAAAAATAGATGACACACCTATCGTATCAGAGGAAGGAAACGAAGGCGACCCCCTTTCTTCTGATACTTGTTGGCTGGTAGACCCATTAGATGGGACAAAAGAATTTATCAAAAGAAATGGAATGTTTACAGTAAATATAGCATTAATGACCCGAAAAAAAAACAGATGGTCTCCTATTTTTGGTGTAGTCCACGCACCAGTCAGTAAAACAACTTGGTCCGGCGGAGCAATAGCTCCTTCTGAACGCAGAGGGCCAGACGGTACAGGTTTGATGATGGTAAACCCCTCATCCCCCCCTCTTCCTGTAAGATTAGTAGCCAGTGGGTCACACAGAGGCGAAAAAGACGAGTTATTTGCTCAAAAGTTGGGGCATTATGACCTAGTTAGAATGGGTTCTTCTTTGAAAGCGTGCATAGTCGCAGAAGGCTCGGCCGATTTGTACCCAAGATTCGGACCAACATCTTGTTGGGATATAGCAGCCGCCCATGCAGTAGTTTCAGGGGCAGGAGGAATTGTCGTCGGACCATCAGGAAAAAATCTTGATTATGATTTAGTTGAAAATGTATTGAATCCATATTTCCTTGTAGCTGCAGATAATCGTTGGACCGAAGATTGGGTCAAATTACAGTAAATTAAATGATTTTATGCATTTTTTCCGATTAATCAAAACAGACCAAAACCCGTCGATGTGAAATAGACCTTGTCTTACGCAAACACATGTCCCACCTCGACGCTTTGGAGGCAGAAGCCATCCATATTATGAGAGAGGTGGTCGCTGAAGCGGAAAATCCAGTAATGTTATATTCTGTTGGAAAAGACTCTTCGGTAATGCTTCATTTGGCTAGAAAGGCATTCCATCCCGGTAACATCCCATTCCCGATAATGCACATTGATACTATGTGGAAATTTTCAGAAATGATTGATTTTAGAGACAAAACAGCAAAAGATTTGGGTGTAGATTTAATTGTCCATATTAATCCGGATGGAAAAGAAATGGGAATGAATCCGTTTATTCACGGATCTTCAAAACATACTGATGTGATGAAAACAGAAGGGCTAAAACAGGCGTTAGACAATCACCAGTTTGATGTTGCATTCGGCGGAGCAAGAAGGGACGAAGAAAAATCAAGAGCAAAAGAAAGAATCTTTTCATTCAGAACATCCAAGCACCGGTGGGACCCAAAAAATCAGAGGCCGGAACTTTGGAATTTGTATAATTCACGAAAAAATAAAGGAGAATCTATACGAGTTTTCCCATTATCAAATTGGACAGAATTAGATATATGGCAATATATTCATTTAGAAAAAATACCAATTGTGCCATTATATTTCTCTAAGGAAAGACCAGTGGTCGAAAGAGATGGAATTTTGATATTAGTAGATGATGAAAGGATTCCTTTAAATGAAGGAGAAAAACCAATGATGAAAAGTGTTAGATTTCGAACTTTGGGGTGCTATCCGTTAACAGGGGCAGTAGAATCCGAAGCTAACACATTGCCGGAAATTATCCAAGAAATGCTTCTTACTACAACCTCAGAAAGACAAGGTAGGACCATTGATCACGACTCCCATGCATCCATGGAAAAAAAGAAACAAGAGGGGTATTTCTAATGGCTCACATTAGCGAATTAATATCCAAAGACATCGACTCTTATCTGAAGTCGCACGAAGAAAAAAGCCTACTCCGCTTCATTACTTGCGGATCTGTTGATGACGGCAAATCGACACTAATAGGGCGTATGCTGTATGAGTCGCAGATGCTTTTTGACGACCAATTATCCGAATTAAAAAGCGACTCCAAAAAAATAGGAACCCAAGGAAACGAAATCGATTTCGCATTATTAGTAGACGGCCTTGCTGCAGAGAGAGAACAAGGAATTACAATTGATGTGGCGTACAGATTCTTTTCTACTGACAAGAGGAAATATATCGTGGCAGATACACCTGGGCATGAAGAATATACTAGAAATATGGCAACAGGAGCATCAACCGCTGATGTAGCCATCATTCTAATCGATGCAGAACAAGGAGTCCTCACACAAACAAGAAGACATTCATTCATTGTATCGATGGTCGGCGTCAAAAAAGTATTATTGGCAGTAAACAAATTAGATTTAGTAAATTATTCTCAAGAAGTTTA
>CAXFIU010000047.1:0-10216 GCA_964003245.1 uncultured Candidatus Poseidoniales archaeon
GCTGTATCATTTTCATATAATGTCTCATCAGAATCAAATTATGATTTCTTGAAGTTCTATATTGATGGAATTCAAATCGCTCAATGGTCGGGTTCCCAAAGTGGTAATTTTACAACCCCTATATCCCTTGGTCAACACACTTTGATGTGGAAGTACGTGAAAGATGGAAGCGTCAGTTCCGGACTTGATGCTGCTTGGATAGATGATGTGGTTATTCCAGTTGCAAATTATACTGAAGAATTGAATGCTCTAGTGAATGAGATTGTATCTCTAACTACTGGGAGCGGCTCGACTGAGACTTTCATGACCGTCTTAAATCCGTATTCACTTCTCAATTCACCAAGAAGTGGATGGACTGCCGGAATGCCTGCGATTAGTGTCGATGAAGATACTGGCGAGTATATTGAAGATATCGGACCCGGTCTGGATTATGTCTGGCAAGATGGCCTCGGCTGGAGTACAATAGGGCACTTTGTATTAGTTAACGACACTCGTCTAACTAATGGATATGGCTGGTCGGTAAATCCAGAAGTTAATGTTGACGACGAAGGAAATATCCATGTTGTATGGGTGGATGGACGCGATTCCATGCCAGGTCAGGATGTTCCTTCTCAACTACATTATATGCAGATTGATTTGAGCAAGAAAGGAATACTTGATGGTGAGCATGACGGTCTAGATTTGAGTCAAGTAGCCGTTGTTACTAACTCAGCAGTTCCAGGATCAGATATGACATATGGTGCAAATCCAAGAGTTGATTTTGATAATGATGGTTCAGTTCATATTACCTGGTTTGAATCCTTAGAGAACGAAATCACTGATGAGGAAAGAGTTGAATTAAGGTGGACAAGAATTAATTCTCCACAATTAAATAGTGATGGTGAACTTCCAGTAGGTCAAACATTGACTGAAGCTTATGGCGTTATCAACACCAGAATTATTGCCTCTAGCTCAGACAACTTAATGGGAATTTTTGGCAATAATGTGCAATCATCGTCTCAACCGATAGTTAACTTCGATTGGCCAAATCGTGACATTATTTGGACAACAGATGATTGTCTTGATACATCCCAAGAAGAAGAAAAATGGGAGGTATGTCTTTGGTCAGAAAATGTCTGGAATGTAGAAATTAGTGCAACCCCTGATGAACTGAGCTTCTTACCTTCCGAATCATTCAACACCAATTATCAAATTAATGCGATACAGTTGCCAGGAGAATCTGATATAGTAATTATTGATGTCCAAGGAACTCCAGAAAATTGGTTCATTGATGCAGGTTTTGCAGGCAATTATCAACATACCACAACTCTAATTGAGAATCAAATGAATAATTTTGATTTATTTATTCGCGCCCCCACATTAGCACAGGTTAACGAAGACCAAGAATTCTTATTGACAATTTCAGTACAGTCTTCAACCAAAGAAGAAGCTATTGTTACAAAATTAATTCAGGTCAATCTGATCAATAATCAGGACTGGGATGATGATGACAACGATGGAATAATTGATGAGCACGATCTTTGCCAATTCGGAGAGTCAAATTGGCAATCTTCTATGCTTAACGATTATGATAGCGATGGTTGTAGAGACTCATCAGAAGACTTAGATGATGACAATGATGGCTATCTTGATGGTGATGATTTATGCCCAATAGGTACAATTGGAGAAATATTAGATGATGACAATGATGGCTGTGACGATATAACTGAGGACTTAGACTTAGATGGTGATGGTGTATTGAATAGTGAAGACTTGTGCCCTTCCGGAGCACAATATTGGGCTGGTTTATCTGAAGATAATGATGGAGACGGATGCCGAGATGCTGATGAGGATGATAATGATGATAATGACCCATTTTTAGATGCGAATGATGCATGTCCATCTGGATACTCTTCGTGGGATGATCTATATTTTGATCATGATAATGATGGTTGTCATGATACATTTGAAGATGATGATGATGATAATGATGGAATTAGCGATAGAGAAGACAATTGTCCTCAAGGCCTAGTTTTATGGATTTCTAGTCCAGCTACTGATCAAGATGGAGATGGTTGCCACGACTCAACTGAAGATGACGACAGAGATAATGATGGAGTACCAGATACTTTAGATCAATGTTCCATGGGCTTATCTGGTTGGGTATCTACTGCATTGAATGACTGGGATTCTGATGGATGTAATGATTATCTAGAAGATCTTGATGACGACAATGATGGATTCTTAGATACTGAAGATAATTGTGTTAAAAGTGATATGAATTCTAATCATGGAGGCTCCGATGGAGATCTAGATGATGACGGTTGTCTGGATGATTCTGAAGATATGGATATCGATAATGACGGGATAGAAAATGGCCTAGACAATTGTCAAGATAATCCTACATCTGATTGGGTTTCAACGATATTAGAAGATGTCGATCAGGACGGTTGTCATGATGATTATGAGGATGCAGATGATGATAACGACGGTGTTTTAGATAGTTTCGACAATTGTCCTAATAGTATTTCCAGTGGTCTAGATATTGATAATGATGGTTGCATAGATGACATCGAAGACGATGATGACGATGGAGACGGCATCCCTGATTCTAGAGACAATTGCCCTAACGGTCTAGTCAATTGGATTTCGAATAAGAAAACCGATGCAGATCGTGATGGTTGTATGGATTCTATTGAAGATACTAATGTCGAAATGAGTATAACTCAATTATTATCCTCCAGTTCTGTTATTAATGCTAGTATTTTTAGCATTATAATCGTTTTATTATCCGGTTTAGTTTTAGTACAAAGGAGTCGAAGATCTCCAATAGCGCCTGACTATACAGATGAGATAATAGAAAGGCACAACAAAGGTGTTTGGAAAGAGGATGATTCGGAAAAGAGAATGAATGATCTGAAACAAGTAGGATATTCTCCTGAAGTAGCACGTGCAATTGTACAAAACGAGAACCAATTCTCAGAGGAAAGTTAGAAAATCATTTATCAATTATTTTCTTAACCTTTGGGGGCTACTCGAGTATGAGGCAAACCACCATGCGAGCGGTCCGGATTGAATGTTCACCATCTTCAATCCTTCATGATAATCGTATCAAGAAAGCTCTCGAGTCAGTTAGTTGGGATTACAGAGGAAGTCTTGGAATAATTAATGATAATTTGAGAATTATGGTCGAATGTATTACTATAGATTCTCAATGCCCACAACCTGGTTATAGTATAGAAGGAATCACAGTAATAGAAATTTTAGAAGAGTGGGCTTCTGACTATTTGACACACCATTTGTTAATCTTGGAACTTAATTCTAAGTTAATAGGTAATTTTTTCACGAATAATGATTTATGTATTCTTTCAGGCACCAATTTAACATCATCAGGTTTGGTTATCCAGTTATCTGGAAGACAATCATCTATGGTTAACGTGCTTAACTCAATTCAGAATCAGATGCCTGTAGAAAGAATTGTCAGAGCTAGAAATTCCGATGGCATTTCTAATACCACAACAACTTTACAGCAACACAAAATAGTGAAATTAGCACATAATAGTGGTTGGTACGAAGTCCCCAAGAAAACCTCTATCAGAGATTTAGCAGTTAAATTAGGTCTCTCCAAATCGACAGTTGCTGAACAGTTGGTAAAGGCCGAAGGAGAGATTGTTAAGCAATTTCTCAAAAAATCAAAATAATGATCAGTTAATGTTTATCTCAGAGAATATCATTATCAAATAAAGGTGCTTAATATGAAAATTCCAGCTACAATGTTACAGCAATTTATTGGTATGGACGATTACGAAAGAAAATTAACGATTGATCGCATTTCTAGAGAATTAGGTCTTTCTATTACTGATATTGAAAATGAGATTAGAGATTTTGAACAAGGAATAAATTCTCCGCAATCTAAATTAGAATTTGATGTGCCAGAAAAACAATCCCATTTTATCCTCTCTGATGATTCATCCGAAGACTCTCCCGATTTTATTAGTGATGCTCATAGATATAGATTTACATATGATCCAAGTAAAGATGCCAAAGAAAGGCAATCCAATGCTAATCAAGCAATTTTATGCCCACATTGTAATGTCGGCATTGGAATTCCTCCAATAAGGCCAATTAAAGTAATGTGCCCCTCATGTCGAATAGAGTCAGTATTTGAGAAGTAATTATACTCCCCAGAACTTATTATTTGAGATATTTTCTTCTTCTTTAGTAATAGATTCAACAGCTGTCTTCAACAAATAATATAATACCAATGTAAATAATGGTAGATCCCAATCATTTGATACCGTTTCAAAGCTTACAATATACGACTGCCCTTCTAGAATTTTAATTAATACGGTTAGAGAAGCTTCTGCTATTGTGTAGACTATTGCACCTCTTCCCAATAGAATGATTGATCTTCCAGTATAAGTTCCCTCTCCCCATCTAACTATTCCAATAGCAAGTGCAAATGTGAATACAGATACGACTAACCACGTCAAAGCATCTTGAATTGCATTTGACCATATTAGAGCATCAGAAGATCCACCAAATTGTTCTGTATCGGAGAAAACTTGGAACATAGTTATTCCAGCTAAAAACACAGAGAAAATAGACATCGCCCACAGCATCGAAGAAAAGATTCCTTTTTGTGCACTATCTCGTAAATCTACCATTAGTCTTTCTAACTGTTCTTCCCAACCTAGGCCTTTAGAAAGAATCCAAACCCCAACTAATAATGGCATTACTCCTATTAGAATTCTGCCATTTGGCAATATCAACCCCAGTCCAATAATCATTAAGAATATAGAAATCGGTACCAATAATTTTGCTCTCCAGCGTGGATCATCAATTGCCTTTGCTATGTAATAATATGTTGACTCAATACCTTTAGACTGTCTCACAATTATTTTTTCTAGATGTTCGACTCGGATTCTAGAAGTAATTATTGGCATTGATGCTTCATCGTCAGCCCCATCTGTTACTAGAATAGCCACATCAGGTTGAAACTCTTTAATCACTTCATCCAATTGACTAGCAATTGCTCTATCACTTCTAGGACCTACACGTACATCACCGGTGAGTATTGCAACTTCAACCTCATCATTAGGATCTATATTTTCCATTATCCTATCATAATGATGCAATGCACCTAGGATTGCATTAGTATCTGACTCTTCAGGATCAGCAATTCCAAGTTTGATAGCCGCAGTAATAGTCGGTTTTCTCCCAAGCACTGGCCCTCTAATTGCTGCTTTTACGCCAAGGTCGTTGTCTCTATCAACTGTTAGAACTAATGTTCTGACCATCCGACCGACCTCCGTTGAATGAGCCTTAACTAAAGACACCTATGAAGAATTGTCTTCCTTGTGAGACTTTTCATCATTTTTCTCTAAAGTCACCACTCCTCCGCCATCTTGAAACCTCCGCCTTTGTTTGGCTTTGAGATACTTCAATGGGTGCGTTAACCATTCTTGGTCACAGAGCCGATCATCTCCTGGAGAAACTGGACATCTTGCACTAGTTTTCAATGCCGCACAGCCATGAGGAGTATATTTCCGTTCAAAAATCTGATTTATTTGGTAGCTTGTTGTATCAGCACTGTAGTCGGGTGCATTTATGAAAAACCCACAAGTTTGTTCTTGCGATAGTCCCATCGATAGTGACATAGATGCTAGGAAAAGCCGACCAGTATGATTTACATTTATTCCTTGACTCAATTCAGCTACTGCCGATTCAAAACAAGGAGGCCAGTCTTCCCTAATTGCTGCAGTCATAGGCATCTCTTCCTTTACTTGTTCAGACAATAATTTACTGACTCTTTCTACAGGATCAGAAAACAATTCAGCAAATGAATCATCCATTTTATTCATCCTCTCTAAGCAACTATTTGTCAAATCTTCACGAATTCTTTCTTTGATTAATCTAGCAGCTCTTTGTTGACTTGTTTCCCCAGCTCCTGAATTCATACAGACCCAACCGTTTTCAACAGGGCGATTGATTAATCTCCAATAATTACCAGATATACGCGGACAAAGTTCTATGAAATCACTCATTGGTATCCAATAAGTTACTTTTCTTCCAAATTTATCTGGCACTTCTTTTATGTCAGAAATATATGATTTTGCCAACAGAATAAAATTTTCTTTATCCATTCCAAATAGTTGGTCAGCCCTACTTGCTTCACCTTCAACCCATCTCGCCAAGAGTCTTTCATTGAATGAAGCACAAACAACAAGCATTGCATATAGGAATGATAGCGATTCAGTCATCTTTCCTAAGTCAGATGATAAATCAATTGTTGTTGCAGAATCAACTCCTTCTTTGTGCATAACCGATTCAAGAAGTCTTACTCTACCTCTTGCACGTACTTCTTCTAGCCAAGGCTCTTCGATTAAATCATTGACCGTTATTCCATTTTTTTCAAGAACTATTTTTATGAAACCATTGCCTTGAGGTAAGAAAGGATATCTTGCCATCAAAGCATCATTTTCGATGCTTGGTTTAGTTAGGGGCATCGGCACATTATGTCCATGAACGACGAGGGTTCTTCAATACTCACCGACCCCTTCCACTGGAGTTGTACCCAAATGTCCATAGAAATTGACCTTCTTCCACTTGATGATAAGTTAATCAAGTTGCAAGACGATGTGCGTAATTTTTTTGATTGGGATATAGAATCCGATATTGAAAGTGCTACTCAACTCTTGTCAACAGTTGAGAGTACTACAATTGGAGTTTGGACTAGACCACAAAGATCTGTAACTATAGCTAATCTCCGAAGAAGGTTAGTACTAAGAGAAACAAAAATAGCAGTATTAGGCGCTGCAGTAGAAGAATCAGAGATAATATCTATGTTAGAAAGTCCTACTTTGTTTGTCGCAGCCGATGGTGCAGTAGGGGTACTTTCATCGTTACCTGAGTCTATTTCCGAACGAGCTTGGTCAAGACTAGTCTGTATTGTTAGTGATGCAGACGGAGGAGATGGCACAATTGAAGCTGTAAGGCGAAGCATCCCGGTAATTTTACATGCGCATGGAGATAACATCTCATCTTGGAGAAATCTTTTACAAGTGGCAGTTAATGTACAAAACCCTCCAAGAATTGTGCTAACCCATCAAACACCATCAAAGATAGACGGAATGTATAATCCTGGAGGATTTACAGATGGAGATAGAGCGATTTGCTTTTTGATAGCTCTGGGCGTTCCCCTTGAAAGAATTTTATTGTTAGGAACTCGTACTGATTTAGTTGGCAAATGGTCCGGTGCAACTAATCCCAAAGAGAAATTAATCAAACTTCAATGGATGGCCAAGATTTTATCTATAATTGGAATCAAATATTAATCATAGAAAATCCGTTAAAGTCATTACTGTAACTCTATCATTATTGAATAAAGAATCTGCACTATCAGTTAACCATTTCACTCTTTGTTCAGTATACATACCTACTCCATAATTTTCAATGATTCCTTCGGTTACTTTGATATATTTTCTGACAGCGCCTTCTGTAACTGTTAGTATAACATTCCCTCCACACATTGTAGAGTCCTCGCCTCTTCTAGCAGACAACCCTCCAATTTCTAATTTATGTGATTGAATACATTTACCAGCAAGAGGCATTCTTCTGTATTTCTCTCCACATTTCACACATCTAACTTTTTGTCTAGTAAAAGCAACAAGATTTCCTCTCAAATCAGGTAAAAAGTGAGATTCTATTACTTGTGATGCCACCCTTTCTACTCTTACACTTCTAAGTAGGGAGCCGATTGATAATTGACCATTCATTTTATCTTCCATTGATTTCAGTGTTTTATATGATGAATTTATTGGCCCTGCATCTAAATCCCCCGACTCATGTGTCCAGCCATAACCTCGTAAATCTCCTATTGTACCTAAGCGTGTTTCTACAGTTTCAACTTCTTTACTCAATTCACTCGGATGTGGTTGACTCTGCGTCTTCTCGTAGAATGATCTTGTGTAATAATGCGAACAATCAACATTCAAAGCCTCCTTATCGATTTCACTTGGGTTTAATCTTGTAGTTAATACAAGAGGAGCATCCATTCTACCTCCTCTTCCGGATGGTAAAATGTGTTTTGAGAAATTTAGTAACCCATCCATCAACATCAAGATACTGTCTTCATCTCCATCACAATTTCTTCTTTTCGCAGCGTGGAAAAGTGGATGAGCATATCCTGCAGATGCTGCTGTCCAACCAATTATTCTACACAAAACGCCACCTGATGTATGTGGTGCTAGCCCTATTGCCAATGAGCCAACAATATCTTCCACTGTTTCGACATTGTAGAAAGGCTCCATTTTGTAAAATCGAGTCAATAAATCATCTACGAACTTGCATGTAGCAATCAAATGTTCTTCTGCATTAAGTGAAGGAATAATATCTTGAGGGAATAATTCTAAAATCTGCTCATCACTATTTAGTTCCTGTCCTAAAACATCTTTTTCATATCCTAATTCGTACAATTTTTCCCAAGAGGTATTAATTTCTTTAGGTTTGAAATGTGTTACTGGGACATCAATCATATCATATCTAGATGTTCCATCCCTAAATACTGAAACTCCAAATTTACCTCTTAATATTCCCTTCTCTATGGGCTCAGGAGTTTGTGCTTCAGAAAGTAACTCTTTCTGTGCTTTGATAAATGACGGCAATCTGTCTAATCCAAGAGATCTCCTCTTAACTTCTAGTAATTTGTCTAAGTCTACTGTCGTTCTTTCCCCTCTCCTCCTTCTTGACTTAGAACCTCTTGACTTTCTTTCAATTGTTTTCCCTCCGCATTCTTTTGCCTCACCCTCCACTTTTCTATTATGGCAGATAAGATTGGGAGACTCTTTACCACAATCTTGACAAATACGCCTTGACATTTCTACTCTAATTCTTCCTTTATTAGCTGCTTGAATTAGTAATTTCTGAATCCCTCCATTTTCGCCAATAGGATATAATGAGTGAGTTAATGGTTTCAATTCTCTTCTAGCAGATTTTTCTGGACGCCCCATCCTAGCTCCTATTCTGCAGGGCACCGAATCTTCCCATCTGAGGTTAGATACTTTCCTAACTATCCACAAACTTCTTTCAACTTCGTTTTCATCAAGTAGTATTTTTGCATTAATTAAAGCATCTTCATTTTCAGATCCATTATCAATAATTTTTGCTGCGGCTTCTTCCCCCGCTTTCTCTGTCTGTTCAATATTTAATCCCGATTGCCTAGCAGCAGTTGTTGCTTCTATTCTGGCCAAATCTCTTTCCTTTTCCAAACTACTTACTCTTTCTTCTTCTCGAGTAATGAGGCCCAACGAGTGATTAATTTTTGTAACTCTGTCGTTAATATGTGATTCAGAATCGACTGATTTTCTTATGTTATTCTCATAAATTTCGAACCCTAGTCCTTCCAGAAGCGCTTCCCAATGTTTTGTAATTATTATATCGCCCTCGTGATGAAAATGTTCAATCCCCAAAGTCATCAATGAAGATTTAATTACACCATTATTTTCAACCATAGTCCATTTAGTTTTAGTTCTAGATATTTGTTCTGGTATTTCTAAATCATCAACGTTTTCTAGAGGCCATTTACTAACTGCATTTGGAATTATCATCTTATCGTCTTCAATTCTAGATTCGGAAATAGATTGTATTAATGGTGGCATAAATGTCAGTGGTAAGTCTGACCACCACAAATTCCAGGGGGTAGGAATTGCAGTTCCAAATTCATTAGAAATTTGTTTTACTTCTTCCCAATTTAATTTTAATTCTCTAAGATAGTTTATCCAATTTCTTTTCCGCCATTTTCGCTCATTGGGGTCTTCGCCCCCTCTTTTTATTGCCCCATTAAATGGTAAACCTTCGGGCAAAGATTCAATGTTCTTATTGATTATTTCGGCAAACTTTACTACTTTATTTGGCATATCTAGGGATTCCGATAATTCTGATGCCCACCAATCTTTGTTGTAAGAAGAAGGAACCAATTTCTTATTATTTTCTAAAAATTCACCATAACCTATCAAAATTTCTCCAGAATCCCATATCGATTTCACATTCGCAACATTTAATCTCCAATCGTCTAGATTTCTAATTCTTCTAAACTCTCCATCATTCATTAATACGGTAGGGCCATCAATTTCAGTACATGGCGTTACAGCGCAAGCCTTCCCCGGCCTCTCAATTTTCATTTGAGTGCCTACTGCTAGAAAACCACCCATTGCCTCCATGGTTACGGGATTGATGC
>CAXFIU010000048.1:0-9588 GCA_964003245.1 uncultured Candidatus Poseidoniales archaeon
ATGAAATCAGTATTATTCGTGGAGATATAGTTTCAATAAATGGAACATTAATTCATCCTAATATTGGAACTTGTGATTTAGGTTGGTCAGATGGCGACGCTAGCCAGTTTAGTCTAAATCTGCCATTTTCTGAGAATGGTGATTTTTCTTGGGGCCCTTCTGAAATTGAGTCCAATATCTCTATCTCAATTATAGGAGAATGTGGGACCTGGGAAGATTCTTCAGATTTAGAGACAATTGTTATTACAGTTAGTGAACCTATAATGGGTTGTACAGACTCGGAAGCAAATAATTACAATATTAATGCTACAAATGATGATGGCAGTTGCGAATATGACCAAGCCCCGGTAAGTGGTTGTATGGATTCAGAAGCAAATAATTACAATTCTGACGCTACTGAAGATGATGGCAGTTGTGAATATGATGAAGAACCAGTAATGGGTTGTATGGACCCTCAAGCTATGAATTATGATAGTAATGCTACACAAGATGATGGTAGTTGTGAGTATGACGAAGATCCAGAAACCGGAAGTTCTGGTTGGTGGTCTAAGACCTTACTTTGTGATGAGGAACAAGTACCTGTTGTTGATGACTATACTACTGAGGAGCAAGATAACCATATGTGTGATTTGAGTTTTATAATTGAAGACGGCAATATCACAATTAGTACAAATGGATTACCTAATCATGATTTTGAATCAACTCTAGGTTGTTGTGCGAGTGCACAATCCGACACCTACACGATACCATTAACTCCAACTGATGATCCTGAATGCAATCCTTCAGTTTCTTCTGATGGTTGCGTTATGGCGCCAATTAGGGGTACAATTGCTTTTTCTGTAACCGGTGTGGCAATTTATGGTCCTGAAGATGGTCCTGGAGGAGATGCAGTTGCTCTAGAAGAAGGCGCTTATGAGCAAGAAGATGGTGAACAACCAGTTGACCTTGGTGTTTGCCATGGCCACTCAGGACCTGGAGGAATTTACCATTATCATGCAGATTCTAATTGCATACATTGGCATGCTGAAGAAGGAGAAACAATGTATGACTACAATTTAGAATCTCAAAGAACCCTTAGTACACATTCTAAGATAGTAGGATTTGCATTAGATGGATATTCAATATACGGATATACTGGCTGGAATGATGATGGTGAGGTAGTTGAAATGACCTCCTCATATAGGCTCAAAGAAGGAGCTGATGGTTCAGGGGGAATTGATGACTATGACTATGTTCAAGGACTCGGCACATTAGATGCTTGTAATGGAATATTTAGCGCCACTCCTGATTGGCCTGAGGGTATGTATCATTACCATACTACTATGGTTAATGGAGAAGGAGGAATTGGTTTCCCCTACTTCATAAATTGTTACGCAGGAGAACTCCCTTCATCTGATGAAAGTGGTGATGATGACGATGACGATCCTTGTGCCGGACATGGAGAAACTTGGGGTCCAGGAATAGGGCCTCCTCCTGATGGCTGTGGAGGCGGTGGACCTCCTGGTGGGCAGTCTTCTGAAGGTGGATTAATTGCCATACCTTGGTTAAAGAATCCTCCTAATAGCGGATTAATATTCATATCAATATTGATGCTTGCGACAGTCACTAGATATTCCTTTAGAGTATTGGCATCCGACTCAGGCGTTCCAAATCTGGTTGGTAAAGTTCGCGAATATCGTCTAACTCCAGAACTAGCATAGCTAGTCTCTCTAGTCCCATCCCCCATGCACATACTGGCCATTCACTACCAAGTGGTTCAGTCACTTCTGGACGGAAGATTCCTGCTCCACCAAGCTCCAACCATTTCCCTCTCCAGTACACCTCAACTTCCACACTCGGTTCAGTGTATGGGAAATATGCAGGTCTAACTCTAACATCTGGATAACCCATTTTTGAATAGAAAGTCTTCAATGTTGAGATTAACATTGGTAAACTTGCATTTGGCTCATGAATAATTCCTTCGATTTGATGAAACTCGGGCAGGTGTGTTCTATCTATTGTTTCTTGTCTAAAGACTCTTCCAATCCCAAATACACGTGAAGGGTTTACTGGATTTTCTGCGATATATTTCACAGTGTTTACCGTTGTATGAGTTCTCAGTAGTCCTTTCTTTGCTTCTTCTTTATCAAATTTTGAACCCCAACCCAAACTACCAGTATCATGTCCGTTTTCATGAACTGATGCCCATAGATCTAACATTTCATCTGGAATATCTATTTTCTCTGGCTCATCTAGATAAAATGTATCTTGCATAGTTCTTGCTGGATGCGATTGAGGAATAAAAAGAGCATCCATATTCCAACCTGCTGATTGAACATAATTGCCTTCTATTTCTGAGAAACCCATCTCTAGAAAAACGGATCTTATTCTTTCAATTAGTGATTGCATTGGATGAGGTCTTCCACCAACTGGCATGGGGGTATCTGCATTGACATCAAATTCTTTGTATGATGCATTTTCCCAACCTTCTTTTTGTAAAAATTCTGGCGTAATTTCTCCAATGAGCTCAACTTCTTCCAATTCACTATCTGAGATATTTCTTCCTTTATTGGTAAGTTTCCATTCTCTTACAATATATTCCTCAATCTGAATCAAATTCTTTCTCCCGGAGAAATGTTCAACTAATTCCTTATCTAAATTATTAAAATCCATTTTTTCTTTAGATATTTTTTCAATAAAGTTAACACGTCTAGAAATTATATCTGTAATTTCTTTTTCATTATCAAAAGTAAAAATTCCGTTTTCAATAGATACTCCTATTGATTTCAACAAACCAATTCCGGGTCCTGCTTCATATCTTTCAAAACCTGCATTGAATAATTCACTCATTGTTCTTTTCTTCTCTGTTTGTGAAATCATCCAATTCCAAATTCTTTCCTCGAGTAAACCATTTTCAATGGCCTTAAGTCCTTCTGAACCTAATGTGACAAATTTCATATGTTTTTCAATTGTTTCTACAAATTCATTTTCATCTAGAGATTTACCTGCACCGGCAACGTGAACTTGATCCTTCCATTGTGTGATTTCTAATAACTCTTCAAGAGTCCAAACGTGCTGTTCTTTAGAACGCATACACCGGAGCATTTTTTTCTCATTATTACCGAGTGTCATAGGCTCCCTCCTAAAACATCGAAAGAGCGTTTACTCTTGATGGTTGCTTAATGAAATAATCATTCTTCTTCTTCATGCCAAAGTGTGATTAGGCAATCAGGGCAATCAAAACTCTTCGGTTTAACTCCCTCATTCCAATAAATATTACCGCATTTCCCACATAATATTGATGTCCTAATAGGTTCAATTAGTGTAGTGTCTACTCTGTACATCACTCTCCCCGAGTCTGGCATTTCAGTTTTATCAGGCTCCCATGATAGAATCTCTTGAGGGTCAATACTGACTTCATCTTTATACATCAATCCCAGAATTAGTAGTATTAGTCCCAATACAGATATTGGACCTGCAAAAGAAAGAACAAGCGAAGATTCTCCAGAAGAAAATAATAGTACACTCCCAAGTATTATACAAACCCATCCTGAAATAATGATATTTATTTTCACATGTCTCTGCTGAAGATAATCACCCCCATCTTCTTCCATGTATTGGCGTAGATGGTTTTACCCATCAATTCACCGGATAATTTCATCTTTACAATGTGTAGGGTTCAAATGTTAAACGCCCTCGGCGATTCAAGCCTCAGTAGCTCAGCTTGGTAGAGCATCTGATTTGTAATCAGACGGCCGAGAGTTCGAATCTCTCCTGGGGCTCCAATAAATCTTTCATGATTTGGTAGATTCTCTTCCGTCAACGTGAAGTGTATAGGGCCTTTCGAATCAATTATGTCCGCGACGGTTTTAGATGGGAAAAAGATAGGCCGTGTGATTGAAGAAGAACTAAATCATCGAATAATTAATCTACAGAGTAAAGCGATAATTCCTCACCTTGCAGTAGTCATTGTCGGAGATGATCCAGCGAGTCATGTCTATGT
This sequence comes from uncultured Candidatus Poseidoniales archaeon, assembly GCA_964003245.1. Taxonomy (GTDB): domain Archaea; phylum Thermoplasmatota; class Poseidoniia; order Poseidoniales; family Thalassarchaeaceae; genus MGIIb-O2. Next base: position 3,983 of record CAXFIU010000048.1, read on the forward strand.
GAGGAATAAAGAAATGGCTTGTGAAAGGTGTGGCATAAAGAGTACTAGAATTGATTTAGATGGGGATATATCAGAGAAAGAAATTTTAGATACAGTTAATATGTTAAATTCTGATAATTCAGTACATGGTATCTTGGTCCAGAGTCCTCTTCCTGAAGGAATAAATGAATCGTTGGTAACTGACGCAATTTCTCCACAGAAAGATGTAGATGGTTTTCATAAAATGAATCTAGGACGACTAGTACAAGGTGATTCTTCAGGTCTTCTTCCATGTACACCCGCTGGAATAATGAAGATATTAGAATCATCTGATATTGATTTATCTGGAAAAAATGCACTGGTTATCGGGCGTTCTCGAATTGTAGGTATGCCCATGTCAATCCTTCTCGCTCAAAGAGGTATAGATGCAACTGTAACTATAGCACATTCTAGAACAAAGAATCTTCAGGATATTTGTCGAGAAGCAGATTTAGTTGTTGCTGCGATAGGTAGACCTGAGTTTGTCAAATCAGAATGGATAAAACCCGGTGCTACGGTAATAGATGTAGGCATTAATCGTGTCAAAGATTCTTCAAGAAAGAGTGGTTATAGATTAGTAGGAGATGTAGATTCAGATGCTTCTAATGTCGCTGGTAACATTACACCTGTCCCCGGAGGTGTGGGGCCAATGACTATTGCAATGCTCATGTCTAACACAATTATGGCTACTGAAAACCAGTCGAAATAAGACTAATTTTTACTGATTATTCATTAGTAATATTCATTGGGTTAATGTCATCGAACAGAGTTATGGTCGAGATGTTGTATCATGGTAAAGTCAAGCAAGTATGGAGTACAGAGGATCCAGATATCATTGAGTTTAGATATACTGATCAAATTAGTGTATTCGATCAAATAATACCAAGTTTAATTCCAAGAAAAGGAGAATCATTGAATAGAACATCTTGTTATTGGTTTGAATTAGTTGAGAAGGCTGGTATTTGCGATACTCATGTGATTGAGATGAATGCTCCAGATCGAGTTAGAGCCCGTCGTTTTGATGTAATTAGAGAACCTGGGGCAATCTCAAGAGATAGAGAAAATGTATTCGTTCCTCTTGAGGTGATTTGTAGACATTACCTTGCTGGTTCTGGTTGGAGAAGATATGATAGAGGCGATGCTTCTGCTGAAGAGTTCGGTTTTGAGCCAGGTACAGTTTTGCACGAAGGAATTAAATTACCTGAACCATATCTAGAAGTATCAACTAAGTTCGAGAAATTTGATAGACTTTTAGATAGAGAAGAAGCTTTAGAGATATCAAATTTAACAGAAGAAGAATTTGACTCAATACTCTCAATTGTAGTTGAAGTTGACAAAATTATTGAATCCGAGGCTAGTAAAAGAGGTTTAATCCATGTAGATGGTAAGAAAGAGTTTGCATTGGGTGTGAATCGGGTTCCTGTATTAGTTGACTCTTTCGGAACTTTAGATGAAGACCGTTGGTGGGATGCTGAGAAATATTCAGAAGGAGAGATAGTTCAACTTTCCAAAGAATTTGTAAGAGGACATTATCTTTCTACAGGACACCATAATGAATTGTATAAGGCTAGAGAAGAAGGTACTGAAGAGCCTCCTATACCAGCACTTCCTCAAGATATAATTGACCAGACTGCTCAGTTATATTCAGATATGTATTCTAGACTAACTGGAAATCAATTCTAGATTAATGATGTCTCCTCATTAATATGCCACATCCCCTTCTATTTGCTGCTTTTAGTAACGTTTGTAGGTGGCGTAGAGAATCTCTGACTCCTCCATCTATCGTTTCGTTCGATTTTATAACCCATTTTCCACTTTGCATTGTTTGTAAAAGTAGTTTGACATCTTCATTATTTAACCATCCTAAGAGTTCCATTCCGGCAAATCCTCTATTGAACCCTTCTTCTCCAAGATTCTCAGGAGATAAACCATTAGTCAGTTTTATCAATAATTCGTGAAATAATATCTCCTCTTCATTCTCTCTAGTAAATTCAAGAATATACTCTATTGCATTACCACTATCGCTAGGGAATCTACCAATCCTATCTCTTGCAATCCCATTATCTAGCGGTTCAGGAGAGCCTCCTCCTTCTTTCCAATCCATGATAGTTAGAAATAGCATAGTTGAATGATCGTACGGTGCTTCTTTACCTTCAACCAGATTTTTTATTTCATTAGAATATTGAACTATTTTCTTAATTTCTTTATGGTCTCCACCTATTGATGATAAAATTGGTTCAATAAGTAAAATTGGATCATATCTAATAGGATCAAATGTATAAAATGCAGATGGCGGTATATATTCTCCCATAAAAAACCCCAATTTTATTATAATTTACCAAGTCTTCTTAGTCTTAGTTCGAATTCATCCAATTCTTCTTCAACTTCTATTTTTTCTTCTTTTTCAATAATTCCTATGTCTTCAATAACATTCTCAACAAAATCTTCAACTTTTTCTTTTATTTCTTCTGAATCATTGGTTTTTATATTCTTTTTATTTGATAGATTCTGTTTTATCGCCTTCTCTGTTATCTCTATCATCTCTTTTCTTTCTCTATGATTCTTTACTATCCAAGCCAGAGCTATAGAAAGTCCAATCACTAAAGATGCTGCAGCTATTCCGGTCTCTAAATCTTCAATCCCATCATTACCATCTGATCCATCTGTTAAGATTATTCTCTGTTCATTATCTGTTGAGTCGGATTCAATATCCCATGGGAATGCACAACTAAATTGTACTACTAATTCACTTCCATCCGGTAGGTCCGGTCGGTCAATTTTAGGCAAGAAATAGACCGCAGCAGGATCCATCACATGTTCTCCCAGAACTTCTCCCCCTGAACTCACTTCTAGTAAGCAGTCTGCATCACTTAGAAGGTTCTGATTTTCTCTAATTGTCGTAATCTGAACCTGTTGATTACTTCCAACACCTACCAGTTCAATTCCTGTTAGGCCTATATTCCAATCATTTCTTCTGATATCAAATTCTTTCTCCGTGCTGATGAACTCTACGCCCTTAGAGTCTAAGGCTCTTAGAATTAAATTTCTTTTTCCTGGTTCTGGTTCCCAATTTATAGCTGTAAGATTTAATTGTTCTAAAGAGGAGTTTTCTTCTACTGTGCCCGAATATGAGTCCAGTAGTTTTCCATTATCATCAATTAATAACAATGTATAGTCAAAGGCTTCAGTTCCATTGTAGATACTACAGTATGCTGTAATGTCTCCTTGTATCCCTGACAAGTGACAATTGCCATTACGACTTACTTTTTCTGATATATATGATGAATAGACAAGCCCTTCATTTGAATCAATAGTTATTTCTCCATCTTGAATAGACTGGGATGCTAACCATAACCATCCTCCACTATTGTCCCAATTTAGCAATCCTTGACTCCCATCAATTACAGATGAATCAGAGTCTGTGCCATGTATTTTCAGTAAGGTGTTATCTCCACTAATCATTGTAATGATGGGTGAAATTCCCCAAGAATAATCCTGTTTCACGGTGTCGAGTAATATTTCATCAACATTACCTAATTCATCAATTGCCTCTACCTTAATCGTATAAGTTTCTCCTTGCCAATTTGAGTCTGGGATCAATTCAATCGGTAGTCCCTTCAACTCTCCAACTGCTAAAACTGTAGTTGTTTCTCCTATAACTTCCCAACCAGAAGGTAAACTTCTGACGTTAATTGTAATTGTAGTAGGGGCATTCCCCTCATTCAACAGTGTTGCATGAGGAAAACCTCCATTTTCTGAGATAACCCATGGTCCTTCTCCCTCTAAGTCAAATTGATGAATCACAGCGACTCTTAATGGAACTATAGTTTCTGATAATGAATTCCCTTCTCTTAGCCTAATATGTAGCTCGACTGTTTTTCCATGTTGTGCATTTTCTGGTGGTGTGATATTCAATGTCATAAATGCACTTTCACCTGGCGATAGGATTGGTAATTCTTCAGGAGTTTCAACTATCCAATCATTTGAGCCATTTACATATACAGTTGAATAGGCATTCGATGGTGAGTTACCTAATTGCAAAATCTCTATGTCAATTGATGAACCCTCGGGGTCAATTTCTAAATCAACTTGACTTGATATCGCTCTCCATTCTTTAATATGAGGGACTTCTATACTGAAAATTATTGTGTCTACAGTCTCCCCTCTAGCATTTGCCTCCACTGTAATTTGCATTATTGTACCATTCCAAGCATCATTCGGTACTGACCAAGATACGGAAGGATTTCCTGTTTGATTCACTTGAATGCCCTCAATAGAGGTTCCAGAAGCATTCCAACCCTGAGAATCATCTGAGCCAGAATATCTTATGTTGATAGATGTCTCAAGAGAGATATCATCTTCTAGGTTCCCGATATTCATTGCTTCCAAGATTACTTGCCCTGTTTCCCCAGGAGCCGTTATTATCGTGCTGTTTCTAATATTATTTCCGAGATATTCTCCATTTATTTCCCACCTATGGTCCTGTTTGGCTGAAAGTGATAAGATTTCCGAGTCTTGAACACTCAGATTACCTTGAGATGTCATGATGATCATAATTTCAATTTCTGTATTAGCCGGTGTATTCTCTGGCAATGTGACAATAACAGGTATTGTTTGTATGCTTCCTGGGCCTAATGAAACAGTACTGCTTGTGAATGAAACATCCACCTCAAATTCTTCCTCATTATCGAGGTTTGTGATTAATTGAGAACTCAATCTAAAACTATCAAGCCCATTGCCCGGATTTTCTAACTTAATCATTACTAGAATATCTTCTTCAACTTCTACTTCATATGGTTGTTCTAGAGGGGATGTAATTGTCAATTCGGCTCTATAAATTTGTAATACTTCAAGAGAGAATTGTAATATATGATCTGTAGATTGAGTACTTTGTTCAATGAATGTATGATAAGATGGAGCTGCATCATTAGGTAAATTCAAAACTATTGTGCCATAAACTCTGGACGAGCCAGACCTAGTTAGCACAACTGAATCATCAATTATTTGTAAGTCTCCAGTTGCACTCCAAGACCAACCCGGAATGATTAGTCCTGCATCTGTCATTGACCATTCAAGTTGATTCTCTCCAACTGGCATATCTGCTGCTATATCCCAAGATAATGTTCTGCCCGGAACAGTTCTCTGATGTACGTCAGTTGTCACTCCAGTTGCTGTGAAAGTTATCTGAATTGTTTGACATATTTCTTCACTAACGCACATTTCAAGTGGTGTACTAACAGTGTCCCCTAGATTTGCATTGCTAGGTACATCCAGTCTAGCAGTGACATAAATCATCTCATCAGGCTCCAGTGAAAGAGCTGGGATTTGATTCCCTTCTAAATCATATAATTTGAGGTCAGCACCCCATGCTGTCGTGTCCCAAGACATAATTATCTGATTTTCTAATGCGTTCCCAAGATTATGAATCAGCATCCAAGCCTCTGAATATTCTCCTGTCAAACCATAACCATGAGTATTTGCAGTCCCATCGGGACCTCTAATCGAAAGCCCTCTTGTTCTATTAGCCTCTACGGCAGCAAGTGCTGAGATTGAAACATTATTGTCATCATCTAAAGTTAATGTTAGTG
>CAXFIU010000049.1:0-8702 GCA_964003245.1 uncultured Candidatus Poseidoniales archaeon
AATCTAAATCAACTATAGTTTGCTGGGCCATGGGAATAACTCAACATAAAAATTCTGTATCTACAATTCAAGAGATTGTTAATTTCCTTCTTCTGGGAGGACACATTGGAAAAGAAGGAGCAGGAGTTTGTCCAGTTAGGGGGCATTCAAACGTTCAAGGAGATAGAACCGTTGGTATTAATCACAAGCCTTCCCCGAGTTTCATAGATAATCTGGAGAAATCTACTGGTATAAGGAGTCCTGAGAGACATGGATTTGATTCAGTAGAGGCTGTTAAAGCAATGGAAAATGGTTCAGGAAAAGTTTTCCTAGCAATGGGTGGAAATTTTCTCTCAGCAATGTCTGACACAAATAGGACTTCATCCGCTCTGAAAAATTGTAATTTGACTGCACATGTTTCAACAAAACCTAATCGTTCTCATTTAATCACTGGAAATATTGGCCTCATTCTACCTTGCCTCGGGCGTACTGAAGAGGATACTTCCGATGCAGTAGGTAAGCAATTTGTAACTGTTGAAAACTCAATGGGAATTGTCCATTCTTCAACAGGTACTTTCAAACCAGCTAGTGATCTTTTAATCTCTGAGCCCGCAATTGTTTCAGGGATAGGGGGTGCTCTTGAATCAAGATTAGAACGTAGCGGAGTACCATGGAAAAATTTGTCCGAGAACTATAATTTGATAAGAGATTTAATTGAAAATACAATACCTGGATTTGAAGATTATAATACTCGAATCAAATCTGAATCAGGGTTTTATTTACCAAATCCACCTAGAGATTCACGGACTTTCAAGACTAAAAATGGATTGGCGAATTTTATTTCTAATGACCTTTCTTTCGCAAAATCTTCCGATTTCATGATGATGACTATTAGGTCTCACGATCAATATAATACTACTATTTATGGTTTAGATGATAGATATCGAGGAATTAAGAATGGCCGTCGTGTAGTTCTGATGAATGAAAATGACATGTCAAATCATGGTTTTTCGAAAGACTCGTTAGTTGATCTAAGTTCTGAAATGAAATCAGGATTGATAGTTTCTCCTAAGTGGTTTGTTGTGCCTTATGATATCCCTGAGGGCAATGTTGCTACTTATTTCCCTGAATCAAATATGCTTATTCCATTAGATAGTGTTGCCGATGGAAGCAATACTCCTACTAGTAAATCAGTTCCAATTAAAATTAGTAAATCTAAATCAGGATAATTTCTTTTGTTCTTTAATCAACAGTTTGCATCTACTTATTTGTGTTTGACATAGTCTCTGATCTTCTTTCCCCATACCTCTATTTTTTGCCTGCTCAAAACATTTCACAGCATCTGCATAAAGTTCTATAGATGCATATGAAGAACCCATATTGTATAATGTCCTACCAGTTACTGAAGCAGGGTCTAATACTATTGCAGAATGATATTCTTGTATGCTGTCTGCAAATTTATCTAGCTGATATAAAGCATGTCCTTTTCCATTATGTGCCCTAACTCTGAGCTCTATTTCTTCTTCAGGCGAACCTTGTAATGCCTTATCAAAGCAGTTCAACGACTCAGAAGGGTTATTTTCACTCAATAAAACTAAACCTTTGTTATACCATTCAATTGACTCATTAACATCTCTAGAATTATTTTCTTCAACCAACTCAATTTTCTCTTTTACTTCTTTAGCTGCAGAGATTAGATTTTCCATTTCTTCATTTTCATCTATTTCTCTCGATTCTTTTTCAATTTCGGTTAATTCTTCAACTCTTTGCAGACACTGATTGGCTCTTTCGATATATCCTGCTTTTGATAATGCATCTGCCAAACCTTTCCATGAGGAAATATCAGAACTGTCTTTTTTCAACAACTCCTTCCATTCATTTACGGCAGCAGCATGGTCACCCTTTTCAGTCATCTTGTTTGCACGCGAAGATCTTGCAGTTTTACTATTGATAAAGTCTAATTCTTCGTCCTCTATTTTCTCTTCTTGAATGTTTTCTGATATAGTCTTGGAAGGAAGAATGATAATTTCTTCTTGTTCTTCCTCTACATATTTATGAGAATAATCAAATAAACTAATTTCTATATTTTCCATCAAGTTTGCTATACGTAATAATTCTACTTTTTCACCAATAGATTCCATAGCCATTCTTGCAAAGTTAGCGGCCCTCTCAGGATCTATTTTCTCTAGTAAGAATGCTAGATTTGCATTTGTTGCCCCATAATCTGGATTAATTCTATGCGCCTGCTCAAAAGCCCTAATTGCACCATCAAAATTTCCTAATTTAGCCTTACTTATGCCAAGACCGTACCAAGCAGCAGCGTAATTATTATCTGAATTAGTTATTTTTGAATATATTTCTGCCGCCTCAACATATTTTTCTTCATCAGCAAATTTGTCTGCTTCATTCAACATTCCCCCTATATCGAAATCAGACATATCACTCGCATATACTTCTTCGAGTTAAGTATTGGCTGTATTTGTCTATCTTTAGGCTAGTATTCAAGTCATACACTTCGTGCGGAGTATATGGCGCGCCAATTTAGAGTAATGGGAATTTGCGGAACTTATACCTTAGAATCGGCAAATGGAAGAATGCTTGAGATAATTTCTGATAAGCTTGAGAGTAGAGGAATAGATTGGGTTGTTTGGGATAACAACAAACATCCGTTACCATTTGTTGGTGAAGAAGGTTGTTGGGATCATCCAAATGTCAAGAAATACAAGGAATTAGCTGATTCGGCCGATGCTTTCGTACTTTCTAGTCCGGAATATCACGGCACGATGAGTGGAGTGATGAAGAATTCTCTTGATTGGTTATCTTTCGACCAAACATCAGGTAAGATATTCGCATTTATTAGTACTCTAGGCGGTCAACCTAATACTACTACTTTGAATCACATGAGAGTTGTTGCTAGGTGGATTCATGGTATTTCAATACCTGAACAATTAGTAATTGCAAAAGTAAGGTCTGCTTTCGATGATGACGGGAATCTTATCGATGAAGATATTAAGAAACGTGTTGATAAATTTACAGATAGTATAATCAAACATATTGAGAAACTTAGAGGATGAGTTCTTCCTTCATTCAATAATTGCTGGCATTGAAGAATGATGGAGGTTTATCCTAAGAGATCCTTCAGAGTCAATAATGTATCCAAAAGTAAATTCGACCTTAATTTCAATATTATTCTCTGTCATAAAAAAATAGTTACCCATGACTTGAGCGGTATTCCCATTTATTACGAAGTTTTGATTTTCAAATCGTACTCCTGTCCAACCTTTGATAGCAAATCCTTTATCTTCTGGAAATGAATCATTGTCTCCAATGAAATAAGACAAAGCCCCTTCAAAAGTTGGACGAAATTGTTTTTCGCTAGCGAAAGTCGGTTTGAATAATACGGGGGAAATCCCGTATGCGTATAGTGATTCGATATGAGTTGTTGCTCTTTGGATATAGTCAGTGCCAGAACTATGTGCCGCAGATATCGAAACAATTCCTTCACCCCATGCTTGTTGAGCTCTCTCTATATCTTCTTTAGTCATCATTTTATATTTCTCCAATATCAATCAATTCTTAACTTCTTTTCATAACCAGATTATTTTTCATTAGGCGAAGACGTAGCCGATGTTAAGTAGAAGTATGGTAATAGTAAGATAAACGCTAATCTTATGGAGTAAATTGAATAGTTTATCATTACCTTCATCGGTTGCTCGATTAGTTATTGGAATTATGATGTAACAGATTAAAGCAAACAGCGTTGTTGCACTAGCAATAGCATAATGTGCTGCAGTTGAATCCTGTTCAAAATACAATGAGATGAGTGTCGTGCCTCCTAAGAGAGTTAGAACAATGAAGAATTTTGGCCATAACGCCCGAATCACTACACCGAACTCCTTAATCTCAAGTTTTTTGAACAGAGTTGGAGCAACGATGCTAGTTTGGAGAATAATAATTCCAACTATCATGCCTGGGAAGTAGTAGTGCATATATTAGCGAGCAGTTATTCACATAAAAAATATAACTTTTAATTAATGTAATCTTTATTGATTTCTCTTCCGATAATAAGTCTTTGAATCTGACTAGTGCCCCCAAATATCTGATAAATTTTTGCACCTCTCATCCTTCTTGCTGCGGGAAACTCCTCAGAATATCCATAACCGCCAAATATCTGGACTGAATCTGTTGTTACTTCCATTCCAATATCTGCTGCGTATCTTTTAGCATGTGCAGACTCGAGAGTTGCACTTTCTCCTTTGTCTAATATACTTGCAGCCTTGTAAGCTAATAATCGTGCCCCTTCAATTTTTGTACTCATATCAGCCAACATAAATGATATTGATTGATGTTGGAAAATAGGTTTTCCGAAGGTTTTCCTTTCATTTGCATATTTCCAAGCTTCTTCCATAGCGCCACGAGCATTTCCTAGTGCATGAGCGGCAAGCATTGGACGGGAGCGATCGAATGCAACCATTGCTTGGAGCCATCCGTTCCCTTCTTCTCCAACAAGATTTTCTTTTGGAACCTTAACATTTTGGAATCTAACTCCTCTAGTGTCGGATGATCTTTGACCCATTTTTTCTTCCTTTTTACCAACTTCTAGACCTTGTGAATTCGCCTCTACAATAAAACCACTTAGTGACTTGTACGAATCGCTATCATTAGTTCTTGCAAGAACGTAGAACCAGTCTGCGTGACCTGCTCCTCCAATCCACATTTTAGAACCATTTATGACATAAAAATCTCCATCAAGAATTGCAGTTGTTGTTATTGCTTTAACATCCGAACCGGCCCCTGGTTCAGTAACACAATATGCTGAGATTTCACCTTTGCAAACACGACCCAGATACTCACTTTTTTGTTCCTCTGTCCCTGCATATATCAGTGGATGACATGCTAACATCGTAACTCCAGTGATAGTTGCAAATCCAGGATCTCCTCTACCTAATTCTTCATTTATCATAACTTCATCTAAAAAGCTTAAACCCATGCCTCCATATTCATGAGGTATAGTGCAATTCAGTAATCCTAAGTCACGAGCTTTGTGGATGGTTTCCTCCGGAAAAACTCCCCCTCTATCCCATTCTTCTGCATTGGGAATTAATTCATCATCAGCAAATTGTCTCGCAAGCTCAACTAGCATTTCTTGCTCTTCTGACATATCGAAATTAACCATGATATTTCGTTTATGGTTCAGCATATAATTTATACTGATTGAGCAGCAAGAATATCGAATTAATTTCCTATCAATTTATAATCATCGGACAGCGGTGTAGCTCCGGTTTCCATAGAGATGATTTTACCATCTTTGAATCGCATGAATGACATTACAGCTTCTGAGTCTGAGTCATTTGCAAAATGAACTATGGAATGTGCCACACCGACCTCATCATTTTCGTAGAGAATTCGGTTATTTTCTGAAGTAGGTCTTTGATCTCCTCCTGCAAATCCCAAGATATCTGACTTACTCATAGTTATACCACCAACATGTGGATTGAAAACACAATCATCATGGATTATATTCTCAAGTGCTTCGATATCTCCGTTATCCCAGGCTTCGTTGTATGCTTCTATTATAGACATAAATCTTCCAGATAACTCCTATTATTAATTTAATCGGATTAATGTTCTTAATTTATTTTTCATTTATATTTCATCGTTCACAGACTTTACAGTGATTGGTTTTACAAATAGTTAATATGTCAATTAATATTGGAAAAATCATGTATTATAGGATAACCAAAGCAACAGTACAGCCCGGTAAATTTGATGAGGCTATGGCAACAATGGAATCATTAAGAGAAAGTATCAGTAAAATTAACGGTCTAGTAAGTAGTAATTTAATAAGAATAAGTGAAACAGAAATGATAGGAGTTGCTGCTTATGAAAGTAAGGAACATTTAGAAGCATCACAGACTGAATTTAAGGAACTTATGGTTAACATGATGCCATACATGGCAGGTGCTCCCGAGATATCTTTTGGTGAGAGTATATTTTCCTTCAAATTGTAATCTTAAATTACTTCCGAGAATTCAATTTAGAAATATATATACCTATTATTTCAGACTCATTATTACATGGGTGAAAGGAATTGTGCAGTTGAAGGTTGTAATTCTTTAGAGTTTCGAAATATGGGTATATGCAACAACCATCTTCACGAAGGTGTAGAACCCATTCCTGCTGTAATGGGAGTTAAAAAAGACAATATCGAGAAAATACCTCCCTCTTTTTTGAACGATAATATCCAACATAAAAAATTCTGTCAAATTCTTATGGCAATGGCATTCGGCGGAGGATTTTCTGCAATGATAGGATATCATATCTTGGATAGTTGTTCTGATGATACTATCTTTGAGGCATTTGGAATTTTTGCGTTTTGTCTGAGTATGTTCGGTGTTCCAATGAATGTACTAATTTTGTTTTTATCATTTTTCAATCCTCAACTCGATTCAAAGACTGTCTTTGTTTGGAGCTTTTTGCATTTCAGTGTTTTACTAATATCTATGGCACTTTTTACAGATTACCTTATTCAAGATATGTTTTGTGGTTGTTGGGGATTCCCTGGTGAAGATTGTTCAAGTAAGTAGTTTTGAAAATTATAATTCTTTCCAATATTCTTTTATTATTTCAGAAATTTTTGACGAAGTATGAGGATTGAGACCTAACCCACTAAATAACATAAGGTTGAATCCGAATCCATATTCCTCAGTGAGCCAAGGAATAGCCCCTCTATTGATGAAACTTATAACAAAAATAGCAATAAAAATAGAAAAATGAATATACGAAGAAGTCTTTGTAATATCAATTTTTTTCTCAAGGTAATAATACCACATTACTACGAGATTAATAGATAATAGTAATGGTGAAAGGATAAATAATAACCAACCAATTTGCTCTAAGAAATTATATTCATAACCAACAACAGTATCTGAATAATTGTATTCTATAAACCATGAGAAATTTTCTAATGTATCAATAATGTATGATAAACCGCTGACCTCTACCCAGTAAGCCCATGGAAAAAGCAATCCGATTGCAAAAATCGTACTGCTAGCGACAAGCCCCATTTTCCGATCAACACTAGACAAATGTTTAGGAATAACTTCCTCAATCGGTACATTCTCATCAATTAAAGGCGATATTTTCCCTTCTAAGATAGGTGAATTATGAACTGTATTTTCTTGATGTATCTTTTCAGATTCATCTACTTTCCACCATTCAGATTCATTATTCAAGATTATATCTCCTTACTAAATCTTTGAGTTTTTTCTAGATCGTAAGTCCATCAAACCTACTCCTAAAAGAGCAATTGTTCCGAGTAAGGGGAGGATTAGTGCATAGACTCCGAACGGCATCAACTCCTCTGTTGCCCCACTAAAGTTGTTTTGACCATCAATTAGTATCACTCTACGAGCATCTACTGGTGACATACGATCTTCACTGATTACTAACCTAGAGTACATAGTAGAGTTTCCAGATTCAATGTGAGGTTGTAGTTTTACATTCCAAGAGGACCAGTCACCAGTAGAGGAAATGTCTGTTGCTTGTTGCCAATCTCCGCCACCTACCTTGATTTGTACAAAACCAATATCTGAAACTCCTCCAGATGATGTGCCAGAAATAAGAGACTCATTACCTATTTGTTGCAGAGTATCAACATTCATGGAGACATTCAAAGATGAGTCTATTGAACCTGCAGATTGTACGAACAGAAGAGGATCTGCCTGTCCATAACCAAATTCATTATCTGGCCTATTTTCCAAAATACTACAATCATTGAATCCGGGATCATCAAGCAATTGTAAGTCTCTTTCTATCGAGTCGGTAATGATTATATCTTTGACTTGGTTATGTGTTAGATCAGGATTTGCTTCTACCATCAATGCGGCTATTCCAGCCATGAGAGGGGTAGCCATACTAGTTCCTGACTTGCTTGTGTATCCGTCTGATGTTGCCGCATCGGGCGCCATTATGTTAGATCCTATTGTAGATACATCCGGTTTTACTCGTCCATCAGAAGTGTATCCTCTACTCGAGTATATTGCTAGGCCCAAATCTTTGTCAAGGCTGGCTACTGTAATAGGGAGATTTGCATCTCCTGGGCTATCTATCGTATTGCATCCTGCAAATGTTGCTCCACCAAACTCATTTCCAGCAGACAAGAAGGTAATGATTCCTGAAGCAGCAACTGCGTCCATTTGTTGACTCCATGCTGAAGAACCGTCATTGTCGAAATGTATCTCGAACTGTTGTTCTCCAAGTGAAGAGGTTAGTATGTCTATTCCCTTAGAATCTTTGTTCTCAATTGCCCATTGGGCGCCTTCAATTATATCTTGTATATCTCCATCACAGCAGGCTAAGATATTGATTACCCATGCACCTGGTGCCACTCCAATGTATCTTGAACCATCTGGTGATTCCTGTCCTCCACCTGTGCCAGCAGCAATTCCAGCTACGTGAGATCCATGTGTCCCTGAGTCGTAAGATTCTCTGGCAGGTTGTTCGGAATCCGTCACCACTGCATCATAAAATGCTGATATTTTTAGATCACAATCAATGAAGATTGGTTCTGGATTGAGTGGATCTGGTTCCGGCTGTTCGCAACCCATGGTTAACTCATCATCCATATCGTTGAGTCCTTCGTGGTCTCCGCGTACCCCAGTGTCAAGAACCGCAATGGTTACTCCGGTTCCATCATAGCCGTATTGTGACCAAACTTGTTC
>CAXFIU010000050.1:0-8360 GCA_964003245.1 uncultured Candidatus Poseidoniales archaeon
GAAGGTCTTGTGGGCGGTGTTAACGCAAGAGGTCAAGAAATGGGTGCTGATAGTTACGAAGGATGGTACTACAACCATGCAAGCCCTTGGATTAAGATGACAGGTGGTGGTGAAGAATTAGAAGGAGTTTCAGGAGGAGACTGCAATGTATTTGTTGGAGACTGTGGGAATTACGAAGATATACCCGATGTAATGTTGGTCGGAAATCATCATGCTAGAGAGTGGATGTCTTACGAAGTCCCTATGTTCTTCCTTGAAATTGTAGCATATTATTACGGGATGGCTGGAGTTGATAATGACGGAGACGGGCTAATCGATGAAGATGGATGGGATGGTATAGACAACGATGGAGACTGTCTAATGCTTAATGCCAGTTATCAAGATAGTAATGGAGATGGAATAGCCTGTGGTCCTGGTGACTTAGGAGTTGACGAAGATTTTTCTGAGCAATTCATTACCAATATGGTAAATACAAGAGAAATTTATCTAATTCCAATGTTAAACACAGATGGAAACCGTTACGATAGAGAAGAATATTGTGGAGAGTCAGCTTGGGAATCTTGTTATCGAAGTGGTTGGAGAAAGAACCTTCGCGATAATACATTCACGGGAGTCACTCCTCTTCCTGATGTTGATGAGCAAGTAGACCCCTCATGTGACGGCGTTGACTTGAATCGAAATTATCAATTTGAGTGGGGAGCTCCACTTGGGGCGACCGGCCCATTGATCCCTGGAATGTGTTATGCAGGAGGTCCTAACAATGATGTTTACAATGGCCCTGTAGATGATACTGACAATGATGGTGATGGACAAATCAATGAAGATCATGTTGATGGTAAAGATGATGACGCAGATGGATTAGTAGATGAAGATTGGTGGGGCGGAAATAGTGAACCAGAAACTAAGTTTATTCAAGATATGACTGAGATGAACGATGATGATGGTGACGGTGCTTCTGAATTTAAATCAACTTTGACATGGCATTCATACTCAGAACTAGTCTTGTGGCCATGGGGTCACTGCACGAACTGTGATAATCCAGATCAAGAGTTCTTAGAATATCATGGATATAAAATGGGCGATATGACTGCCTATGCACCAATGCAATCTTCTGATTTATATCCTACAACTGGTGACTTCTGTGATTGGCATTATGGCGTCCATGATTCTTATTGTTATACAATGGAAATCGGTAATGCATTCCATGAATACCCCGAGGATATTGCCCATATTTCTGTTCGTAATTTAGGAGTTCCATTTTACATGATAGAGATTGCTGACGACCCAAGATATAGGGCAGTTGTTGGAATTGAGAATACTACGGCATCTCAGTGGTTAGCTCCTCCAGATCAAGTTTCTGTACCTTCTAAGGGCGAGATTCCAATTGATTTCTGTCTTGATTCTACTTTCCCCTACACTACAAATATGACCTATACCCACCTGATGTGGAGACTTGTAGAGCCAACTAGGCAACAAGATGACTTCGGCCCAACTGAGTGGAGAACTGTTCCATGGGAAATGTCTGGTTTTAACGAAGTTGGAAGTTCATGTGAACTATTGGATGGTAGTAATGGTACAGTCTTACAGGCACACATTCCAGTACCAGATAGTTCAGTAGGAAAAATACACTATAAAGCCATGCTAGGGACTACTAATGGGGCATTCCCGTTTTCTTATCCTACAGTTGAAGAGGGTGCTAATTACTATCAATTATCAATTCCATACAGAGCATCATTTGGCTCCTCAGTTCTTGCTCTTCTAATGTTTTCATTGATTGCAACAATGGTTTGGGGCGGTCTAGCTTATACACTGAAAGAGATGTTTAATGATGAACGAGATGTGCTCGGTTTACCTCCCGAAATGCGTAATTCGGAGGAAGTCTAATGCAGGCTAAGGATGAAGCAAGCTCCGATGAGTTTAGTGGAAGATTAGGGCTAATATTTGCTACAATTGGTGCTGCAATTGGTACAGGAAATATTTGGCGATTTCCTAGAATGGTGGGGGCTAATGGAGGAGGTTCTTTCCTTGTACCTTGGCTTATTTTCTTGTTCTTATGGTCTGTTCCTTTGATTATTGCTGAATTCGCTTTGGGTAAAAGAAGTCGAACAGGTACTGTTGGTACTTTCAGAATATTCGCAGGTAATAGATTCGCTTGGATGGGATTATGGACAGCATGGATATCAACCGCAATTGGATTTTACTATGCTGTTGTTACTGGATGGTGTATTAATTACTTCCAGACAGCTATCCGTGGCGGTCTTGGTTCAGAAGTAGATACAGTTCAAGTATGGAATGATTTCTTACAAGATCCATCACAAGTTATTTTCTTCCAGTCATTATCTGTATTGATTACAATGGCTGCAATATGGAAAGGTGCAAAGGCTATTGAGAAGGTGAATGTAACATTAATGGTCTCACTTTTCATTCTTCTTTTCGCAGCGCTGTTTTTATCTTTCGTAATGGATTTAGATGATGGTACACTAGATGGATTTGTTTACATGTTTAGTATTCAACCAGAGTATCTCACTCAACCAGAAACATGGATAAATGGTCTTTCTCAGTCTGCTTGGTCTTGTTCTGCAGGTATGGGAATGGCAATCACTTACTCAGTTTATATGAGAAAAGACGAGGATACCACTCTCAATGCAGCAACAATGTGTCTTGCTAACAATAGTATTTCTATTATCGCAGGTCTAACTGTGATGATGGCAGTTTTCTCTGTCAGTGATGATCCATTAGGAGCAGTTAGCGGTGGAAGCAGCGCAATCACTTTCCTAGTACTTCCTGAAGTATTTGCTCAAGCACCTGGTGGCCCAGTAGTTCAGTTACTAATGGTTACAATGTTCTTCTTAGCACTATCATTCGCTGCTCTAACCTCAATGATTTCAACTGTAGAACTTTGTGTTAGAAACTTCGTAGACCATGGAATCGAGAGACAAAAAGCAGTTGGTTTCACTACTTTAGCAATTTTCTTGTTTGGATTACCAAGTGCAGCTCTATGGATTCTGGTAGATCCAGATACTGGTGTCGCATTCCCACAATTCTTAGAAGTTCAAGACCATATATGGGGATATGGATTAATGTTTAGCGGATTATTCATCGCTTATTCAATTTGGAAATATGGCTGGAATAGGTACAGAGTTTGGCAAACGGAGAACGACATTACTGGGTTTAACTTCAGAGATTATCTAGACAATGGCGTTTCATCATTCCGTGATGATTTCATCAATACTGGTGATAATGATTGGTGGATTGGTAAATGGTGGGATTACATCATGTATCTTGGATTCCCAGTTATGTTTGGTGTTCTAATTTTATCGTACTTCAGTGATCTTATTTTGAATGTCTCCAATCCATGGGATCCTACAAACGCGGATGGAATTACAATAATTCTATTATTCTGGGGAATCACTGCAGGTTTATTCATTAGTATGAATAAGTATATCTTAGTAAATCGTGTTCTTTCAATGAATGGTTCAATTTGGCCACCTAACTGGGATCTAGAACCACGCCCACTTTACAGAAATGTTCCTGATGGTGCTGAAGTATCAATCGATACATTACCTGGTGGTGAAGATCCGTTTATAGTAGAAGTTGGCGAAACATTACCTGAGACTTTTGTAAATGATTATGGAGAGACACAAACACATACTCTTCATGCCCAGTCGTGAAAACTTTTGTGAATAAAATGTCTAGGATAGTAAGTGACGAGTATCCTTGGTCTAAGTTACTAAGAGAGTACGTGATGTATTGTGCTGTTGGTTGTATCAACGTAGGTATTTTTGCGGTATTATACTGGTTCTTTTCTAATTACTTGACAATCTCAAGTTCTCCAGAGACATTCGGTTGGGCGGTTTCATTTGCAATCAGTTCAGCACAAGCATTTGTTTTACATCGTTGGTTAACTTTTGAATCTGATTCTAATATACGAAGTAGTTTTACTAAAATGATGATTGTTTATACAGTTCTTTGGATAGTTTCAACAGCGACTTTCTATGTATTTGTAGAAATTATTGAGTTAGAAGAATTACTATCTTGGGCAATCAATACTACTGCATTTGGTTTTCTAACTTTCTTAGGTCTCAGATTTTACGCATTTCCACTTTCTGATGGACGTGTAACACGTAAAGAAAGGCTCGAAAATTTCCGTGAACGACGTAAGGCTTGAAGTGGCCTTGTCTGTTGGAATAATCATGGCACAAGGCGTTCGAGGCACTCGAGACTTCTATCCAGAGGATATGAGACTTCGAAATTGGCTATTTGATAATTTTGATGATGCCGCTCTATTGCACGGTTTTCAAGAATATGATGCACCCGTATTAGAGAGTGAAGAACTCTATACGAGGAAACAAGGAGAAGAAATTACTCAACAGTTGTACAATTTCAAAGATAAAGGCGACCGTAAGGTTGCATTGAGGCCTGAAATGACTCCCTCATTAGCCCGAATGGTAATGTCTAGAGCAGGTGTACTTCCTATGCCAATAAAATGGTATTCAATCCCTCAATGTTGGAGGTATGAAAGGACTCAGCGTGGCCGTGGTAGAGAACATTACCAATGGAATGTAGATATTTGGGGGACAGATGAGATCTCAGCAGATGCAGAATTAATTTCAGTACTTGTTACATTTTTCAGAAGTGTTGGACTTACAGAAGAAGATTTAGTAATCAAAATGAGTAGCCGTAAAGTTCTGGAAGAGGTATTAGGTTCTCTAGGGTTAGAGGGAGATACATTTGCTATGACTTGTATTATTGTTGATAAGATGGATAAATTACCTGCTGATGTAGTTAGTAAGCAATTATCTGATTTAGGATTAGATGAGAATGCAATTCAAACAATTCAATCTACACTTGGAATCAAAGATATGGATTCATTAGAGAAAAATCTTGGTAAGGAGAGTGCAGCAGTAAAGGAGTTAACAAGTTTATTTTCATCCTTGGACGCATATGGAATATCTAATTGGATAGAATTTGATGCATCAATAGTCAGAGGACTAGCATACTATACAGGGCCTGTTTTTGAAGCACATGACAGAGCTGGCGAGTTAAGAGCAATTTGCGGTGGTGGAAGATATGACAAATTACTTTCAACTTTAGGAGGTAAAGATTTACCAGCAACTGGATTTGGATTTGGAGATATGGTGATAATGGAATTATTAGCTGAGAAAGGCCTAGTCCCAGAACTAATTAGTGGCATCGATGATGTCGTAATTTCATTAAGTCCTGAATTGCGAAATGCGGCTATGTCCGTCGCTTCTTCACTCAGAGGTAATGGTAGATCGGTAGACTTAGTTTTGGAAGATAAGAGACTTAAGTGGGCATTCAAACATGCTGAAAGATCAGGAGCCCAACGTCTTGTTATGGTAATGCCTGAAGAATGGAAAGATGGCAAAGTCAAAATTAAAGATTTAGAATCCGGTGAAGAAATAGAAGTTTCTGTAGATTCTTTGTAAATTACAGGGGTACCTCTATGTCAAAAATAAATATACATCCAACAGACAGAATAGCCACATTTCAAGAAGTTTTGAAGCAAATAGGACTGATAACTGTAGTGCTATTAATCTTTATTTTTGCATTCTTTATTCCCATGTCTCAAGGTATGATGAATACAGAAACCTGTGATGAAATTACTTTTGAATGTGAAGTAGAAGACGGTGGCCTCTTTTCAGTTGTCATTGGATATTCTCTAGGTGGATGTTTTCTACTCATTCTGATTGCTATTTGGTCTCAGGTATTAATGGTACTTATCGGAAAAGGTAAGTTTGTAGTAGATGAAAATAATAGTGTTACACTTAGGACTTCGAAATCAGGAATTCGTAGTTCATCATCAATTCAAAATATGATAATGAATCGTATGGCAAAGGGTTTTATGAGTTCTGCAGATTTAGATGGTGATGGTAAAATATCTTATGAAGAAGCAATTGATATGTATTTTGAAGACGCGAGTAAATCCGAGAAACCTTGGGAATGGGACTTTAAAGAGGCGTATGAAAGGATTTCAGAGAAATTTGATTTACCACCAGGAAACGATCCTATATCATTTGATGATTATTGCGTATATACCGATTCAGAAGATAGAACAGAATTCGATAAGGTAGATGCAGATAATGATGGTGTAATTACTAAGGAACAGTTTATTGAAATGATTTGGAAAGGAGGTAACTCTGAGATGAACGAAATTAGAATACGCTTTGATGCGTGTGATGAAGATGGCGATGGGTTACTATCTGTAGAAGAACTTGCGAAATTTATGACTGGACAAGATGATAATTGGGCTGAAGAAAAGCCAGAGGTAGAAGAAAAATCAGATGACTGGTGGTCAGAAGAAAACTAATTTTCTTCAACTTTATTTTTTCCTAGAAATTCTTGTAATCTTTCTTGGAACATCCATATACCAATTGTTATTATGATAATTGTAGATAATATCCACCATAGTCTAGTTTTAACTTTTATTTCCATAGATAGAGATTCATAACAGAAATTGTCATTTTCAGTATCCTTTTCAATAATTATTACACAAGAATCCCAAGTTTTTAGTAAGTAAATTGGTGTTGAAATCTTAAATTCACAATCTTTTGTATTACTAATGCTATCCGATGAATTTGCTATAACGCATAAATTGTTTTCATATTCAAATCCTGATGGTAGCGTTTTTGAATCACTACTTCTACTAACAATTATTGCTTCAAATTCTTTGCTAAATTCGCCATTACTCTGACAAAATATATTTGATTCCACAATAATTGGTGCCCCTGCTCCAACAACTAGAAGTTGATGTTTTAAGTCGTATTGACAAGTAATATATTGCTCTACATTAATGTTGACATCGTAACTTTCTGTGCCTCCAGGATCATAATTGACAGAATTAACTCTAGTAATTGTTGTTTTCACAGTTGATTCATAAGACCTAGATATTGTATCAATATCTCCATGATATGTGACTATGAAACTCCATTTCGAAAATCTATTAATTGTAATTTCTTGTGATGGGCCAATCGCTGCAAGTTCACTCTCAACATTTACTTGAACAGTAATCGTATGAGTTGTAGGATTCTCAATCTCGCACAACACATAAGTTACTTTCTGTGAACTCGAATTTACTGACATCGTAGCAGACGGGTCACATACCAGTTCAACTTCTGGTGCTAATTGCGCTTCAGCAGTTGGGATATAGGAATTTAACGATACTGAGAATAAAAGAAAAATCATCACTAAACTTACTCTAGACAAAATTAACACATCAAAAAACGTACACGATTACCCTTGCACCATATTCAAACTTAGAGTAGAACTCTAGCCTAAATAAGTTGAGCCGTTAAATTCGTAAAGAAAATACCATCTATTGATGATAATGAATCTCTGCAGTATTACATAAAAATTTCACTTACAGCAAACAATGCTCCGATTATAAGAGCAAAAGTAAGCGCTGTAGCTGAGAAGAAATCACCTTCTGCTGGTTCTCCCATGATTGTCATTCCATCTTCCATTCCTTCGTCCTTTAGACGATAGTAAGACAACAGAACTAGAAGCATTACCAAAGGTCCAGCAATAATATCCATTTGATTTCCATCACTGATATTTCGTACATTTCCTGCGACTAATCCAACATATGTTGAGATAGTTACTGCAATCCATGCAAAAGCAGATGGATGCATAATAGCCCACTTTCCAGTAGCTCCTTCAAAGAGAACGTTAGCAGCCCATAGAGTGTACACTAGAATTAAACTTCCAGAAACTCCTACTGTGGCTTCTGAAGGTGCGCCCATTCCATCAGCACCAGCCATGT
Source organism: uncultured Candidatus Poseidoniales archaeon (assembly GCA_964003245.1). Taxonomy (GTDB): domain Archaea; phylum Thermoplasmatota; class Poseidoniia; order Poseidoniales; family Thalassarchaeaceae; genus MGIIb-O2. The sequence continues at coordinate 7,784 of CAXFIU010000050.1, forward strand.
AGTTTAGTGCAGTTTCACCATCTTCAATTACTCCTGCAGGATCAATAATCATCCTTAATGAGTAGAATAGTCCCATTAATACAAGAAGAACTAATGAAACCATTGCCATTTTATCTTCGACTTTAATTCCTCCAAACCAGTTTTCAATTCCCTCATTAACACCTTCTTCCATCAGGAAGTAGTATGCTGCGGAGTAAATTACTAGAACCAATGGTACTACATATTTTGGTGCTTCATTAGCATCTGTGAAGTCTCCGTTTACTACAACACTGTAAGTCATTGTAGCTGTACCAATGATTACAGGGACCATTATTCTCCACATTCCTTTTGCTCCTTCATTAAGCATAAGTAGCGTAGACATTGTTAATCCTAACATCAAAAGTCCATTAAATGCAGTTTCAGGTCCTCCATTGCCCCATGCTTGAGTTCCTTCAGCAGCTTCATTAGAGAGTAAAGTGAAACATCCATCTCCTCCTATGACATAACAGTCAGCAAAGAACATGAAGTTCAGAGCATAAATACCTGTAATTAAGGCAGTCAATATTAGGCATATCTTAGCAGGTGTAGATTCAATTCT
>CAXFIU010000051.1:0-7823 GCA_964003245.1 uncultured Candidatus Poseidoniales archaeon
CCAATAATTGTGTAAAATCCTGCTAAAATCAAGGTTGCAGCGATGGCTGCAACGGCATATTGGTTGTGTGTCAAAGCCAAATAATCACCTCGCGCCCCCTAGGGGGCGTACAGTTGACTCCAAGATATGATATAATGTTTCATCACTGATGTGCTGAAATTACTCATGAAGAAATTTCATTTAAAGGGACTAATCTAACGATATTACAATTATTTTCAGAAGAAAAGAAACATTTCACACTACGACCATTTGCCCTCTCCCAACAACCACTCATTATACCACAAAACAATGCAGGATGGTAACATGAACTAAAAGAAATTTCTATGCCTCCAAAATCATCAATAAACTTAACACCGTCTATTTTTCCAATACCCTGTTTCGCTAAATGTCGCTTACTAACATTAATCCAATCTTCACTTTCAGAAATCAACACGTGATGACCTTGTTCATAGAATATTTCTCTAATAGTGTCTGAAAGAATATTCCATAATAAACTTCTTTCTTCATCGATTTTATCCCATTGATAACAGTCATTACGGACCTCATATATCTCATCCAAATATGGCAGGAAATAGTTCTCGAAACGAAGTATTGTGTCCTGATTAATCATTGCAAATCTTCTACCCATCATTGACCAATATTTTTCCGATACAACTTCCAAGGAATCCCAGAAATCATGAAAATTATCAGTTAGAATTTCTGGTTTCTTATGAAACCATGATAATGGCATTTCACTTGGTTTAGGTATCTCAATATCATCTTCAGACATCATTAAAATTAAACTTTCAGATTTATTCTGATTCCATCTAAATCTATGCCTCTTACCAGTAGATTTTTCCCAATTAGCAGAAAAAATACCTGAACATAAAGGACCGTTGAGTGGGTATTTTAGTAGAACTCTAATTTCATCAGCATCATCTATTAATTCAAAATTCCCTATACCTCTTTCTAACCAATCGTTTCTTGTTTTTTTCCATCTATCGAGATTTCTACCTTTGGGGAATGAAGCTCTAGAAACTGTAGATATCCATTCCTCTGACTCCGATGAAGCATGGGCCAAGCGTCGACCTAAACTAAGACCGCTCCTTTTTTCGATCCCTGATATAAATAAATCAAAAACAATTGAATCTACTCTCCAAACAGGATGGAAGAAATTTTGAGAATCTAAAATTAAACCACAATTACTAGGAATCCATCGTTTTTTAATTCCCACGACTAGAGATTCTTCCTGATTTTTATTACCAAAAAACCTCATGATATCAACTACTCAAGAATCTTTCAATTCTTCGGAATGCCTCTTCAAGTACAGGAATAGGAGGTAAACAGACCATTCTAAAATGGCCTGCACCGAATTCAGGAGAGAAACCTGACCCATGTACAACCAATACATGTTCCTGATGCAATAAATCTAGTACCCATTTCTTATCATTTCTTTGATGTTCTGGATTAGTTAATTTAACAAATAAATAGAATGCTCCTTTGGGACTTTCACATGAAAGACCATCAATCTCATTTATTCTTTTAAGACAAAAATTCATTCTTTCTTCAGTTAATTTACGATGCTTATCCAGCCAGTCTTTAGATCCACAAAGACCTGCCAGATATCCATATTGTGCAGGTGTAGATGCGCAAAGACGACTTCTAAGAATTCTTTCCACACCGTCTCTAACTAATCTGAGTTTGTTATGAGGATCATGCCAAGCCATATATCCAATCCTCCAGCCTGGTGCGAAATACACTTTAGATACACCATTTAAGGTAATTACTGGCACATTCTTAGAAAGCGATGCTACTGAGATAAAATTATCTGAGAAGGCTAAACCATCATAAATCTCATCAGCCACTATTGTACAATTGGGCCACTTTTCAGCGATATCGATTAATCCTTCTATCTCACTACTTGAAGCTATATTCCCAGTAGGATTATTTGGATTGATAAGTACTAATAATTTTACTGAATCATTCATTTTATTACTGATATCATCTAAATCAATTTTCCATTCTTCAGACGATTTAAGTCTATATTCTACTGTCTTGGCTCCGTACATCTGTGGATAAGCCATGTATGGAGGATAATGAGGACCCGGAGCTAACACTGTGTCACCTTCTTCAAGGAATGCTGCAAAAATAACCTGTAATGCCTCAGTAACGCCGTGAGTCACATAAACATCGTCAGTTTTACAATTCCAGCCCTTAGAAATTTCTGATTCAGAGATTGCTTTTCTTAATTCATTTAATCCATAAGATGGCCCATAACCATTGTCTTGCCTTTCTAGTGCTTTCTTATATTCATCAATCATATGAGTAGGAGTTGGTAGACCATCATATGCTAAAGGATCTCCAATATTCAGCCTAATTATCTCATGACCCTGTTCCTCTAATTCAATAGCCGGAACTACTACATCTCTTATCGCATACTCGATTGAAGAAGCACGATTAGACACCTTGACCGGTTCAGACATAGGCCTGCGAAGGAGTGAAGTTTCATGAATCAAACGGATGGATTATCAAATATCTAGCATTTTTCTAGCTGCTTCGAGAGCCGCAGGGATGCCTTCTGGATTTGAGCCACCACCTTGGGCAAAAGTAGGCCTCCCGCCTCCGCCTCCGTTAATATGAGATGAAATTGCATTCAGTATTTCAACAGAATTATACTTCTCAGAAGCCTTGGTGTTCTCTGTAGTTGCGACAATTATTTTACCGCCACCATCCTTACTACCAATTATTGCTAACGTCGGTATTGATTCATCTCGAGTCAACTCAGAGAGCATTTTCATTAATTGCTTAGAGTCTCCGGAAGATTCCATTATCACATATCTAATTCCATCTTTGTGAGTTGCTTCGTCACCTCCGCCACTAGTCCTCAGCCTCACGATTTCGGCTTCTAAATTGGAAATAGTTTTTTGTTGAGATTTCCACTCTTGGAAGAACTTCATGACTGCCTTAGGAAGGTCATCTGACTGGACTCCTAATATCTCAGATGCTTCACTAAGTATACGCTCTTGCTTCCTCGCATGTTCCCTCGCCGTATCGCCTGCCACGATTTGCAGACGCTCTACTCCGTCTTGGACTTGACTGGAGCGAACTATCCTTAATTCTCCGACATTACCTGCTTCATCATGATGAGTACCTCCACAGGCTTGAATATCAAAATCTCCAATCTTGATTATTCTAATTTCTTGATGTTTTGGAGGACCTCCCTGATATATATCGAATCCAAATCTTGCATCGGCCTCAGCCCTATCAAGAATTATCTTCTCTACTTTAGGATTTGATTGGACTATATCATTGGCCTTGTCTTCAATCTTATCCAATAAATCTCTCGACATTCTTGAATGGTGTGTCAAATCAATTCTAGCATATCTTTGTCCCTTATTAGATCCTGCTTGTCTGATATGAGGGCCCAAAATATCCCTAGCAGCTCCTCCAACAATATGTACTGCTGTGTGATGATCCATTAATTGTCTTCTTCGAGTAGAATCTACTTCTGCATCAATTTTTCCATTTCTTAGGAAACCATCTGTAAAATGAATAATTACACCGTCTTCCACTTTAGTGTCTAACACATTAATTCTTTGATTTTCATCTTGATAGAAATATCCTTGATCACCCAATTGACCTCCTCCCTCGGGATAGAATAGTGTCCTATCCAGAATTACAAAGTGGCTGGGGGTATCGATTACTTCATTTGAAAATGAAATTTTATCATATTCGCTATTTATCTCACCACAATATATTACTTCTGCTGAAAAATTTGTTTGATTTGTGTCTAAATAATAATCTTGAGAGGTTTCTGGAAATGATTCTTTAAGGAATTTATTCTTACTTCTAATCTTCGCAGCATCTTTGGTCAGTCGAGCATTTCTATCAGCCATATCTGCTGAAAATCCAACTCTAACAGATAGACTTTCCCAACCTAAATCGTAAGATATTGCCATTACCATATCAGGATTAAGTCCTCTTTCTTCAGATAATCTGAATAAAATTGAATCTGGGACCTCGGTTGCATTCTTTGGAATGCTCTGTAGAGCAGTTTTAACAGCAGATTGACCTTTTCTTAACATTTCATAATAGCGAGATTCTTCCAACTCAAGTAGTAAAAGTATACCTTTTTCATTTTGAGTGAAGTTTTTCAATTCTAGATGTTTTTCTATGTGATGCTTTCCCAACTCTGCTAAAGTCACGTTTAGATTTAAATCGGATTTCATTCGACAGACTCTTCTGGCAAGCATTCTTGCTAGATATCCAGCCTTTGTATTACTCGGTATTAATCCGTCTCCTAACATATTACATAACGCGTGCATATGGTCAGGGATTGCATAAATTGAGGAAAGGGGTTCTGTAAGGCGTTTCAAATCAGAAACAGATATCTTAATTTTCTGAGCATTCAATCTCTCTATCAATTTGCTATAAAGTGAATCAACATCAGTACCAACATCAATATTTAATATCCCTGCTAGCCTAGATAATTCGGACAATAATGCAGTTGTATCTACATTCAAATTTAAATCATTAACCATTGATTCAAAACCGATAGTTTCTTTTAACCAAGAAACTGACTCAGGATATATTGCTTCATAAATTGTCGGAGTTCCTGCTGCCGCCCAACAAAATCTTTCTAGACCATATCCTGTATCTATTATTTGTAAATCCATCTCACGATAACGCAATCCTTTAATGACAATATCTCCATCGTCATGTTCTTCCAAATTCATAAAGACAAGCGTCGCTAATTCTAGACCACCGACTATTACTTCAAGTGCTGCACCGGCATTCCCACCACCAGACCAAGGGTTCTCAACATAGGTTATCTCTAAAGGACTGATTCCAAATGTATTTACTAGCATATCATCACAAAAACGAACGCATTGATCTATCCAATATATTACCTCACCATCATTAGGCCTATTGAAGGAATGATGAGCCATCATTTCGAAAGTTGTCAAGTGCCTACCCGAGCGCCCCACTGCTGCAACATCGGTCAGTCTTATACAGGGCTGAGAAATACATAATGGATTCGCTGGAGGAGGGACCTGCCCACTAGTTACATGAGGTTGGAAATCAGCAATACTTGCGATGGTAAGATGTATATCATCTCTCCACCGAGCTATAACTGGATATGGATCTATCTTAGAATGATTATTCTCTGAAAAATAATCTAAAAACGATGACCTCATTGAGTCTTTAAGTTCTTTACCCCTCATTGGAAAACCATCAATTATTGGACTGCCAATGAAGGTGTATGGGTCTTCATTTGTATCTCCAGAAGTTATTCTGTTTTTATCTCGAGTCCAAAAGTAAAGACCTGTTACAGAACAAGTCCTCCTAGAGTGCCCTGATTCTTCCCAAAACGGAATGTGAACTTCTCCAAACACCATCTCATGCACTGCCTAACATGTCTCGGAATAGTTGAACCAACTTTAATACAATTGTTGAAAGACCTGTCCGAGTTATTGAAATGTATGCTCTAATTCGGTGGTCTATGTCAGGGGAGTGGAGAGAACATTTGCAACCTGATGGACCAGGGAGAATACGTATTAACAAGCATGGTTCGATGAAAACAGATGCTATTATGGTCGCAGACCTAGAACATTTAGGGGAACATTCTGATGATAGGTCTCCGAATCAGTTAGCTAATACTGCTTCATTAGATGGGATTGTAGGGAATGCTTGGGCAATGGCTGATTGGCATTTTGGATATGGTTTCCCAATAGGAGGAGTTGTTGCGACAGATGTCAATTCAGGTAATGAAGGAGGAGCAATCTCTCCAGGTGGAGTTGGGTTCGATATCAATTGTGGCGTAAGATTGTGTGCTCTTGACGTAGAATATAAAGATATTAATCCTAAATCTTTAGCAAGAAGATTAGCAGACTCAATACCTGCTGGAGCAACGAGTAAGGGTGGAGTAATATTAGACTCCACAGGAATTGACATGGTGCTTTCAGAGGGGGCAAATGCAGCAATTGAAATGGGTTGGGGAGAATTCAGAGATCTGGAGTTTATTGAATCAAATGGAGTTCTAGAAACCAATGAAAGAGATTTAGGTGAAAGAGCGAAAAAGAGAGGGAGTAAATCAATGGGGACATTGGGTTCGGGAAATCACTTCTTAGAATTACAAGTTGTTGATAGGATTGTTGATGAAAAAGCGGCCAAAGCATTTGGAATCCGTGAAGGACAGGTCACAGCGATGATACACACTGGATCTAGAGGTTTGGGGCATCAGGTTTGCTCGGATCATGTATCAAATATTGAACAACACTACTCAAAAAAAGAAAAATCATGGTATGCTGAAAAGTGGAATATGGAAATACCAGATAGGCAATTAGCTGCCGCACCTATATTTAGTAAAGAAGGGCAACAATATTTCGATTCTATGTCTGCTGCAGGAAATTTCGCATTTGCAAACCGTTCAACTCTGACTCAAAGATTAAGAAATATTCTAAGAGAGGAAATAAAGATAGATAGTGATCTTGAAGTAATATACGACGTTAGTCACAATATAGCAAAGATAGAAGATCACAAAGTCCATGGAATCTCGTGTAAATGCTGTGTTCATAGAAAGGGCGCGACAAGGGCGCTTGGAGGAGACCACTCGGAGCTAGCAAAGAAGTTTTCAGGAATAGGGCAACCAGTTCTTGTACCAGGAGACATGGGTACTGCCTCATGGGTTTTATCTGGACCAGAGAGTGGAGGGAATGATGCATTTTCATCATCATGCCATGGCGCTGGGAGAAAACTTTCTAGGACTGCGGCAAGAAATCTTATAGATTCTTCAGAATTAAGGAAAACACTGGAAGGCAATGGAATTAATGTTCACACAAAAACACCAAATGTTCTTTCAGAAGAGGCACCGGATGCTTACAAAGATGTTGACGAAGTAATTAGATTAACGTGTGAGGCTGGTCTAGCTAGACCTGTAGCTAGAATGAAGCCATTTGCAGTAATTAAAGGATAACTATTTTTTCTGATAATGAATCTCAATGACATCATCATCTAACATCAAATAATTTTCGAAATCTTGGTTAATTTCTCCATTGACAAACATCACAATCTCATGTTCTGAATCAACCATATTATCAAGAATTTGATTTGAATTGAATACCTCGCCCCAGATATTGAAGAATGCTCCAATAGGAGCTGAAATCTGACTAGGTGTTTCAATGTGCAGTCTTCCTGAATCATCATGAGTATGAATACCTCTCATACCATCTGGGCATTCAGAATCCTGTATTCCGACATTCTGAGGGATATACTGCTCATTACCATTAATTATTATTGATAGCACACTATGTGTATGGCTAATGTCACTAGAATGGCTTCCAAGACAGGTTTCTTCAATTGGCCAAGAATCATTTTCAATCAAATCAGTATTGCCAGTTGTGGTCAAAATGACAAAAACCACTGTTACAGCAATTGCCCCACCGAACAAGATTTTGTCTAAATCCATGATTATGCGAGTATGGTAGTTCTCTTGAACTATGAGGTCTTAGGAATACCAATGACAATATTGGGAGAAAGCCCACCCTACTGGGAAATAGCGAAAAAAGAGTTGTCGAATAATGATGAAATACTTTCAGAAATAATTAGTAAATTTGACGATTTAGAATTAATCTCTAGAGGTGATATGTTCTTTACACTAATTAGATCAATAATAGGACAACAAATCTCTGTTAAAGCCGCTTCTAGTGTATGGTCAAAGTTTGCTGAAAAAATTGGAGATATTACTCCTAAAAATATTCTATCTGTTAATTTAGAAGATTTAAGAAAATGTGGATTATCTCAAAGAAAGGCAGAGTATGTAATTGGAATATCGGAATCTTGGC
>CAXFIU010000052.1:0-6205 GCA_964003245.1 uncultured Candidatus Poseidoniales archaeon
ATGAGAAGACATAGAGTCGTATTCTGCAGCTGAAGTCATCGTAGATTCCTAGGCTAGGGTTAATAATCCTTCAAGTTCATGTCTGACTAGACTGATCTCCTTTGATCTTATTCCATTTAGATTGGACATGAGAGCCTTCTCTCTGTTAGTGCTGTGAAGGCAGGCGTGGGAATGGTATTGAGTGAATGTATTCATTACCTTCCATAGGTTATTCTGCCTATCGTTTTGTTCAGCACCTATTAAAGTTTCTTCAAATATCTTTGTTAAAGATTGCCTTTTATTGTTACGTTTCTTTTCTTTTGTTTCAGGATCGTACTTGTCTGGAGAGAACTTCTTAATAACATTCATTGCTACATCATTGGATATAGGAGTGGAGATCATTTTGTCTTTCATAGTTGCATAGCAATGAGCTTCTCTAAGTGTTTCAGATAAGATGTCGATGACTAAATCTGAATCAAAGGCTCCTCGATGATGCAACTTACGAGTGTATTGATTCATCCTTCTGGACATTCCATTAGTGCAAATGCATTCAACGCTTAAGAGATTAATAGTAGGAGCACCAACTTTACCGTAAGTATCAGTAACTACTAACCATTGGTCAGTTCTTTGCTCTTTCGGAATGTAGTTAGGACTGCTAGGTGAACTGATTCCCATTCCAATATCTTCTCCTGCATATAGCTTCCCATTGTTGTCGGTTAGCTTGCTGGCCATGTAAATTGATTTTCCATGATCAAATGAACCAAATACATCCATTGATATTTCTTTGGGACATTGATCGATGAAGTATTGGAAAGTTTTGATGTGATCAATAGGTTGGATGGGAACCCTCGAGCCGAACATTCCTAAAACAGAAGATACATCTTGTCTGTCTGATCGATGCCAAAAGTTGTACTTATCATGTTTGTTACCTAGATGATCAATATAAGGACGTACTTCGACTTCGAAGTTGCAATCCATCATTGCTAAGATTTCTTCTGGTGTTTGCCAGTCTTGAACAGCACCAGCTGATCCTCTGAAGATCTTGATGTCTTCTTTGTTTAGTTTTGAGTTCATGATGTTTTTTCTTTGACCGAATGTGTTCATGGTGAGAGAGTTAAATTGGGTCTAATCCGGGAAGGTCTTTCCTTTTTAGTTGTAATGATTCAAGCAATTCATCGCTGTAAAGCAAGTAACTAAATACTTCCTTGTCTAACATCTTGTTGTGAGGGTCAGTTCTACGTAGATGTTTTCTTATACAGTCGAGTCGAGATATAACTGTTGCTGTCTGCATACGTGTATACAGTTCAACAACTTTTGAAATCACAGCAGCAGTGTTCTGCTTGAATTGTTTCATCTGAGAAGCAACGAGTTTTTTATCTGCTTCTGTAATGTCTGCTCCTAGTTCCGCAATTAATTCTGGCGGTAGATCTATAACATCGGTATTGGTTTCTATGGCGGCGTAAAGTCGTTCCAAGCAATACAGAGCTAAATCAATATGTTGCATGGGACAAGTTTTATTCTGAGATTTTTCTTCGATTTGTTTTACAACAAGCGTTAAATCTCTAAAGCCTCCACCAGCTTTACCGAAATCTAAAACAGGAATGACATCACTAAGTGGTGTCTTGTTTTTCATGTGTTTTTTGTATTTTTCCTTTAAAAGTTTTTCCAACTGTTCAGTTGTAACTCCATCAGGAAAAGTGTCAGACATCGATAGATCCAGAAATAGATTTAAATTGAGGAGCAAGCCCAAGATTGACTCTTGATTTATTAACTGCTTGTTCCATTGCTGCAATACCTGAGTCGATTAGTGGGGGATCTAATCTGACAGGTTGATTGTCGACAAAGAATTCGCAGAATGTTGCATCTCTTTTGCCTTGCTTACCTTGAAGTATGACGGATCTATTCTTCAGGTCAAGTTCTTTCGTGTAAGCCAAGAAGGAACGATATACATAACCAGATCCAGATGCAGGCATGGCTAATTGATATCGAATAGCAGGAGTAGGGGTTTGTAGAACTGCTATGACATACGGTCTATTACCTTTCCATTTCGTTTCACCCTTTTGACCAGCTTGACCGTAGAAGCTGACATACAGATCAGTAAGCATACATAGGAGAGCACTGTTATTAGATTCATCTATTAATGGATCTCCATAAGCTTTGGGATTAGTTGGATGATACAGGCAGAAACATCCCCAGTAAGGATGTGAAGAATCTGCAACAAGCTTGATCTTCTGAGGGTGGACAGGGTTAGATACCACTCCTTGAGGACTGACATCTATTTGAGTTTCTAGTGAAGTTAGTTCTGCCATTGAGCAGTAGCTGCTTTTTGCACAGCTGATAAGGGACACCACAAAAAGATTCTCTTATTGAGAATCATTGCCAACAAAGGGGTTTCAAGGTAATTAGAGTATGTAGGTATGCTTCTTAATTATGGAATTAGTGCCACCTTTAGACAACCCGAAGAAAGAGCAACATATTTTGCTACAGATTGCAGAGCCTACAAAGGAGGAAGTGAAGTCTCCTTATGAAGAGTTATGTTCTAGCTTGACGTCTCTGGCTTCTTATGCCAAAGAATTGCAGACTCAGTCTCATTTGATTCATTTGAATTATGAAGCTGCTAATTTTTTAGAAGTACATCAGTTTTTAAAAGATCAGTATGAAGCTCACTTAGAACAATTTGATACATTGGCTGAATTAGTTCGAGCAATGGATCATCTTATGCCTATGTGTGACTGCGGATTAAGAGATAGTCTTCCTCAGAACTGCTTCCAAAGAGTATCTTCTTATGAGCCCAGGCAGCAGTTGAGTACTTATTATCAAAATCTTGAAGATTTAGTTGATATGTCTCGCAAAGTTAATTGCATGGCAGAGCAGTGCGGGGAACTTGGTGTTTCTAATTACTTATCAGACTTGATGACAGATCTTAGTAAGTCTGCTTGGATGGTAAAAGCAACTTTAAGAAATTGTGCCTCAAGTTAAGTCATCTTATTACTACATCTTTTGGGGATTAGCCACAGCTGCAGTCGTAGCAGGCCAAATCTATGTTGGGACTGGCTACAGAGGAATGTCTCGTAGTATTAATCGTTTATTAAGCGATATTACTCTTGAATTGAATCGGGAGTTTCAGTTGGATTATTTAAATCCTCTTCCTTATCGTCCTTTTCAGCAACGTTTTTAGGTCTAAACATTTCTACAAAGGCGTAACATCCTTTGCAATTCCCTACTGCAACCGTATCGAATTCGAAGTCAGTACCAAAGTACTCTGGCTTGCATTCGTGGGTAGCATTCCATATAAGTTCATCGCCGCAGTGCCAGCAATGAGAAGGTTTTTTGTCTACTAAAATTTTGAGAGGTGGTTCTCTCATTAAAACACGATAGGATCTTGACCTTGAGACAGGACAGGTTGCTCGTTGTTTTGAGGTTGATCTTCATGCACAAACGGAGACCAAAGGACTAAGGAATATCTTGTTCCTTCTGTTATAGGTTTTACTGAATGTACCAACAAGGAAGGAAAGACAGCAAGCTCTCCTTGATTTATTTTTATTGAGAGTGGTGTTGGTTTCTTTTCGTCTGGGTTAATCAGATCTCGGAAAGATAAGTCCCCTCCTTGAAAAGAACGATAGTTTGAAAGACATAAACTTGCAGAAGAAATCCTAGGAGTTGTAGGCGAAGAGTCCATGTGCCAATTGTAAAAATCTCCTTCCGCGTATTCCGTGAATTGAATTGCTTCTGTGTGATGGATTTCTTTATAAAACCCTGTCTTAGTACATTCAACAAATGCTTCAACTGTTTTTTGCATTAATGGCCGAATAGATTCGAATCTGCTGTCATCAGGTCCAATTATGACACTTTTACTACGACGAAACTCTTCAATCACACTGGCAGAGTTGTCTGGTGTCTCTATGCTTGACGGTTCAACAAAAGGTTTACAAGTTTCTATTATGTATGAACATTCTTCTGGCTTAAGAACGTCTAAACGAGTGATTACTCCTGGAAAAGTCATGATGGTTGAGAGAATTGTTCAGAGAAAGATATATCGCTCAAAGGATCTGCAGCTTTAATAGCACCTAATTTAGCGTCTAATAACTCGGCTCCCCATAATTGATCGGGGTTGTTATGTAAAAGATCAGGAGTCTCGTTGATAATTGGTTCTTTATCCTCTAATACAGGTTGCATTAAGGCAGCTCGTGTAGTTTTTTGATAGAGCTCCTCAACAGCTTCAGGAATCATGCGACCAGCAAAAGCTTCTTCTAGTCCTCTGTTAAAGAGAAGATGAAGCACTTGAGATTTAGGACATCCTAAAGCTGTTGACCATGCGTCTATGAGTTGATTGATAGCTGGCGATAAAGATAATTGAACTTTGATTTGTTTAGGATTTTTGGTTGACGATTTCATTAGACGCTTGTTGCTTTTGTCCGATAGTTAATTGTATCTCTCGTGTACCAATATGCAAGGTTGACTTAATCAGACAATCTTCACTGAGCTCTCTTTTAGCCCAGTATTCCTTGTCTTCTTGAGGAGTATGAGCGTAATCAATAGTCAGTAAAGACATAGAAGGGAGCGATGGTAAGCTCCCTATCTTCCAGCGTTCTTTAGTTGCCTGGGTTTTGCCGTTGAAACTGTAATCGTTGTCAACAAATTTCATGGGTTAGGCTCTTCTTTAACTAAGGTTAGGCGTTGTTGAACTGTTGGTTCAGGGATAGAAGAACCATCAGGTAACCAATCATAAAAATGAGTTAATCGACCGATACTATTTTCTTTAGGCTTGTACTCAACGATGCGTCCGTAAACAGGAGGTCGCCTAGCACTTGTTTTGTAGCCATCAGATTGTTTATAGACTCTGTCTCCTGCTTTGAAGAGTGGTCCTTTACGTTTGTATTCTTTGGGCATCAGTTAGGTAAGCGTAGGTTTGTGCTGGGGGAGTTGACCAATCAATCCAAGGATCGATTTTCATGTCACTGATCTTAAATTCTTTTCCGTCGTATCGTTTATAGAGATCTTTAGAAGCAAGTCCTAACTCGGATAAACGAGAAAGGAACTTGCTCCAAGCATCTGTTTTATCGTATGCGACTAAATCTAAGATCATTTCTCCTTCACAGGAGACGCGGAAGTAATAATTAGGAGAACTTGAGTCTGTCTTCTGGGGCATAGTTTCTTTCGAGTCTTTTCAGTTTCTTTACTGCTGAATTGATTTCTGGTTTTATCTCTTTATATGCTCTATCACTGATTTCACCATCTTCTATCTTAATCAATAGAGCAGATATTTCCTCTGGGAGGAGACCCGCATAGTAAAGGAACCGAGGCTCGTCAAGAGTTGCAATGTCTGCAAGGAGTTCTGTTGCTGCTGGCATTTGTTTATAAAAAGTCGAAGTTTTTAATGGAGATTATCTTTAGCGTCGGGATCCATGTAATCCCAATCGCAGTGAAGAATTTTGAGCTGGTAAAACTTAGCTCTGTTTTCAATGTCAGATTTAAGTTGTTTCATAAAGAAAGCAACGTATGAATCATCACTTTGACATTGATTTTCATCAGCCTCTATAAGGCAGGCAAATGAAATGACTCTTTTAGATTCGTCTTTTAATTCAGACATGGTGGGTCTGCGGTGAAAGAGGATGGTTTGTTCATGAAGTAGTAACAAGCATTTTTATCTGCTTTTTGGTACTTCTTAATTAGTTCACAGGCTTCTGAGAAAGAAGGACAAGAAGCAACAGTGGCGATGCTACTTTTATCTGGTTTTTCTAAAAAGCGTTTAAGTATATAGATCTTTTGAGGAGATCTCATAACATTCATAAGTCTTGCTCCATTGCGTGATAAGAATCTAATGTTGCGGGGTAAGGAGGCTTGACTGGCCAAGGATTATCGTGCTCAACAAGAGTGGTCTTATCGAAACTAATCCAAGGCCATTTAGCTTTGAAGATGATGGAAAATCTGTGGGCTTTCCAAGATGTCATAGACCATAACGTTGATTTAGCTTGAGCCGCAGCTCCTCGTCTAAAGGAGGATGATAGAACATCTTTTCTGCTTGCTCAAGAGCATATGCCTTTATACGAAAGCAGAGTTCTTCAAGCTTGGCAAGCTCTGAAGGAGGTAGATCATGTTCGCTTTTAGCAAAGAGAACCCAGCCGCTTTCTTCTCCTTTGTTGTACATATCCCATTTCGGTTCGTAATGTTTCGTGACACATCGTCTTTCGCCGAATGATGTTTTAGTGCAATGATGGAAAGAAAG
>CAXFIU010000053.1:0-6200 GCA_964003245.1 uncultured Candidatus Poseidoniales archaeon
CATATTTCTGAAGAGGAATATAAATCATTTAAGGGAGAACATGATGGAGCAGGAATTTTAGGTTCTTTTGCTAAAATCGTTTTAGAAAAAGTATAGTTAGTCACTAAATAACTGGGCTTTAATTGGGATTCCGATTATAAGCAACTCTTTTGTCGGCGAGTCACAAAGGTGAACACCATGTTAGAAAATATACCATTGATTGCAGCTGGAGCGGGACTTATAGGACTTCTAATTGCATTTGTATTATACAAGAAAGTGAACAGTGTAGAGATAGATAATGAAGTTGTGGCAGACATAACTCAAGAGATTCAAGATGGGGCTATGGCCTTTTTGAAAGCAGAATATCGAGTATTGTCGATATTCGTTGTCGTTGTTGGTGCTATACTAGCATGGTTGAACGATATAGAAACTGCAATTGCATTCTTTGCAGGTGCTGTTGCTTCCGTAGGAGCGGGTTTCTCTGGAATGAGGGCTGCTACTTCTGCTAATGGTAGAACTGCTATGGCTGCTAAGAATGATGGGCCAGCAGGAGCACTAGAAGTATCTTACAACGGTGGAGCTGTGATGGGTCTTTCAGTTGGAGGACTGGGATTATTAGGAATCTCCATTATTGCATATTGGTTAGGAGCAGATGACGCTGGAAGCAATCTTTCAGCGGCTGCTGGATTTGGAATGGGAGCTTCTTCAATTGCTCTATTCGCACGTGTTGGCGGAGGAATATACACCAAGGCAGCTGATGTTGGAGCGGATTTAGTAGGTAAAGTAGAAGCAGGAATTCCTGAAGATGATCCTAGAAACCCAGGAGTTATTGCAGACAATGTCGGAGACAATGTTGGCGATGTTGCAGGTATGGGAGCAGATATATTTGAGTCATTTGTTGGTTCCATTATTGCTGCAATGATTATTGCAAGTAACTCCGAAGATATGGGTGTTGATTATGTTATGATGCCGATTATGCTTGGTTTAATTGGATATGTCGCATCTATCATTGGAGTATTTTCAATGACTTTCTTGAAGAATGGATCAGATGCGGCGGCGGCGTTAAGAAACACGACATTTATCGCTGCTATACTTTTCTGGGCAGGAGGATATCTGTCAATTGAACAAGGATTAATTGATGTAGAAATGGGAGTAATGCACTCTGTTGTTCTAGGAAGTATTGTTGGAATTATGATCGGTTTGGTTACCGAGTACTACACAGGTATTGAACCAGTATTCGGAATCAAAACTAAAGCAATTCCACATATTGGTGAGATGTCAAAGACTGGCCCTGCAACAAATGCAATTGCTGGACTATCAGTTGGAATGATGTCAACATTCTTACCAATTATTCTAATTTCTTTAGGTATTCTTGGAGCTAATGAATTCAATGATGGAGGGGAAATGGGACTCTATGGTATCGCAATGGCAGCAATGGGAATGTTGGCTACTGTTGGCGTTACAATGACGGTTGATGCTTACGGACCTGTTGCTGATAACGCAGGTGGAATCGCTGAAATGAGTTCTCTAGGGAATGACGTACGTGCAATTACTGACGAACTAGATTCAATTGGAAACACTACCGCTGCAGTAGGTAAGGGATTCGCGATTGGCTCTGCGGCATTAACCGCACTTGCATTATTCGCAGCTTATACTGCCGCAATCGATGGGGACTTAGATTTAGACTTAACAAATCCAATGGTCGTAATAGGACTCTTGATTGGAGGAGGATTACCATTCGTAGTTGCAGCAATGACAATGACTTCAGTAGGGAAAGCTGCTGGAGAAATGGTTATTGAAATTAGAAGACAATTCAAAGAAATTCCAGGATTACTAGAAGGTAAAGAAGGCGTGAAGCCCGATTCTAAGAAATGTGTTGATATTTCTACACAAGCGGCTCTAAGAGAAATGGTTGGGCCTGGAGTAGTAGCAGTCTCTGCACCTGTTATTGTAGGATACGTTTTGGGATGGGATGCATTAGGAGGACTATTGGCTGGTTCATTAGTCACAGGAGTTCTAATGGCATTATTCATGGCAAACGCAGGCGGTGCTTGGGATAACGCGAAGAAGGCTATTGAACAAGGGCACATTACTGGAGCTGAAAAAGGAGATGCGGCTCACGATGCAGCTGTGATTGGAGATACAATAGGAGATCCATTCAAAGATACATCGGGACCTTCACTGAATATTCTGATTAAATTAATGTCAATTGTTGCAGTCGTACTAGCTGGAACTGGAAAATTAACAGAAAACGGACTTCTTTGAAACCAGAAACCGTTAGTCTCTTGACTAACGACCTAGAGGGATTTGTATGGCTAGAGGGGCTTCGGTTGGATTGATGTTGGTAATTTTGCTGACATCAATGACCGGTTGCACCGCAGTAACAGATGGCATAACTGGAAATTCTAGTTCAGAAGAAATCTCCGTTCCAAATTGGGAATTGGGAGATTACTGGTTATACACATTCTCAACACCCGACTATAGTGATGATACTACAAAGTTGGTAGTAGCGACAACCGATACTGAAGAAGATGGTACGGCATACATGTTAGCAATTTCTAGTATAGGAGAAGCAAGAAGACATGCTGTCCTGAATCATAATCCATTTCTTGGCAGAATCACTCATGAGCAATTAAGTCCATTTGAAAATGGTGAAGCAAAGGATGTTTTGGATTTCCCGCTAAAAAAGAATAAAGCATGGAGTTTTAATTTATTTGGGAATGATTGGAATGCAGTAGTCACATCAGTAGAATCATCAATTGCATCAATCAGAGCAACTGCAGGAGATGGCGCCTCTATCGATTACATTTTTGACGGAAATATTGCATTTTTCTCATCATTTATCTGGACTGATTCCGAAGGAATCATACAATTGAAGATGAAAAATGCAGATAATGGGGTTGGCCATACAGGAGACGTTTATTTTGTTAGAGGCGGCGACTTATATAGCAATAATTGGTATAATAGTGGCCCTGATGCAGAGATTGTAGATTCTTTCTTTGTATCTGATCATCCAAATGATGGAGAATGGAATGAAATGATATATTTCTTAGATGCTTCATGTGGAGGAGGTTCTACAATTTCACTAACTTTAAGAGATCATACATCAATTTCTGCTCTAGAAAGATTCTGGGGGCCCGGGGCTGAAGAAACAGGGACTTTGGGTACTATTCCTTATCCAAGTCAAGAATATACACTGACAGTTACATTCACTGGAGACACACATCTGAGAATACTATTAGCAGGTGGCATTACTTACTCTTGGAATCTCTAATGATAATCATGTCAGGTACTTTTGTAATGATGCATGGAATGACAGGTACATCTGCTAAGATGGAACCATTGGCAAAACAATTAGTTCCGAAAGGATGGAATATATTGTGTCCAGAAGGTAAGATTCCTCATCCAACAAGAGGAGGGTTCGCATGGTGGTTACGCTCAGAAGACCCTACAGAGCCATTAGGGTCTGATGCATTGAAAGAAGTGAACGAGTCTGTGCTAAATGTAATCTCAGAAATTCCAGATGGGCCGATAATAGTTGGAGGTTTTTCTCAAGGTGCTGCAATAGCCTCTACTATGTTGGAATATGATATTCAAAGCAGAATTAAAGGTCTGGTTTTACTTGGGACGAAAACTGTAAGACCTGATCAATTAAGAGACACATTGACCTTCTTAAAACCAAGAAAAGTGGTTTGGATGCATGGTTCAAGAGATCATCTAGTCCCTATTGAACAGGGATTCGAACATATTGAAATATTTGAACAAGCAGATTGGGATGTTACAAAGTTACAGCATGAAAAGGGACATATGGTTAATCTAAATCAATTAAATGAGTTGAAATCTGCTATTCAAAGTATGGCAGATTCCTAAATTAATGCTGGAAATAATCAATTAAATGGTCAGATCCCCCAATAAATATTGGTTTTTCCCCTCTCATATCAAAACAGATTGGGACTGTGCGATGTCCAGTAATTCCGACAACTTCTGATCGCAAATTGTCTTCATGATCAAAGTTAACTTCTGAGTAAGTTAAATTCTTAGAATTCAAAACATTCTTTGCACGATTACAATAAACACAAATTGTTTGAGTAAAAAGTAGAAAATCAGTACTGCATTCTTCTAAGATTTCAGAGAATCTATCCAAATCTACACAACCTACAGTTAAACGTGATAAGACAGTACTAATGAACCTGAGTAATAAAATAATACATTATAATCTAAGAAGTAGAGGGTTTAAGATCGTCTTCATTCCACCATTCTGGTCTCTCACCTAAATCCGTATCAGGGTCCTCTTCTTCCCATACCTCATCATCTTTAATCCGGCCTTCCAGAACTCTATCAGTTTCATCCTCATCAATGAAAATCAACATTATAACACTTAACATCGTTAACACAGCACCTAGATAAATCGCTGAGGAATAATCAAAGATTTCTAACAGTCTTCCAGTGAAGGAGAAAGCCAACACACCTGATAAGTTGAATAATGACATGTAAGCAGTGAACTGGGTTCCGCCGACCTTACTCCAAGTAAGCCTCATAGTTAGTGAAATAATGCAAATCCAAGCAATAGCACCGATAAATGCTTGGATAATAAGATAAATTGTCATTAAAGTATCATTTGTCCATACAGGTTCTAAGAAGGCTAGAGTAGCATTTGCGAAAGCTAGAAGCAAAAAGAATACCATAGCGATTCTCCGGGTACCGTAACGATCTCCCAAAAATCCTCCAATTATTTGAGCTATCATCGCTGCAAATACAACTACTCCACCGACTACTCCGCTATACTTCTCTACTGACCATCCGGCACCGTTTATGAAAATATCAAACGCAATTGGAGCTACGAAGACGTATAAATCTGCAAGAAGGCAAAGTCCAATCATAATGAATGCGGATCTTACAGAAAAAGCTTTTACAAGATAAAATGAGGTCCTAGCAACAGTATTTTTAGTTCCTTCGGTCAAGACAGAGAATGGATTAGGAACCTCTGGTAAATGAGTTTCTTCATTACCCAGATAATCCATAATATATCTGAATAAGAATGCTAAAAACGCCACAGATAAAGAAATATAACTAATTGGATTCGTTATTTTTCTTACATCTGCACCTGCAGACCAATCAATAGTGAATACATCAATAGCGAATCCTATGACCCAAACTATTAGACCAATTATTGTAAAGAATGCTGTAATAGAGATTCTCTGTTCAGATACACTGTATCCAACATTCTTAGCTATGTTGAATTCAGACTCAACAACCCAAGGAGTGTCGGAATCATCATCGACAGAAGATTCACTATTTTCAAGACTATCAGAATCAATTATTATTGCATCAACCTTTGACCAAGGGAATAATTGAACCCCAGGCTTTTCTATTAGTGTAAGAGGGATCAAAGCGATTAACAGAAGTAAAGCCAACTGTGTAGCAATTACTCCAGATATACTGATTAAAGAAATTAGAACTCCTAATCCTGCACCTCCAACCATTATTCCGCCTCGCTTAGCAGCAAACATGAAACCATTGACTTTAGCAACTTCATCTGGTTGAAGAATCTCCACAGCCAAAGCATCAGTTGCAACATCTTGGAGTGAAGCGAATATATTATGGATGAATAAAACTCTAGTTACTAATTCAATTTTCTCATTGAGATCATCTACAAAAATCAAGCTTCCTAATGTTAATGCCATACCTGTTTGAGCGAAAAGAACCCACTGTCTGCGCGGTCCATATCTTTCTATAAATAATGCATCAACCACTGGACCCCAAATCCACTTGAAAGTCCAAGGTAATGCTACTGTAGCGAATAGTATAGCAATTTCTTCCACTGTAGTTCCATTAGCAGTTAGATAAGCAGCAAAGGTAACACTAGCGAATCCCCATGGAAGACCTTGAGCGAAGTACATTAGACAGAGTGTTACAACTCTTCTAGTTTTATTTTCAGTTAATGCACCACCTTTTCTCCACTCAACAATTCCAATTTTAGTTAGAGAAATAGCACTAGGAACCCAAATAACTGGATTCAATGTATTCAAAGTATTGCTAATCGAATTACTGATATCAAATGGTTCTGCGGATTCATTCTTCGATACCCAATCTTCACGATATGCTACCCATCCAAGAAGTATTGTCACCAAAATAAAAGGAATAATAAAGAACATTGGCCCAAAAGATGTTTTTCCTAAGTTAGCTTCTGAATCTAACAATGAAACAAAAATTGGGAACTC
>CAXFIU010000054.1:0-5623 GCA_964003245.1 uncultured Candidatus Poseidoniales archaeon
AAATTCGCTCTTGGTGCTTCCGGTTGGAACTCAACAGGCTCAGTATTAGATAATATTAGTCAACCAGATTGGATTGATGATGAAGTCAACTTCAATAATCTAATTGGCGATGAGTCAATCGAAAAAAGTGATGAGAAACTAAAATTAATTTCTAAAATGGAAAAAGAAATGAAGGCCGCTGCTGCAAGATTAGATTTTGAAAGAGCGGCTCAAATCAGAGACCGAATTTATCAATTAGAGAATCCGACTAATTGAATACGAGAGAGTCTGGCGAAGGTATTGTGTCGGCCTACTCTCGTGATGATTTTACTGCCCCCGTGGAAGATTATAATTTTCAAAAGATGAATGATGTAAGCAGCCTTATAGATCAAATGTCTAGAGCAGGGGGATTTACTGCAACAAAGTTAGCGCATGCCAGGGACATTCTAAAAATTAGTACTGGAAAAACTGGTGAAGAAATTCTAAACTGGCTTTCTTTCCCTGCTTGTTTGTGTGCAACAGGGACTAGAGGATTTTTCCTTGAAGCCATAAAAAGAAAGGCATTCAATGTAATAATTACTACATGTGGAACATTAGATCATGATATTGCCAGAACATATCAAGACTATTTTCATGGTGACTTCAGTCTCGATGATATCGCTCTTGGAGAGGAAGGTCTTAACAGATTAGGAAATGTAATCGTTCCAAACGAATGTTATGGAGATATTCTAGAAAAAAGAGTTCTTCCTTGGTTAGATGAAATAGAAAAAGAAAGAATTGCAGCAAATCCAGAGAACCCATGGTTAGGATTTGGTTCTGTAGAACTATGCTGGGCAATGGGAGATAGGATAGAAGATGACACATCTCTATTGTATTGGGTTGCTAAGCACAGAATTCCTATGGTAATACCTGGTTTATCAGATGGTTCGATTGGAGCACAACTATTCATGCATCGACAAAAAAGTCCTAATTTCATGGTAGATTTCTTGGCGGATGAACAAATTCTCTCTGATCTAACCTGGACTGCTGAAGAATCTCATGCCCTCATGGTTGGCGGAGGAATTTCAAAACATCACGTAATTTGGTGGAATCAATATAGAGACGGATTGGATTCGGCTGTTGGAATCACAACTGCGCCTGAACATGATGGATCATTATCCGGTGCTAGACTAAAAGAGGCTATTTCTTGGGGGAAAATAAGGCCAGAAGCTCCCCAAGTAGTTGTAGAAGGTGATGCGAGTGTGTTATTGCCTTTATTAGGTGCAGATTTATTTAAAAATTAGCATATAATCTATGTTTTAAGCCAAAAAATGGCTATTCTACTATACCTCAACTATTGCAATTTACTAGTTCCCACAGGCACAATGGCTAAGAACGGACATTGATGCCGGCTTTGTTATGTCCGTTGAATCGATGGTACAAGGAATGATAGATGCACTAACAGAAGCCATGAGTGATGCTGCAAAGCATGACAAAGGTAACGCCGCTGCTGGAACACGTGTTCGTAAAGCAATGCAAGCTGCAAAAGCTACAGCACAAGATGTACGTGCTAAAGTTCAAGCAGACAAGAACAACAAGTAAGTCTTTAACGACTTCTAGTTATTATGATCTGGCTCTGAATGGAGTTTAGTGTGAGCTAGGAACTCCATCAGAGCCACTCTCATAGGAGTTAAGGGTCTCCAACCTTCTTCCCTACCAGCATTTTTCATTGCTTCATGTAATGGCTCAAGATCTGGTCTTTTTCTTTCACCCTCAAACTGAATTGCAGCAGGACTTGGAATCTCAGATAGAGAATCAACAGTATGAGAATGTGTAATTGCATTAGTAAAGCGATTCCATAGGAGTTTGATTTCTGCAATAACTGGATCCGGCCCCCAAGCTCTTCTACCACACAAATCAACAACACCTTGAGCAAAGGCATCTGTGTCAGCCATTACTAGTAGAGAAATAGCATCAGTTGTATCTCTGATATGAACCCAATGTTTCGGTTGAATCTCAGGCGTGATATCATGAGTACCGGTCTTGATCCACTGGACCCATTCTTCAACATCTTCAGAGCCCCAACCTTGACTACCCTCAGGAATCAGTAAGTCATGAATCCTAATAATCAAACCTGCATCCTTAATTTCGGAAATACTACCACTACGGAAATCATCATTTTCGGCAATTATGGCAATATCGACGGATTTATCTCCAGCATATTTTCCAAGACCTATCGTTATGTCAGCTTCTTTGGAATCCGAAGTGAATAATGCGCCGGCTCTATCTAACCTATCTTTGAGAGCTAAAAAGAAATTATCTGACTCTCCAAGAAGATTAATCTTCTTTGACATGGTTGCACACCCATAACTCGGGAATAGGGGTTAAAGTATCATACTGCCGCAATTGAATCTGCTTCTGCAAATGCAATCAAACAATCTCTGACTACTTCAATCACAAGATCAATCTCATCTGAAGTAATACCGAAATGAGGTGTAAAACGCAGTGCATTCTGACCACCATGAATTACTCCAAGGCCATGAACACGGCACCATTCTTCCACACAATCGAATCCAACTACTGGTAGCTTCTCCGGATCTAATTCTGCACATAACAACAGACCTGAACCTTGAACTAAAGAGATGTCATTAGGGAACTCATCTCTCAACTTACCAAGTTTCTCTACAAATTCCTCTCCTCTATCGAGAATATTCGAACGCATTTCTGGAGTTACCTTACTTAGTACTTCAACTGCAGTTTCAAGTGCTCTTGGATTTGTAGTCATAGTGTTTCCATATATTCCAACAACATACAATTCTGCTGCTTTTTCAGATAATCCAAGCACTGAAAGAGGGTATTGGCCAGCATTAAGCGCTTTTGACCATGTTTCCAAGTCAGGTACCTCAGCAGTCTGGAATCCAGGATAATCTACAATAGAAAGACATCCTTTACCACGGAAACCCGCCTGTATAGAATCGACTAACAGCATGCTACCGTGTTCAGATGTTAATTTACGTGCCTCATCATAGAAGTCGCGACTTATGTCTTGACCAGGTGACCCTTCTCCTTGTACTGGCTCCATTGCTAATAGTTCTATGAAGAAACCTTCAGATTCTGCTCTGGCAAAAGCCGAACGCAGATCTTCAATATTATTTGGTTCTACAATTATGATACTTTCACGATCTCGGAAAGTTGCTAAATTGTTAATATAACCTTTCTTACAAGAGTCGGAAATTGTTGCAGGACGTTGGGTTCTTCCATGGAAAGCTTGTTTCAAAGCAATTTTCTTGATTGGTTTGCCTTCGTGTCTTCCACCAGGGCCTGTCATAACATTTGCATTAACATCAGCAATTCTCATTCCAATAGTAACGGATTCTGAACCACTATTCATACAAACGAATTTTGAGAATGGGCATTCGCCACGAGAATAGCCAACTTCTTTGCGTAATGCTTCTGCTAATCTTTTCTGACTGAATGAAGCAGTCATAACATTAGCCATAACCCAATTTTTCGACATTGCTCCAATCACATCATCTGGCCCATGTCCTCCACCGAGCATTCCATATCCGCCATTATCATGTAAAACAGCACCATGAGATGTTACTATCCATGGACCTCGTGCTGCAATTGCAACATATGGATTAACAGTTGCAGGAGCATAAAAATTAACATAATCAGATTGTAAATGCGTAATTAAGTCAGATTCATCCATCATCATATATTCAGACCCAAATTCTTCAAGATGTTGCCTATGAACTTCAGACGCTTCTGAAATAGCGCGAATTAGATTCTGATCTTTAGACGAAAAACGGGAAATTATTTCGTCTTTCAAACCCACTGTTTTTTTGTTACCAGTATTATTGCGGATTTCCGCCAGTTGAGCAAGTACATCTGACATGATACTCCGAACACCCGACCGCTCATCAATATATGCTGTATAAGGACTCAGAAATTGCGAAAATATACTATTTATTTTATTCTCAAATTTGGAAAAACTCAATTTCTGATAATCATACATAAAATTAAACTAACTTTAGTTTTTCAATTGGATTTTTCAATTATAATTAAAAAAACCAATTGAATTATCAGTCTTTACTAGCGGATAGTATAAGTGCTAATTACACGACTCACACATAGGAGAAACGCGACGGGATGCACCACTCCAAGAATTGAGGAAGAAAAATGAGCGAAGAAATAAGAATACAAGAGCTACTACAAAGAGACGTATATGTGGGAGAAACTTTGGTCGGAACGATCACTGGGGAAAGGTTTCATCCACGAGATGAATGTGTACAATCAGTAAGGATTCAAGTTACTGATGATGTTGCAGGAGAATATATGAGGAAACCTGCAGAATATGCACCACTATCGAAAGAATTAGTGCACAGTGTCAGACCTGATGGAAGTGTAAAACTAACCAAATCTATTAGAGAATTACAAAGAAGATGGAGAAACACAGTTAGAATTAACGAAAAATTGTACGCTCCAGATGAACTATTAGATAGAGCAGTCCTAGATAATGATGGAATAGATATTGGCAACGTTATTGAAATGAAGAAAACAAAGAGGACTTTCAAGGGAGTTGTAGTAAAAACACACTATACAGTTAGAGACAGGTACAACTTACCTGAAACAATAACCATTCCAGTAGCTCAATTAGGAAGGACTACTGCAAGATTGGACGAGGTTATCTTGAGATGTTCAACAAAGCGTCTTGTGACGCTACCTACTTATCTGAAACTAAATCATCCAGACTACGAAGATGAATGATATAGTTTACACTGAAAGAAGAAATGGTGGGCATGACAGGATTTGAACCTGTGGCCTCCCCGTTATCAGCGGGGTGCTCCAGCCAAACTAAGCTACACGCCCTAAGGCAGAGTCGGCGAAATCAAGTCCTATTTTGAAGATGTCCCTTATCTAATCATGAGTTTCTTTCAACAATTAATTTGTTTCGTTTGCGGCAGAGTCATGAAGTACCTGCCCGTCGAGCGGCTCACACATGGTGGTCGTGAGTGGTTCTTCGGGCCGTGATGTAGCAGAAGCCTTGGCTCCACTTTTGGGCATGCAGTACATCGAACTAGTAACTAGAAGATTCCCAGATAGTGAAGGATATGTTCGCATTCCAGAAGATGCAATTGATTCAATTCGTGCTGAACCAGTAGTTTTAGTCTCAAATACATATCCAGATTCAGGTATTCTTCAAACAATTCTTCTTCTGGAGGCTATAGGTGATGTTAGGAAAGGAGATCTGAAAAATCTCAAAGGAGTTGAACCACAGAGTATGCCAGATGTTGGTGCTGGAGTATACTTAGCGATACCTTACTATGGATATTCAAGACAGGATAAGAGATTCTCAAAGGGTGAAGTTATTTCTGCTAAAGTGATTGCAGATTTGTTTGCAAGAAGCTGTGACGGAATGGCAATCCTTGACTTACACGCACCCGCGGTACTAGAAGACATGGATTTTCCAATCAAGTTCGTTAGTGCAATGCCAGAAGTAGCAGATAGGCTGGCTAACGTTGTAAAACCTGATTTCATTCTGAGTCCGGACAAGGGTGCAATTAGCAGAGCAACTGAGGTTGCGAATCTAATTGGATGTGAATTTAGTTATCTTGAGAAAACTAGAATTGATGCACATACTATAGAACATACTCCGAAAGAT
>CAXFIU010000055.1:0-5506 GCA_964003245.1 uncultured Candidatus Poseidoniales archaeon
GAGAATACCAATCAAAGGGTTTGATTTAAGATAGTTATTCCGGAGAAATATGAATCCTTATGATGAACTATTAGAGAGATTGAAAGATATAGACTTAGTAAATCAAATTGGAGGCCTATTAGGATGGGACCAAGAAGTTCTAATGCCCCCTAAAGCGGCTAAACTAAGAGCTGAGCAATTATCTTGGATTTCGAGAACCGGTCATGAAAAATTAACTGATGCAAGGATTGGGGAGCTACTTGAAATATTGGAGCAAAAAAGTAATTTGAATGAAATCCAAAGAGGGAATGTTAGATTGGCAAGAGATTCTTACAATAAAGCAACGAAGTTGCCTACCGATTTTGTGGCTGAGATGGCTATGCATAAATCAAAATCTCAAATTTCTTGGACAAAAGCAAGAGCAAAAAATGATTTTTCTATATTCAGAGATGATTTAGCGAAAATGGTTGAGATGTCAAGGAAAAAGGCAGATTATTTAGGATATCAAGAAGTTCGATATGATGCACTACTTGATTTGTATGAATCAGGATTAACAGTATCAAAAGTTGACCCATTATTTGCTGGATTGAGAGAGAATGTTGCACCATTGGTAAAGCAAGTAATTGAAAATGGAAAGAAGCCGAAAATGTCTTGGGTTCATGAAAATAATTGGAG
The DNA here is from genome assembly GCA_964003245.1 of uncultured Candidatus Poseidoniales archaeon. Lineage (GTDB taxonomy): Archaea > Thermoplasmatota > Poseidoniia > Poseidoniales > Thalassarchaeaceae > MGIIb-O2. The sequence goes on from CAXFIU010000055.1 coordinate 655, forward strand.
TAAGGAAGGGCAAGAAAAACTTTCACAATCTATCTCAGAATCAATAGGTTTTGATTTTGCGGCTGGCAGAAGAGATGCATCGACACATCCATTTTGTGGAGGGCCGAATCCTGATGATGTAAGATGGACTACTAGGTATGATGAGTCGGACCCATTTGGTTCATTATACGGTTCAATGCATGAAACTGGACATGGTTTATACGAACAAGGGCGACCAAGAAATCTAGATTTCCAACCCGCTGGATCGGCAAATGGATTAGGAGTACACGAAAGTCAAAGTCGCTTATGGGAAAATCAAGTAGGAAGATCGAAAGAATTCTGTGAATGGGCATTACCTATTTGGAAAAAATATTTCCCTGAACAAATGAAAAATGTTTCAGCGGAAGATTTGTGGCGCTCAGTAAATTTTGTGGAGCCAAGTTTAATCAGAGTAGAGGCAGATGAGGCAACGTATAACCTACATATAATGATTAGATATGAAATTGAGAAGAAACTAATTGCAGGAGAAATAGAAGTTGATGATCTTCCAGATGTATGGGATGATATGTATGAAGAATATCTGGGTATTAGAGCACCTAATAGAACACTAGGAGTTCTACAAGATATTCATTGGTCATTTGGAGCATTTGGATATTTCCCGACTTATACATTAGGGAATCTATACTCTGCTCAGTTACTAACTGCTGCTAGAAAAGATTTGCCAGAACATGACGAGGATATGAGAAATGGAAATTTCGCTCCATTACTTGAATGGATGAGAGAAAATGTACATTCACGAGGGAGTATAATCACTCCATCGGAATTAATTGAAGAAGCAACTGGCTATCCTCCATCTCCTGATGATTTTGTAGAATATCTACAGCAGAAGGTTGAAAAATTATACAATTTAAGTTCTTAAACAGGAAAATTAAGATGGAGTTAGGATGAATATGCAAATGAGGCCGATAGAAGATTTAGCTTCATTTGTGAGAGACTTGGGTAGTGAATGTACTACTTTGAATATTAATCAAAGTTATTTAGTAGCAGGTTCGAAACTAGGTAGAATAAAGCTTTGGGAAATAAATAATGGGCAAGTAAAATGGTCATTGGATGTTGAAGGACCTATTTCTGATTTGGAAATTGCTGAGAAGATTTACCTCACGGCCTCTGCAGACTTACATGCGATAGATATGGAAAGTGGATCTTTAGAATGGTCTAGAAATATAGAAGGATCTAGTGATCTTATTGAAATTGATGAAGATACTATCTTCGTAACTTCTTCATTATATGAAATTGAAATACAAGATTATACAGAAAGTACATTATTCAAATTTAATAAGAAGGGGGAATTAATCAAGAGTATTAATTTTGAAGAGAAGCCCTGGTTTATGAAAAAGCATAATGGAAAGATTGTCTTGGGTATTGGAAGGCCCAGATGTGGATTCTTGACAATAGATAATGAAAATAAAATCTTACACACTCAAACTAAAGGAAATAGTCCTGTAAATATGGGAATTAAAACTAATACTGGATTCTTATTAGGCCATAGTGATGGAACAATTACTGAAATGAATGGCGGCAAATGCGAATATATTCAATGTGGAAATGATTCTATTACTGCCATGTTCTCAACTAATATTTCATGGCAAGTGGGAGATTCAAAGGGATGTCTCTTTTCCTCCTACGGTTGGAAAGTAGATTTAGAAGAAAAAATTAGCAGTATAGTTGAAACTGAAGATTATATTTGGGTATCGACAATCTCGGAGAATACCACCATACATCTACTTGATAAGAAAAATGGTTCTGTCAAATATCAATTCTCACATAATAATGAAATTCAACTAATGAAACTCTTACATTACAATCTGGCTATATCTGATGAAGAAGGAAAAATAATGTTTTTTGATACTAGGACTTTGGATAAAAGAATAAAATCAAAAAGTGATTCTGATCAAAACATAGATAGAAGAAATTTGTTAAAAAAACGATTAAGGGCCTTGAGAGAGTAAAAAAAATTACATCGGAAATATACCTCCAATGACCCTTATTTCCAGTGTACTGCAAGGCTAAGAGGGAAAGGTTTAAGAGCCGCAGCCGTCCCTGAGAACTTTGCTGCTCCGATGGAGGGGTGTGGGCGTACTTGTTACGACCCGCGGGCCACAAAAACCGAGCCTCAAAAAAGAGGCAGTAAAACCGAAGATCGAAAGAGCTTCGGGGACAAGTCAAATCATCTGTGGATGAAGAGACGACGGGAGAACTGAGATGGGAAAAACCAGACGCAAGGAAGGGGAAAGAAATCACAGAGGTGTACGGAAAACACAACCGAACCGGCAACGGGGAAAACATAAACCGAAGTACAATACTATCCCGAAGAGGTACACAAGCGAAGAAGAGAGAACAGAGATGGGATCGAATTGAGGCTAGTATGTGGGAAAATGAAGAAGAAAAGAACTGGACGCAAGGAAGGGGAAAATAAACTGAATGGAAACACATTGAGAACAAGAGCGGGAAACCGTGGAGGATCAGTACTGAGACGTGGAAAGAACTAGTGAGAGCTAGGGAAATAAGCGAATACGGATTGAAAGAAGAGATTCCTAAGATTCGGAAAAGGACGAAGAGAGAGCTAGAAGTCTCAGAGTCATCTACCCCAGGAGAGTAGGAACCTTAGGGAACCTACAAACCTGGGACCCTGCGGAGTTAGCAGAGGGTAATGATCCCCCAATGTTCAGAACCCACTGCTAGCTCCCACCTATCGGTTAATTCGGCTCATTTTTTTAATTTCTTTGGACCTGTCATTTCTTCAGGTTTTACCCATTCATTAAATTGAGTATTGTTTAGTAATTCTAAATCTAATGCGCTTTCTCTAAGAGTTAAATTATTTTTATGGGCGTGCTTAGCAATTTTTGCAGCGTTATCATACCCGATATGAGGGTTTAGTGCGGTGACTAACATTAATGAATTTTCTAAGTGTTGAGTAATTTTATCATGATTAGCCTCTAAACCTGATACGCATCTTTCAGAAAATGAAATACAGGTATCTGAAAGAATTCTAATACTATGCAATAAATTATGAATCATCATCGGTTTGTACACATTCAACTCAAAATTTCCTTGGCTGCCTCCGATGGAAATTGCAGTATTATTGCCCATTACTTGGCAACAAACCATGGTCATTGCTTCGGCTTGGGTTGGGTTAACTTTCCCAGGCATAATGCTGGAGCCTGGTTCATTTGCTGGAAGAGAGAGTTCGCCGAAACCGCACCTAGGCCCAGAACCTAACCATCTGATATCATTGGCTATTTTCATTAAAGATGCTGATAATGTATTCAACGCACCCGATGCAGCTACTATGGCATCGTGAGATGCGAGTTGAGAGAATTTATTCTCTGCACTAATGAACTCTAAAGAAGTAGATTCAGCTATTTTTTTAGCTACTAGGTCTGCAAAATCGGGATGGGTGTTTAATCCCGTCCCTACAGCAGTACCTCCTAATGCTAGTTCGAATAAATCATTTTGAGAATTTTCAATTCGGGATATATCATAATCTAACATTGAGACATATGCACTAAATTCTTGTCCTAAAGTCAGAGGAACAGCATCCATTAAATGGGTTCTGCCAATTTTAACAATTTGTGAAAACTCCTTTGATTTGTTATCAAGAGCTTTACGTAGAGTCATTATAGCAGGTAATAATCTGTGTTGTATTTCTTCTGCCGCGGCAATATGCATAGCCGTTGGAAATGTATCATTACTTGATTGTGCTCTGTTTACGTGATCATTTGGGTGTACTGGAGATTTACTGCCCAAACGGCCATTTGTTAGTTCTATTGCACGATTTGCAATGACCTCATTGGCATTCATATTTGTCTGAGTTCCTGAGCCAGTTTGCCACACACGTAAAGGAAAGTGTTCATTTAATGAGCCGGAAATAACTTCATTACACGCCGAGGAGATTAAAGCGCCAATCTTTGGATCTAATTCTCCTAGCTCTACATTTGTTTCTGCTGCAGCTTTCTTCAGTATACCAAAAGCACGAATCATTGCATGAGGCATGGTGTCCTCTCCGATATTGAAATTGATTAGAGATCTAGCGGTTTGAGCACCATAATATCTATCTGAAGGTACTTCCACATCCCCCATAGTATCTTTCTCGATTCTAACTTCTTGATCTGTTTGAGGAATTCTACTTTCAACTTGAGGAGAATATGGTTGAGATCTGCGTTCCAAATACAAAGATTCCTCTATCATCTTTGAGATTGTAGCAGAACGCCCATCGTTCTGTCCTTTGCCTACTTTCTTATCTAATTTCTTAGCTAAATCTTCGGGAATACTGATGCTTAGTATCCTCCTATCTCCTGCTCGGTGTTTTGCCATATTTATCGCGGTTAATAAGTTATTAATAAACTTAAAGTATAAGAGAGCAGTGTTACAAATACAAAATACGAAATAAGGTCTAAACTCTCTCTACAGAGATTATTTGCATTGGAGTCAGAGGTTTATCTCTACGATCCGTGTCTTGGGCTTCTATTTCCTTAACAACAGCCATGCCCTTTACTACTTCACCGAAAACCGCATGATTTCCATTAAGCCAAGGAGTCGGCACAGTTGTCAGGAAAAATTGAGAGCCCCCAGTATTCCTACCAGCATTAGCCATGGAAAAAAGACCTGGGCGATCGTGGCTTTTAGCTAAAGCAGATGGTTCACAACGTATCTGCCATCCAGGGCCACCCATTCCTGCTTTACCGCTGTCTGGGTTTTTAGAATTGGGGCACCCTCCCTGAATCATGAAATCTTTAATTATGCGGTGGAAATGTAATCCATTATAGAATCCGGAATCTACTAATTTTAGGAAGTTGTCAGTTGTTTCGGGGCA
>CAXFIU010000056.1:0-5441 GCA_964003245.1 uncultured Candidatus Poseidoniales archaeon
CCTTGTCCTTGACCTTGACCTTGTCCTTCACCTTCTTGTTCTGATTCGCCGCCACCGTCGGTACCGCCGTCTCCGTCACCTTCATCATTTCCTGGGAAATCAGGATCATATGCGTCAGGTATTCCGTCGCCATCAGAGTCAGATGATGAACCATCGTTAGGATCATTAGGGAACGGATCGGAACCGTCAGCCACACCATCTCCATCAGTATCAGCACTGTTCGGGTTTGTTCCCGAAGCGTACTCCTGAGAGTTGGATAAGCCATCGCCATCCGGATCTGCGTTCGCATCACTAGCGGAAAGAGGATTTAGCCCGTAAGCTACTTCCCATCCATCTGGTAATCCATCGTTGTCAGTATCTGCATTGTTCATGTCTGTTCCTGCAGCCTGCTCCTCAGCATTGGTTAGTCCGTCTCCATCCCAATCTGCTCCACCATCTGATGGATCGAGTGGGTCAGAACCGTCGGCTTGAACACCGACTGAACCTGCCATTAGCACAAGGAGTAGTGCAATCAACATACTCATATTCTTCGTTTTCTTCATTTTTTTTACTTCCTTAAAATTTAGTTATAGAGTACCCGCTGTTCTCTCTTTCCGAAAAATGCTTACGCCTGTGTTTAGTTAAACTATTCTCCGGGAGAGTTCGGTGTTATTAGAAAAAGAGTTGGATGTTATCTGTGAAACATAAGAAAACGCTATACTGCGCCTTTTTTTGTCTACTTAACAAATTATTTTAATTTATCCAACTCCTCCTAATTTTTTATCCAATTCCGCGGTCATTCATAGGGAACCCTCTGTTCCCTCTAAGTCCAGAGGTGAGTATACACTATTTCAAGGATTCCCGAATTGGTATCAAGGAGATAGTTTTGATAATTCTGCGTTAAAACGTGCTGAACCTAAGAAATACAAGATAGGAGCAGATATAGTTCCGATTGCCAAAGCAACAAAGAATAGCCCAGACCAAAGTTCGATATCGTTACCTAATGTAAAGTATAAAGTCCAGCCTGTAAGAAGAGCCAGCCATAATCTATGTCTTCTGCTAAATAAAGCAAATCTAGCTTTAACTATATCATCCGAATATAACTGAGGTACTTCTTCCTCATCTGCAAGATCGTGCTCAATTGCACATCTAACGCATACAAGATAACGGGGGCCATTACCACTTACAAATTGATTCTGCGGATAATTTTGTTTACATAACCTGCAGTATGGCATGTTGCTTCAACTTACGCACAATGGAATGCTAATTCAAGGCTACGGTCTTCTAACCTGACGATTATCACGAATTGATTCAATTAATACTGGTTCTTGATGAAGAAAAGAGGAAATTAATTCGTATCCTTGAGGGCTACCAACGGACTCTGGATGAAATTGAATCCCAAAAATCGGATACATCGGATGTCGAATTCCCATAACTAAACTTTCACTTTGATCCCAAGCATCACAAATCATCAATTTATTCTTGGGAACTAATATTAGACTATTGTACCTCATTAAAACTAACGGGGATTCTGACTTAGAGTATAATCCAAGATTATCATGTTTAATTGTTGAAGGAACACCATGAACTGCACCCATTGGTGATTCTATCAAATCCCAGCCAACCGCTAACCCCAAAGCTTGATGGCCCAAACACAGGCCAAGTACTGGAATGTATTTTCCATCTGAAACCATTTTACCTTTGACAGCTAATTTAGCTATTTCCATAGTTATCTTAGACTGCTCGGGACGTGATGGCCCCGGTCCAATAATGACACTTTTAGGAGTGAAATTTTCTAACCAATATTTTATTCTATTAGAGATATTAGAATTATCTTTTGGACGTCCTTCAACTATTCTGACTGAGAATCCCATCTTCACTATTGAATTAGCAATATTTTCGGTAAAAGAATCTAGATTGTCTATCAATAATACGTCTGATGGAAATGATATATCAGAATCTCCTCTAATTATCTTACCAACTTTTTTCTTCAACTGAGGAGACATTGGTTTTATTTTACTGATAGGTCCATTAACCTGAGGAATAGGTAATATTTCTACTTCTCTTTTGGGAAGTTCTTCTGCAGAAAAACCTGTTCTAAATCCCCAAGTAGAATCTGTAATTGCTGTAGCTTTCCATCGTGCTTCCTCAACTTCAGAAGAAGAATTGGAGCCAATTACAATTCCTCCTCCAGCTTGAACTCTGCCATGCCATTGATTAGGACCTGAATGAGCTTCCAATGTACGAATTAAGATATTAAATTCAGAAATTCCTGAGCTTGAGTGGAAATGTCCAATTGAGCCTGTCCAAGCACCTCTTGGTGATTCTTCGATTTCATTTATTGCAGCAATAGATGCAATCTTCGGACAACCAGTAATTGAACCACCTGGAAATAATGCAGATATTATCTTACCAAATCCAATATTAGATATTAGTTTACCAGAAACTCCACTGACTAAATGTTGGACTGTTGATAATGCCTCTATACGGAAATCTGACCAATATACGCTTCCTGGCTCACAAATCTTTGATAAATCATGTTTTTTCAAATCAACTAACATTAGATGCTCAGCTATTTCTTTCTCAGATGAAGCCATCTCAGCTTGCAAAATCTTATCTTCTTTGGAAGATTTACCGCGAGGGTAGGTTCCTTTTATTGGTCGTGTAGATACTATACCTTTGTTGGTTCTTAAGAGACGCTCTGGACTTGCTGAAGCAATACTCCATCCATGATCATGAACATATAACCATGAGGCGAAAGGAGAAGGATTCATTTCCATCATTCTTTGAAATGCGTTCCATGGATGGATTTGCATAGAGCCTGTCCATTTTCTTCCATAATTCAATTGATAAAAATGTCCTTGTCGGATACTTTCTTTAATCTTGTCAACTTTTCTTGCATGTGATGCGTCACTTTCAGACTCTGGTACTGAGAATTCTTCTAATTTAGGGAAATTATTATTCTTTACAATAGATAACCCATTATTATCTACTTCTTCCAACCAAGGATGATTAGGGACTGAGATTATACTTAATTTGTCTGTTTTCCTATGGTGTATCCACCATGCATCAGACCTCCATAGCACTCCTAAGAGAGTACCATCTTGTGGATTATTAGCCAAATTGATTCCAACTGACCATTTGTTTAAGTCATATCCTAAAATACCAGTAAATCCTCCAGGAATTATCGGATAATTGTTAACATTCTCATAAGGTAACTCCAGATCTTCTGCAATTTGAATTGCCATTTCAAGTGTTTCAACTTGATATTCATTCACCGTTTCCCACATAGACTTGTGATACTTCTGAACTAAGACTATTAATTCATTATTATTTCCTAAATTTATATCTCCTTGAAGAGCAGATGATGGATCTAATTCAATTTCACCAAGTGGTTCAAAAAATAATATACGCACACTTTGTAAACAAGGAAGAAAGGAGTATTCAGATAAATCTGTAACAGGACCGCCAGAGTTCAAGATCAATTCATCTTGTTCAGGAAATTGTGAATCTCTGTAATATTCTAATAATGAAATAATAGGGTTCTCAATGTAATTTGGAAAGGTACGAAACTCAGGTATCATAATATCAACTCACCTCATCAATTGATTCCCAACCATCAGATAATCGTGATAACCAGCAAGACATTGCAGATTCATATAATCGGCCACGAGGTTTGCCAATTGATCTACCGTCTATTGCTCCCAATGATTGAATTCCCATGCCACTACCAATTACAATCATTTCCTTGGCTCTCAAGATTAAATTCATTGTTATAATTGCTGGCCTAATTGGGATACCTGAATTTTCCAGACAATTATAGATCTGTTCTAAGGTTATTGAGTCTAAGGCTCCATTTTCTACTCTCGGATAGTAGGCAGTACCATCTGTATCAAGAATAATTGGCATACATCTATCTCCATCGATTAAACAATTATTTTCAATCAGTAAGGATATGTCGGCATTGTTTTCTAAGGCCATTTTTCTTGCATCAAAATATGGTTTCCAGTCACCATGTTTCGTACCTCTAATCTCTCCATTCCATCTTGGAGCAGATACAGTAATTGCTTTCAGAACATTCGGCCACGATTGATTTAAACGAGGGGTCAAAGAAATTATTCCTTCATTAGTTATACTTATTTTGACTAAGAATGGAGGTTGATCTTCTTGGACTATGGACTCCGCAGAAAAATCTAGATTTGTTAATTCTTTGAAAATATTTCTTCTGAAATTTTCAGGTAAAGAAAAATTAAGTCTGTGCGCATGTCTCTCCATTCTATCGAAATGTAAGCTTGCAGCTAGTAGACTTTCTTTACCGTCCCAAGCAACAGTAGACCACACCTCAAACCGTGGGTTGGGGTTTTCGGTCATGTACCGCCGTAAACTTACAACTCTTCAAATTCTTCTAAGAGATTTCACAGAATGTCATCAATAAAAGATGTATCAATATCTTCTTCCAATTCAGATAATTCTTCAGCCATATCATCTAGATCATCTAGATCAAAGTCATCTGCTAAGTCACTGAGATCGTCTAAATCGATCTCCTCGTCATCTACAAGTAATTCATCTACAACTTCATTATCAAGCTGTGTAGGAGGTAAAGAATCAATATTCATTTGTTCATCGAATTGTACATTTTCTACAGTATCGGAGATAAACTCATCTTCTGAAAAGTCATCTTCCATTCCGAAATCTTCGTCATACATCTGTTCCTCCATTTCTACTTCTAGAGTACCCATCTCCCAAGGTTGTGGTGCAGATCGGCCTCTAGGTTTCAAAATCAATACCCCTCCTAATAATATCATTATTGCTGAAACTAAAGCAATTATCATATTCATATCGCCATCAATTAATTGATTTATCCAAGATACCCCGGAATCATCCAAGCCACCACTATCTGTACCAAAAGCAGATTCGGACCAAGGCTGTATTTCTAGAGGGTCAACAGCAAGGCGATGAACTTCTCCATCAAATCCTACTATAGCAATCCAATAGGAAACCTCATTGTTAAGAGAATATTGATTACCCGTTTCAAATGGAGTTGCCTGCCATGTATAGCTTGAATATGGTTTGGCTACGTTTTGGGAAGTGTCTGCATCGCGAGTATCTTCGAAAGGAGTTGAAGATAAGAAAATGTAATATGATTCGATAGTTGGATCATTTTTATCATCCCATTCAATTTGAATTCTAGTTCCAGTACTATCCCAATAAGCAATTATTCCACCTATCTCAGGAATATGGAGACCGGGATCAAGAATATTTTCGTTGATTAAAGCTATTGAAGATGTTTTGATTCCTTCATCCCAATAATTCCCTGAAGAATCAACAGGAATTACACTGACCCAGAACATAATATTCGGAGCTAATGGGCTACCATCTGAAAATTGTTGAAGTAAGACCGGCATCTCTACATCTCTATCAATAACCATTGCAGGTTGACGGTTGACTAAAGAACTGAAAGG
>CAXFIU010000057.1:0-4994 GCA_964003245.1 uncultured Candidatus Poseidoniales archaeon
CTTAAGCAAACAATTGAAGGAGAATTGATTATTAAGAATCCCAGTAAGAAACATCGTGCATGGGATATTGAGGTTGAATTATCAAATACTTCTACGACCGATTTAGGAGGTAAGACGGTAACAGTCAGGGAGCTAGAGGCTACTGAAGAAACAACAATACCATACAGTTCAAATGGTCCTAGAATGATAGATGTTAGAGAAATAATTGATACCGAACCAGAAAGAGATCAAGAATCAAGTCTTTCATTAGTACTTTCTGATAATCCTCAGGAAGTTCTTATCACAATAGAAATTGAGAATATTTCAACTGTTTCGTTGAATGATGTGACATTAAGGCGTAATTTCTCACCCAATTTTACAATTCCAGACTCCCCTGAATATTCAATCGAAGGAAACTCTGTATTATGGGAAATCGGTAGAATGTCTGTGGGTGAGAATAGGAAATTGTCAATACTCCCTAATGTCTCAATTAATTCTGTTGAAAAAATCCCCGCAGGTTCTTCAGAAGTAAATTACAAAGCAGAATCAACAGTTTCCAGAATCGGCTTTGAGGACGTTTCAAGTTCAGGAAGGCAGTTTTCTTATGTTAACGCTACAGAAGATGATAGGCCAGGTGTATGGCATTGTAAATGTATTTTTGAGAATAAATCCTCATTCGTGGTTTCACTTTCAGGGGCCTCAGTAAGATTAATTGGTCGTGAATCTCCGATATTAGATCTTTCAGACTTAAGACAAGACATCCCTCCTGAGGGAAGTTGGGAGTCCATGGAAAAAAGAGTCGAGTCTGATGATCAACCTAGTTTCACTCAAGAAGTTAGATACTCTATTCTACCTAGGGTATCTGTCCAATCATCTGGTTCAATAACAATTGCTGAGCAAAACCTATCCATTTTAGATGCACAAATTCTAAAGAGGTTTGATATTTCAAGAATTAAATCATATGTTTCTTCAGATTTAGAAGCAACGATTACAATTGAGAATACCGGTTCTGCTACAATTAATGTTATGAGAATAATAGATGATGTTCCTGGAATATTCTTGCCACCATCTCTTGAAAAGGTACATGTTGAGATTGAAGGTTTAGATCTAAGTGAGGATCAATATCGCATTGAAGTAATAAACGGAAATCAAATTGAAGAAAAATTAATTTCTCCCGATAATCCTGGACACGCATTAAGAATCACAGTTGGAACTTCCTCTAGACTTGGCCTAAAGCCTGGTAAGACTTTGATTATACGATATCCTCTTCATGCTCCGGATCCATCTCCTAAGAATGAGTTATTAGCTGCGCCAATAAGATCTGATTTTAGTATGGAACGTTTTGGGCCAGTAGCAACTAGGACAGTCGATAGACCTCCGGTAGTTAGGGTGGTACATCGTAGAAGAAAGATTAGTACTGGTAAAGAAGTATTCCCTGGAGGTGGAGCAGGACGTTATGAGATACTACTAATGTTCCATAACACTTCTGATTCTGCTCTCGATGACCTAGCTTTACACGATATAGTTCCAGGGACATTTTCAATAGAAAAATCATCTGTTAAATCATCAGTTAGTGGTGAAAAAGATTCTTCATTTACTAAAGAATCATCGAGAGATGGGAATAAAGTTACATGGGCGATTGGTCGAATTGAAACTAATGAGAGAATAGAAGTATTATACGAAATTCAAGGTGATACTGAATCAGAATATAAAGTATCAGATGCTCAAGATTTCCACGGTGCAACATTCGGTAAAGAGGTGGACGAAGAGCCTAATGTTCCGGAATGGGCAGATAAAGTCTCTGAATCAAAATTAATCTCAGTCCCGATGTCAATCCCAGTAAAGGAAATAGCGGTTCCGGAAAATAATTCTATTAAGGAATCTATTGAAGAAGAATTAATTGTAGAATCTGAAGACTCTCAAATTGATAATAATGATGATAATATTTCAGAAGACAAGAACCTTTGCCCAATCTGTATGTCGATTAATAAGAAAGGATCTTCTATTTGCCAAGTTTGTGGATATTCTTTCAAGTAATCAATAGCCAAAACAGAAGCCACTTAACCGAAGTATTCATTCAATGCTTATGAAGCCACGGGGTCATGGTGGATGCTGGCCCCAATGGAAATGCTCAACCTGCTGGTATGGGTTCAGCAATGTTGCCTATGCTTTTTCTTCTATTAATGATGATGTCATTGATGATGTTCCCTGGTATTCGAAATTCACTTTCTAGCGGAGCAGGTTCTGTAATTGAGCCGTTCCTATTTGGCACTCTGGGCTTAGAGCAATATTTCGTACCAACTGTTTTCATTCTTGGTTCCAGTATAATGATTGTTAACACAGTCATACGTTCTTTTTTCATGGATCCTTTGAAGCAAGCTCATCACAGTCATCGTAGTAAGCAAATTAGTCAGCAAATGCGTGAAGCTAGATTATCTCGAGATACTGCTAAGACTGATAAAATGCAGAAACTGCAGATGGAAATGATGCCCGAACAAATGGCTATGCAAGGTGCTATGATGAAACCTATGATGTTTACTATGATATTCATAATCGGTATTTTCAGTTGGATGGCCGATACAGTAATTGATTTTAGAGTAGATTATGTTAGTCTACCTTGGCAACCAATGTGGGGCTTTGATAATAGGATAATGTGGATTTTTCCGGCATGGATTGCCACTTACATCACAATGAGTGCCCCTTTAGGGAGGATAGTAGATAGACATCTGAAATTGTTACGTTACAAAACTCATCCATTAGTACTCTCAGGCGATATGATCCCTGAACCTTTGTTATATCTTCTAGAAGATGACAAAGTTAGATCTAGTTCCGATTCTCGAACACGTAGGTCTCAGAGAAAGAGGGCAGGCCCAAGAAAAACTGGTAATCAATCCTCTGAATCTTTAAGACGTAGTGGTGGTAATCTGCAGGTTGCACCTCCTCTAAGAGGAACTCTCTGTCCATCTTGTGATTCAGAAATGATTGGAAGAACCACTAGAGGCAAATTACGCTGCAATGTATGTCGGTATGAATGGCGGTGATATTTTGGTTAAAATAACCGTTAGTGGCCCTCCAGGTAGTGGGACTTCAACTTTGGTTGAAAGATTAGCTGAGAAAAATTCTTGGACCTCTCTTAACGGAGGAGACATTTTTCGTAATGAGGCAAAAAATAGAGATTTAACAGTGGGGCAATTTAGTGATCTATGTAAGAATGATCTTGATGTTGACAAATCTTTAGATAACAAATTGAAAAATGAGATTAATAATCCTCATGGTTCTGAGATTATAGAAAGTAGGCTTTCTGGTTGGTGGGCATATTTAATGGAAATAGATTGCATTAGAGTATGGGTAAATGTCAGTCCCGAAGAATGTGCTCGTAGAATCCAAAATAGAGAAGGAGGTTCATTTGAGGAGCAATTAATTTTATCACAACAGAGACAAATTGACGATAAAGAAAGATATCGAATTCTGTATGATATTGATTTAGATGACATGAGTCCTTATAGCCTTATTATTGATGCTGATGACATAGGCGCAGAAGAAGTATTTTCAATTGTCCAATCAAGAATTAAGGGGTGAAAGTTTTGAGTGAAATTATTTTCGATAAAAATTCCACTACAAATTTAAAATTTGGCAGTCAACCTTTAGATAGGTCACTCAATGAATTATTAAATTCAGGTATTTTATTAGTCAAAAAACCAAGAGGTCCAACCAGTCACCAGTTGACCGCTTGGGTACGTGAAATTTTAGGAATTAAAAAGATTGGACATGGTGGTACTTTAGATCCAATGGCAACTGGTTTATTGACAATATTATGTGGTAGAGCAACACGATTAACTGATATTATCCTTAAGGGTGATAAACGATATATCTCAGTTATTCGTTTTGGAAGAGATATTGAATTAAAAGAATTAGAGAATATTCTTAGTAATCTTAGTGGTGAAATTTATAATGTTCCTCCAAAAGAGTCAGCAGTCAAAGTTCAAGTCCGAACAAGGACTATTGAATCTCTCAATTTAATTGATTATGATCAATCTGCTAGAATTGCAGTTATAGAAATCTCTTGTGTTGCAGGAACTTACATTAGAACATTAACTAGAGACATAGGATTACTTCTCGACACATCCTGTGAGATGTTGGAACTTCATCGAGATAGGACTAGTATTTTTGATGAGACGATGGCTTGTGACATGCATCAGCTTAAGGATGCAATATTTTTATGGAAAGAACATAATGACGACAGAGGTTTAATTAAATTACTCACGCCTATTGAATCAATTTTAGGTAAAATCCCTAGTATTACTGTGAAAGATGGTGCAGTTGCTGCAATGACTCACGGCGCACCACTTGCTAAACCCGGCATTATTTCATCATCTACAGAGTTTGAATCCGGTTCCACTGTTGTAATTAAAAGTTTGAAAGGCGAAGCAGTAGCTTTAGCCGAAACATTAGTAGATTTTGATAAATTAATGACTATGGAAAGTGGTCATGCAGCCATAGCAAAAAGCGTACTGATGCCCACTGGCATTTATCCTCAGAACTGGTCTAAACAGAATTAACTGATTAAATCATTTCATGTTCTTCGTAAATCCATTCATCAGTTTCTAAACGAACTTTAAGTTTCATCATAATAACACACACCACTGGTCTGCCCATATAAGACAGAGCGCAGTATTTCTTATTCGCAATCAGATTTGATATAACTATTGCCCGAATTATCTACATTATCAGCCCAATGAGTACTTTTTACAATCTTACTTTCTTTTATCGTAAGGCCTTTTTATTTTACCTGGTGCTAATTGTACTAAGACTAAACCAATCACTATTATTGCTAATGATAAAACCATTACTAATGTTTCACTAATGAAAACATTTGATTCATCATTATTTTCGTTACTGGGTGCGCTAATAAATATTAGAATTTGTTTTTCATTATTGTCTTCGTTAGATTCTTCAATAGAATATGTGCTATCTACAAATATTCTTATTTCATTATCTTGATCATTACCTGATAG
>CAXFIU010000058.1:0-4533 GCA_964003245.1 uncultured Candidatus Poseidoniales archaeon
CTGATATTATTCTTTATGTTGATGAAGAGTACTCAACTTCAAGGATAATAGAAAATGTAGGAGGGTCAAATAATAGTTATTATATGTTCGGAGGAAGAGATATCTCTATTGATGCAGCGATCTATCCGGATAATACTATTGATCTTCCAAGCTGGATTACAGTAAATCCAACAAGTGGCACATTGATCGCAGATTCAGAGCAGGAAATTTCTATTGGCCTCGTAGAAGGCTTGGGATATGGCGAATACAATACGACCATTTATGCAGGAGTGAATGGTATTGGCGATGAACCATTGAATGTCAATATCCGGAAACTATGTTATGAACCTGATTGGCAAATCAACCCCTCTGATTTTCAATTCTCGATGAACATGACAGCTA
This sequence comes from uncultured Candidatus Poseidoniales archaeon, assembly GCA_964003245.1. GTDB lineage: Archaea > Thermoplasmatota > Poseidoniia > Poseidoniales > Thalassarchaeaceae > MGIIb-O2. The sequence goes on from CAXFIU010000058.1 coordinate 382, forward strand.
GACTTTTTACACAACCTTCATTAGCATTTACGGATACAAGCAGAGATGTATATGACATGGTAGGAGTTTTTGTAGGCGATGATTTAAGAGGAGTTGCTAATATAACCTACCTTCCTGAACTTGAAACAATATCAAATTTTCATCCTTATGAAGTGTTTCTAACCATTTATAGTAATGTCGAAAGCGGAGAACAATTATCTTTCAAAGTATGGGATGCATCGAATTGTGCTCTTATGGGTAGAATTAATGAATCGTACTCATTTGAGGACCTTGCCGTACTTGGAAGCCTTACGAACCCCGTACCTTTAACTGCAACGAATGAGATTGTTAAAGAGGTGAATTTTTCTTCGGGGTGGACTTGGATATCTTTTAATACAATAGGTAGCGATACTTTGACCAGTACTATACTTGGTACGCTTAATCCATCTGATAATGATATTATAAAAGGTCAAATTGGGTATTCATTATTTAGCGCTGGTAATTGGTACGACAGTAATGATTTCCCAGGAATTAGTCATCAAAAGATGTACAAGATCAAATTATCAAACAATGATGATCTAACCACAGTGGGTTTCGCGGTAGATGTAGAGTTAGATACTATAGATATAAACGAAGGTTGGAATTGGATAGGATATACCCCACAAGAAGCATATCCTGTTAATGAAGCATTGGAATCTTTAAATGATGTTCTGACGGGTGATCTGATAAAAAACCAAACCAGTTTTGCACAATACCTGGAAAATTATGGCTGGTTTGGAAGTTTAACATACATGAGTCCCGGAGAAGGATACGTATTAAAATCATCAAACGAAGGAGAGCTTCTTTATCCATTTAATATAGCTAGTAGTGCATTAATTGGCGATGATGAAAATCTAAATGAGAACAGTAATATTGCCAGTAATCGCTCTGCACCTGAATGGGCATTTTCTCCTAATGCATATCCGAATTCAATGTCAATAGTAGCAGAACTCGTTACATTTGATTCTTCGTCAGTCAACGCAAATGATTTAGTTGGAGCATTTGTTGATGGTGAATGCAGAGGAATAGCCAGCCCGCAGTTTATATCTGCAATTAATAAACATCTTGCATTTCTTACTGTGTATGGAGATGAAACTGAGTCTAGTGAGATTACATTTCAGGTTTATCATGAAGAAACTGATGAGATTCTTTATGTAGCAAATCAATTAGAATACAGCTCAGATAATATTGTTGGCACAATTTCTGAGCCATACATAGTGGATGCTAGGTTATTAGCTGTTGGAGATGAAGGATTTATACCGGAAGTGTTTAGTTTAGCTCAAAATTATCCAAATCCATTTAACCCGGTAACCACAATTGGCTATGGTATTGCCTCTGAATCCAATGTCCGCATTGATATATATAGTCTGCTTGGAGAAAAAGTGGCAACATTAGTTGATCAGTCTAGAGACCCAGGTTACTATTTTGTTAATTGGGATAGTAGGAATGATCTCGGTGCACCTGTGGCAGCAGGTATGTATATATATCAGATTAGAACTGAGAATTTTGTGAAGAGCCGAAAGCTTATACTTTTAAAATAAAAGATCTTTAGAAAAGTCGATATTTATCACCAGTAGAAACATTGAAATCCCAACTTAAAATAGTATTTTTACTACACATTTTCTTTGGTGGGTTTGTCAATGGGCAAGAGCCTAATTGGGAAGTGAATGAAGGTGAATTTTCTTCATCAATGTCATTGATTGGAGAATTTTATTTAAATGAGAGCCTTTTTAGTTCAAGTAATATAGTCGGTGCTTTTGTTGGGGAGGAATGTAGAGGCATTGCTTCAAGTACTGCTGTTGGTGATGGCTATCTCTACTTAATGACTATATATGGTAATATTTCAGGGGAGGCCATCTTGTTAAAGGCTTGGATAGCAAATGATGATGAAATAGTTAATATTGATGAAAGTATAGAATTTAGTTCTAATGAAATCATTGGCTCGATTAGCGATCCAATTCAATTTAACGCTTATTTAAATTTTGACTTCCCGCCAGTAATAAGCGGCATTCCAGATCAAACAATCCACATGGGAGAAGAATTTGCTACAATTACGCTTAGTGAATTTCTAACATTAGAAGATAATAATGAGTTAGTATGGACTACTTCAGAAGCTGATAATATTACCATTAACAAATCAAATGATGTAATTACATTGATTCCAGATAGTAGTTGGATAGGTAGCGAGCAAATTATTTTCACTGTTACTGAAGTTACTTCAATAGGGCATTCAAGCTCTGATACCGCTATCTTTACCCAACTGCGCGCAGATACGCCTCCTCTGCTATCTGAAATCCCTGATCAATTCATTGGAGAAAATGGAAATTTTGTTCCAATTAATATCCAGGATTATGTTACTGAGTTAGATGGCGATTCTATTTCATTTAACTATTCCTATGGAACGTATAGTGGTACCCATGAACAACCTATCTGGGCTGTTGACCCCTTTGATTTTCAATATTCTATGTCTGTTATAGCTAGTATAGAATCGAGAGGAGAGAGAGCACAAGGTAATGGCCATGTCTTAGTAGCTATGGATGGATCTGGAGAAGTTAGAGGAGTTTGCAGTGCAACTTCATATGGAGATGACTGGCGATATATGTTGACAGTATACGCCAATAATGAGGGTGAAGAAATCACATTTAGATTTTTTAATAATGGGGATAATTTAAATATACCAATCATGGAGAAGTCTATTTTTTCAAATGACGATATTATTGGCAGTTTAAGCGATCCTATTTTACTTTCTGCAAAATTCATTGATATTAGTTTGAATTCAAGTGGCTACGCCGTATTTAATAGAGTTGATCAGAATTGGCGGGGAAGTGAATCAGTGATCTTTACAATCAAAGATGAGACAACTCAGAATAATTATTTCTCATCGGATGAAGTGATTTTTACAATAAGTGAAAATTTTGAGCCTGTACTATCTGGAATCCCTGATCAAGTTATTTATCCTGGAGAAAATTTTTCTCAGGTTAATTTATTGAATTATTTAGAGACCTATGATGCCGATAATATTTTGTGGTCATTCACTGGGAATACTGAACTAAATATAGAAATCATAGAAAATATTGCATCGATCACCTATGAAGCGAATTGGATAGGTTTAGAGACAGTTGTTTTTACTGCTACAGATGACAATGATTTAGGATTATCTAATTCAGATACGGTATCATTCAGTGTACAAGCAGAAGATAATCTCCCTATATTAGGTGAAATACCAGATCAAATTATTACAATTGGAAATCATTTTAGTGATATAGATCTCGAAAATTACCTTACAGAACTAGATGGTGATAGTGTGCAATGGTCTTTTGAGTTTCTTCCTTACCCTGATATAGTTGAAGCTCCTGATTGGTTAGCTCCTGTTAGTGGAGATTATAATATGCAGGTGGTTGCGATTGTTGAGGCTCTAGGCTATGATGCTGTTGGATCTGATCATATGCTTATTGCATTAAATGATGACGACATAATTGGTCTTGCACAAGGGTCATCATTTTCGGATTTCTGGATCTACAACATGTTTTTATTTTCAAACGAAAATAATTTTGAATTTCGATTTTTATTCTATGACAATAACTCCCAACGTATTCTTCCCGTAAATGAAAGGCATACGTTTGTTAGTCAATCACAAATAGGGTCACTAACTCAACCGTTACAATTAAAAGCTGGAAGAATAATAATTGATATAAACCCACAAAATTTAGCTTCGATAGACATACTATCAAAAAATTGGGAATATCCTGAAATCATTCGTTTTCGAGTATCAGATATTGGGACGGTAAATAGTTTAAGTTCTTCAAAAAATATTACACTAATGATTGACAATGATCTGCCTCAATTGACATTAGAAGCACAAATTATTAATGAGGGTGGACTTTTCAATCCTGTCCCATTAATTAATTATATTTATGATAACGGAACATCATTTGATTCAATCGATGTTACTGTATCCTCAGGGCCAAATTATAATGCTCAAATTATTAATGATACTTTATATGTTGACGCTCCGGAGGATGAAAATTGGAATGGAATAGAGTTAGTAAACTTTGAAGTAACGGACGCACATCCTTATGATGTTAAAACATTAGAATCTCAAATCGAATTTATCATCCTTCCAATTAATGATGC
>CAXFIU010000059.1:0-4493 GCA_964003245.1 uncultured Candidatus Poseidoniales archaeon
TGGTAAATCAAAGCACTCTTCTCCTTCGTTTGCTATGCCTATTTGTAGCACTCCTCCTTCAAATAATTCTGTCTTATATGAGTTATAATCTAGAACATTGTTTAAGTCACTGTGGACGAATGGAATGTGAAAACCTTCCAGATAGTTATCAACATATAGTGCCCAATTTGCCTTTATCTCATAGTCTCTATGTCTTGATTCGTCGTGGCTAAAATCTTCTAAATTAATCCAACCCAACCTTCGATCTAATTCTTTGCAAACCGAATCAAAGAATTTATTCCCTCCAACAAAATATAATCCATTCCATTCTCTAACTTGAAATTGTTTTAGGTTATCCTTTTCGCTTGGAAATCCTTCAACATTCTCAAACTCTGGCATATTCTTCATACATCCATCTAATCCAAATGTACGACCATGATATCCACATTTGAGGGTTCTTGAATTACATGGAGTAGTTGCAATCAGCATTCCTCTATGAGTGCAAACATTAGATAAACATCTTATTTTATCACCTCTCACTAAAATCAATGATTCTTCCATTATATTTTCTAATTGAGGTAATGGGATAATATTATTTTTTTCAAGTTGGCTTATGTGTGCAGAAAAATGAAATGATTGTGAAAATGTAGAAATAATTTCTTCAAAAACAGAATTTTCTGTATAGTATCTCGAAGGTAAAGTATGGGCCTTTTCGATATCTTGATGAATCAAAGGTGTGTCGTCCATCAAAGCGACTCCAATGAATTCCTATTCAGTCGTTTTCATTCGAGATTGTCACTTTTGCTCTCCAGTTAACAAACACAAAAGAAGGTATTGACCATAATATAATCGAACCAATCCATGCTATTATCGAACCTATGAATAAACCATATTCAATTAATGACCACATTGCTATAATCGAATACATTGCAACAGAGGCACCACCCATCATCATTGGACCCGCAGCGCCAAGCGGTACTGAAGGCCCTTGAGCTAACCACAGAGCGATCATACTTGTCAGAAATATCGCAGGAAATACTGATGCTAATCCTGCCAATAGAGGCATTCCTAAACTCGAAATTAATACTGCAACGCCAATTGCCATGGAGGCGACTAAACCTCTGGCTACGAGTATTTTTTTACTGACTGAGTTTTTTCCTTTAGGTGCAGGTTTTAGATTCCAACACATCACTATCCCAAGTGTTGCAACCAATACAAGTCCAACAATAGATATTTCTTCAGGAGAGTAATTATTAGCTATTGCTCTATCTATCATATTAATCGTAAATAATCCCACTAAAGCCCATATAATCAATGAGATTATACTTGTGAAAACTAAGCTACTATTTTGACTCCATGTTTTTGGTAATTTATCAGGTAGAAGAGCCCACACACTTAGAAAAATTGCATTTATTAGCATCCCTGAAGGGACTATTGCCAGACTAATAATTAGAGCATCGTTTCCACCTTCTGATGCTATTCCAATTGATGCAGGAATAATAGTGGTCGGAATTGTCCCTAAGATACCTCCTAAAACTCCCCCATATTTTTCTATCAGTACTGTGACAGTCGTCGCTACAACCCCAGCCATCAAGGCAGCTAATAATACGGTCTGCACTTCCATGTTGGTTCCTACAGACAACCACCGATGATGCCTTCATTTGAGTTCTTCGAGGCGTGTGTTTGATGTGGTGCCAGTATTTCAGAGGTCTCATGGTGGATTGGCCAGAGGCAGGAACTCCGGTTCGTTTAGTGGTCAAGACTTGGGCAGGAGAGACTTCTCATGAAGGGCTTTCTTTACCCCCCGCGGGTCCCAAATTGATTACGATGAAATTAGTAAATGGTTACAATATTTCATACCCTGAATCAGTAATCCAGAATATAGAAATTCTTGATTCCGTTCCTATGGAAGAGGAGGAGAATATTCAGCCAATACCTCAAGATGAATCTTTACCTCTTGTTCACTTAATACATACTGGAGGGACTATTGCATCAAAGGTTGACTACAAGACAGGGGCAGTATCTGCACGTTTTGAGCCAGATGAGTTATTAGATGCCGTTCCTGAATTGCGTTCCATTGCTCGGATACATGCTGTTAAAATAGGAAATATGTGGTCAGATGATATCCGTCCAAGGCATTGGAATAGGATGTTACAAGCAACTCATGAGGCATTTTCAGAGGGTGCTGTTGGTGTTGTAATAACTCATGGAACCGATACTCTCCATTTTACTGCTGCCGCAATATCTTATGGTTGGGCAGGTCAAGGTGGAAGGCCTCCTGGTCGAATAGCAATTACCGGTTCTCAGAGGTCTCCTGATCGCGGTTCTTCTGATGCAGCAGAGAACCTAATTGCTGCAGTACATTGGGCAGCTCATGGGCCACCTCCTACTGGTGATAGAGATTCAGCAGTTGTAGTACTTCATGCAGACTCCTCGGATGGATGTTGTGCAGTACTCCCCGGATGTGCGTCTCGAAAATATCACTCATCTAGGAGAGGCGCATTTAAGTCAATTAATCAAGATCCAATTGCTAATATCTTTGTCGATAAAAAGGGTGCTAGAATAGAATTTAATGAATCTCAAGTACATGAGGCTAGAATCGAAACCGATTTGCCAATATTTTTCGATGAATCTATTCGAATCGCAGAATTTTCATCCGGGCCACATTTGCATTCAGATTTAGTCCAAGCGGCTATTGATTCTAATTATGATGCACTATATTTTCATGGAACGGGCCTTGGTCACTTACCAATTCAAGATTCTGAAAATGATAGTCCTGAAAATATAAAATTAAAGTTAACAATTGAGGACTACTGTAAATCAGGTGGAATTGCAGTTCTTACAACTCAGACTATACATGGGCCAGTTCATCTAGATGTTTATTCTAAAGGTAGAGATCAACAGAATATTGGGATGATAGGGCATGGGTCATTGTGCCCTCCTAGTTCTGGCCTAGTAAAACTCCATCATCTCCTATCTGTCGAAAATAGTAAAGAATTTGTTGAATCTTCATGGGCATCTGACTTATGTGGAGAAAATCCATTCGATTCTCATTCCTGATAGTCTTCATCCGACTCTCTCAATAACCGCCTGTTAGTTCGGCATGTTATGGCTAAGGCCTCGCCGAGCGATAATCTCGATATTTTGCGGCAAATCGCAAATAGCCCTGGAGATAGAATCTCGGTTCAAAATTTAAGAAAATCAGGTCGAATGACTGCCAGAGAGAGAATAAATGCATTACTTGATTCTGATTCATTTGTTGAAATCGATGCATTCATACAGCATCGTTCTGGAGATCATAATCTACATTTACATCGACCATTAGGTGACGGAGTTGTTGCCGGCCATGGTATGCTCGATGGAAGAAGAATAGTTTGTTTCGCACAAGATTATTCTATTTTTGAGGGTACAATGGGTGAAATGCATGCAAAGAAAATCTCCAAAATAGTTGAGTTTGCTGAAAAATCAATGCTGCCAGTAATCGGTATTTGGGACGGAGACGGTCAACGTGCTCATGAAGGAGTATCATCTCTAGGTGCTACTGGTGAACTACTGGATATTTTTGCAGCATGTTCTGGCCGAATACCCATCATCTCTCTTATTCTTGGTACTGTATCCGGTGTAAGTGCATTAGCCGCCGGTCTTTCTGATTTTGTTATTCTAGGTTCTGAACATGGTCAAATGTTTATGCGTAGCCCATATTTTATTCCTGAAGTAGTTAGTGGAGAAATAGATGAAGAAACATTGGGTGGTGCAGAATCTCATTCTAGTCGTAGTGGTATTGCTTGCTTAGTCGCAGATGATGAACATGATGCAATCAACATCGCAGCAGAAATACTCGGATATTTACCAGATCATACGCTTGCAGAACCACTTAATGTTAAATCAGGAGATAAATGGAATCGGTCTTGCAAAAAACTAGAAGATATTGTTCCATCAGACTCTAACAAACCATATGATATGTCTAAAGTGATTAAGGAAATAGTAGATGAGGGGAGGTTCATGGAACTATTTCCTTCATATGCTGAAAATATTCTGATTGGTTTCGCTCGTTTAGATGGACAACCTATTGGTATAGTTGCTAACCAACCGAAAGTACTAGCTGGATGTTTAGATATTGATTCATCTGTAAAAGCTGCTAGATTTATTCGTACTTGTGATATTTTCAATATTCCAGTAGTAACTTTTGTTGATGTCCCTGGTTTCCTTCCCGGAACTGTACAAGAGTGGGGTGGAATAATCAGACACGGTGCTAAGATGTTATACGCATATGCTGAGGCAACTATTCCCAAATTAACAGTTGTAACTCGTAAGGCGTATGGTGGAGCTTATCTTGCTATGTCTTGTAAACATCTAGGTTCTGATTACAATATTTCATGGCCATCGGGAGAATTGGCAGTGATGGGTGCAGATGGTGCTGTGAATATCATTCATCGTCGTGAACTTGAATTATCTTCAGATAAAGATCAGACACATTCTGAATTAGTTTCTGAGTATCAAGATAAGTTCGGAGA
>CAXFIU010000060.1:0-4419 GCA_964003245.1 uncultured Candidatus Poseidoniales archaeon
TCTGCAGATAAACAATCATCTGATGTTATAGAATTACTATTTGGATTATAGGTGCCCACAGGACATTCTATCTGAGTACTTGCACCCTCAAAATCAACATAATGTCCGGGGTCTGTCCAAGCACATACCGAGCTTTCAGTAGCGCCAGGTGATGGATTAAATGTCCCCAAATCACAAGCAGTTTCAAAAGAAGAACCTGAAGTATCCACATAAAAGCCAGGATTTGCTATATCACATGATGAAGAGCCATAATCAGACTGATAAGTCCCTGGAGAACAGGCTTCCTGAGCTATTGCAGAACCACTTTGTACAAAATGACCCAGACTTGCATCAATACAGGAAGATGCGCCAAAATTTGGTTGATAGGTTCCTGGTTCACATCCTATTTGAGTTAAAGAACCAGAATTTGGGACATAATTTCCAGGAGAACTGGGTATACAAGAGGCTTGACCAGATTGTGGTTGATAATAGCCATTAGTGCACATCATCTGATCTGTAGAATTTAGGTTAGGTACATATCCTGGAGAAGCATCAATACAAGATGAGGCGGAAAAGTTTGGCTGATAGGTTCCACTTGGACAATTTTGTTGTGAAGATGCCGCTAGAGAATTAACAAAATGACCGGGGGAAGCATCATTACAGCTAGATTGTCCTGAATTAGGTTGGTAAGTGCCATAATCACATTGAGTCTGAGAATGATATAACGAGTTTGTACTATAATGACCCATATCTGCATCTACACAAGAACCATCATAATTAGGATCGTAACTACCATCTGGACAACCATAAGGAAGATTGTCAAGTATTGCAATCATTGAATCCGAATCGATATCCCTCTCAGGTATATGAATTCCACCCAATCCTTGGTAACTTTGAGGGCCAATATTATCGGATGTTAAATTTATGTTGTTTTCATTATAATCTTCCCAAGTCAGATTCCAATTCCCGTCTCCCATCTGTCCTCTGTATGATTGTCCTCGACAAAATACATCCCTATGGCCGTGAGTTGTATGGTTGCTGGAACTCGTTTTAATTCCGCAAACTGTGTCTCCGTTAAGTGAAATTGCTATCACTGATAAATTGTCTTCAACAGTTAATGGAGTCTCCTGTCTTGAGTCATTTGGATCATAGTTTCCAAGTTGCCCCCATTGATTAGCCCCCCAACAATAAGGAATATTTTCTTCAGAAACTACACAGTTAAGATTGTACGCTGATTCTAGAGAAATCAAAGGAATATTGGAACTCAGATTAATTAACGCAGGTGTATATTCGTTAATCAGACTCCCGGTTCCAAGTTGGCCTTGAGAATTACTTCCCCAACATTTCACTATTTGATTTTCATACAGTGCACAAGAATGTTCATTACCAGTAGATACAGCAATTACACCACTATCGACATATTGAGGAGTTGGATACTCACCGTTGGCATCTGAGCCTATACCTAGCCGACCCATCCAGCTTTGACCCCAACAATATAAATCATTATTATCAAGAATTGCACAGGAATGAGACATACCAGTTGAAATTGAGATTATTGAATAATTAGCAGGAAAATTTGAGTCATCGACTAAAACTGGAGTGTATCGACCGTTGTTAGCATTACAGCCGGTAGGCGTTGGGTTGTTATTATTGGAGTCCCACGCTTGACCCCCCGTACAAATTGTTCCATCGCCCAATTGACCAGCATTGTTCCAACCCCAGCATAATCCTTCACCGGTATCCAGAATTGCACAAAAATGCCCTTGATTTGCATCAGATAAAGATACTGCAGTTTTCCCTAAAGGCAGAGAAATTTTAGTAGGAGGGTGATTTGTAGCCGAATTACAAGCTGTTACTCCATTATCCAGACAAACATCAGTACCTGTACCCAATTGACCAAACTCACCACCTCCCCAACACCATATTTCACCATTTTCTTTCAAGGAACATGTGGACCAAGCGCCGGCTGAAACCTCAACCATCCCAATAGATAAATTGCCAACAACCCAAGGACCTGCTTTCCCTTCTGGAGTCGCGACAGCATTACCTATTCCTCCTCCCAATCCTCTTTTTCCTTGGTCATTATTACCCCAACAGATTACACGTGTATCTTCAGAAATTACACATTGGGTCCAGCCTCCGGAACTCAATGTAGAATAGGTATATACAGAATCTTCTTGATATCCTTCAAAATTGACATTATTATGTGAAAAAAATTTAGTTTCTTCCTCTTGAATCTCTTTACTTTGATTGTTTGGTATTGCCGATAAAGACATTCCAACTAGTGTAATTACTATAAAAATTGAAACAAATACAGATTTAGGTGGTGTTCTCATAGCGATTGGTACTGTCTTCGGCCCTATTAATTTTAGTAATGGACAAGATGAAACTGAAACACGGACAAACTAATTTGCTTGCTATTGTTCGCACTAACATGACTGAATCATTCTTATCCGATAATTGCCCTCCAATGGGAATTTATGAGACACTTTATGCATTCAAAGACTCGTTCGGTAGTTTCATTGGTACTGAAGGAACACATCCTTGGTCGCAAGGCTTTCCTTTAACTACACAATTGGAAAAATTCGATGGTCCCCCTCTACCGGATAGTATTGATGTAACATGGGAAGATCGTTTTTATCCAAAAGCATGGGGTCATCCTAAATTAAGAGAGTCAATTGTTGAATACTATAATTCCCAATATGGTTCAGAAATTACTCCCGAGAATGTAATGATTTTTGCAGGGGGGAGGCCGGGGATATACACGGTGTTGGCATTCTTGAAAGATAATGTCCAAGCGAGAATTGGAAATATTGAATGGCCGGCTTATCTAGATATTATGGAACAAACAAATACTAACTTTCAGATTGTTCCCTTTACTAAAGAGAATAATTTCCATCCAACTAATTCAGAATATTTCGATAGAACTGGATTAAATGCTAAAACACATCTTATGCCAATAATTTCTAACCCTCAAAATCCTTCAGGCCAAACCAGACATGGGGAAGAGCTTAGAGAATTAATACAATTGGCAGAACAATCTGGAAATGGAATACTTCTTGATGAAGCATATGAAATGTTTCATTCTCCATCCGTAAGCGGGATACAATTTGTTAATGATCTAGACAATAGTAATATCTTCATTGCAGGAGCATGTACAAAGGGCCTTCAATCTCCAGGAATCAGAGTAGGTTGGATTATTGCTAGTAAAAAAAATATTGAGACTCTGTCTAATTACTCTAGTTTTGGAATGGGAGGAGTAAGTCATCCATCTCAATTGTATGCAGTTAAGTTACTCGAGCCAACGCGTGTGAAAAAAGCACGGAAAGCAGTAGAAGAACATTATAATTGGCAACGTAAAAGGTATGGTAAGGCATTCGAAGAAATGGGTCTAGGAGTATATACTGGTAATGGAGGATTCTATCACTGGCTTGAACTCCCAGAAGGCATGACAAGTAAAGAATTGAATAATAGATTATTCAAAAAGGGTGCTGCTATATTGTGTGCTTCAGATTGTGATATGGCTAGACCACATTCAAAGGACCCAGGCTATGTTTCTCCATATTCAAGATTCTTTAGATTCTCTTTTGGACCTCTTTTGCCGGAAACATTTGATTCGGATATTCAACTATTCACTGAAGTTTTTGAACAATACAAAAAGGATTTGCAAGTTTGATTTTATTCTGCAGGTTTGTAGACGTTATATGCGTGAAGAGGTGGCGTGTATACATGAAGATTAATCAGTTCATTATCTGAATTGTTGGAAATACGATGGATGTCTGGTTCATCAGCCGCACATATCTCTCCAGGCAAATATTCTCTCACTCCAACGGGATATGCAAGTCCTTGATCATTAAGTTGATATGTGGTTTCTGTAGATACTCCATCAATTATCTTGAAAGCACAATCACTTCCTACATGATCATGGATAGGAGTTAATTGACCAGCTGTCCAACATATAGCAACTAATTCATAATGTTCAGTTTTTTTAATAACATTCCTTTGATAGCCGTCTTCTGCATAACCAATGCATTCCTTCAATACAGGAATATTTACTTCCATTGAAATTAATTTAGATTCTAATTCATCAAGTCCTGGACGTCTGTCGAGACTGTCCAACCAAATCACTAATTCTGAAATGCCGCTGCATTCGCATAATAGCCTATTTCGGGCCCCTGAATGCATTACAACCTGTTTAGCCACGCATCCCACATAGGCCATCTATTGATGACTATTGCTATAATATCGAAGTTATTTATTATAAAATGTTAAATTAGCGGTTTACTAAATAATATCAGGTGTATTTTGCAACACCGGCTTTTCGGAAAAGGGCATTAAAATGGCCTAAAAAGCCGTATTCATACCATTTTCATTATATACTCGCCGAATAACGCGCAAGCGCTCACTAAGGTGGGAGGAAAAAAATATGGAAATGGATAA
>CAXFIU010000061.1:0-4114 GCA_964003245.1 uncultured Candidatus Poseidoniales archaeon
GGTTCGCCTCAACTGCGAGACCCCGTAATTCTTCTGCGATTGCTTTGATGAACGAGTAGGAATTGACATTACTTCCTGCTTTGTATCTGGATGAGGCACAAATATTAAGATAGTCTATGAATATTATATCAGGTCTAAATGACTTTTTCAATGCTAACTCTTGGAGTAATGATTTAAAATGACCACTATGTGCAGATGCAGTAGGGTACTCTTTTATAATCAATGTTCCTTGTGTCTTCTTTGCTATATTATTAACCTTCTTATCAAACATGAGTTTAGGAAGATCAACTATATCCTGTATAGGAACGTTGAGAAGGTTAGCATCAATTCTCTCCGCAATTTTTTCTTCAGCCATCTCAAGCGTGATATATAATACATTTTTACCCTGTAAGAGTATGGAAGCAGCGACATGACACATAAACAAAGATTTACCAACACCAGTGCCAGCGAGAGCAATGTTGAGAGTCTTATTCGGTATTCCACCTTTCGTAATCTTGTTAAAATATTCCAAGTCGAATGGTATGAGGTCTTCTTTTCTATGGTAGATATCATATCTCTGTTCATAATCGTTTAAGTAATCATGACCAATATTATTGTCAAATGATACTGCTAATGCATCTGAAAGAATAGATGGAATAGCATCCCGATTCTTCTTCTCATCATTACCATCAGCAATATGAATTGATTCCATCAGTGCAAGATAAATTGCTCTATCTCTACACCACTTCTCAGTAGTATCTAGTAACCATTGACCATCAACTACAGACTCTGTTAGGGAATTATTAATATCACGAACTTCTTTTATTTCAGTTTCAGTAAGATCTGATCTATTTTCAGTTTCTATATTAAGTGCTTCAATAGTAATTGCAGAATCATACTTAGTAATAAATTCAACTATTTCCTCAAAGATTATTTTCTCAGTTCTTTGCTCAAAAAAATCCGACCTAATAAAAGGTATTACCTTTCTAGAATATTCCTCATTGAATATGAGATTACGAAGAATAGTAGTTTCAATTCGTTCCATTATACAAAAGAAAAATAACCAGTGAGTACATATCGATCTAATCCTTTCTTACAAGGATTGCCTTTATGTTCATGAGTAAAGTATGCTGGAAATATTATACCACATCCTGCCTTACTTTCAACACTAGGATATCTTTTAAAATCAGTTGAACAATCATTATCACTTAAGTATATCAAATAAGTCAAAACCCTATAGGGTTCTCCTTTCATATGTTCAGAATGCCATTTAGAAAAATACCGACCTGGTTGCCACCATTGAAATCTAATATGCTCCAATTCCCAATGATTCATATTACAACATTCTGGATACTTTTTCATATAACCTTCTAACATATTATCAACAGCACCTTTAAGTGGTGTTAATAGGGGTGGAGAAAGAACTTGATGAAAATTTTCACCAACATTCATAATCTCACATGAATCATATCCAGTATATACTTTCGTATCTTCGTTTGTCTCTAATTTTTTATTATCAAATACCCACTTAATAATTCCATCACACTCATCCCTAGTTAATAAATTTTCATCCTTATGAATGAAATCAACCATAACTAAATTCTCTCTGTGCTATTTCATCAAGTGCTTGCATTACATCATCAGTAAAGTATTCTTCAGGATTAGCAAGTATCTGTTTAGCATATATCTTCTTACCATTCATCTCATAGCGACCTGCTACATTCTTCCACAATCCTCCTATCTCTCCTAGTTCAAGGAGACCATAGTATCTATCAAGACCTCTATCATCATAGTAGAGACGTATCTCAACAGTTTTATTCTCTTTACTTAAACGTGATTTGTGAGTCTTAGCTTTGATAATGTTTCCGATAATTTCTTTTCCATCTTTCTCTTTTTTCTTGCTAAGATATATGATTGTACTTGCAGCATACTTGAGTCCCGAACCTCCTCCCATTTCTTTAGTTGGAACATAAGCTCCGATGACATCATACGTATGGTTTGTGACAATGAGTGGGACATTCGCTTGGCCAAGTTTGAGAGTAAGCATTCTAAATGCACCTTTCACAAGTTGAGATTTAGTCATATCACGGACTTGTTTATCGTCCAGTGCATCTCTAATTTCTTTTTCTGTGGAAAGCATTCCCAAGGAGTCTAACACAAACATACATGGTTTGCGATCTTCTATTTGGGTTTTAAGATATATATCAATTGCCTTAAGTGCTTTCGACCTAAACTCTTCAATGGTGACAACATTTACCACCACAAGACGATTCATGTCAATCCCACGAGACTCAAGTAATCCTTTATTAACTGCTGCTTCAGTATCAAAATAGAGGCAGTACCCATCAGGATTACTATCAAGAAAGTTCTTGACAACAGCAAGGGAAAAATACGTTTTACCAGTAGAAGACTCACCAGCGATGGCAGTAATCTTATTGCTAGATACGCCACCAAAAACGGAACCTGACACCACTGCATTAAAGATGTACGAACCTGTGTCGATGAAGTTTTCTTCTTCGTTGATGTCTGCTGCGACTTGGGTGTATTCGTCACCTATCTCTTTTACAATTTCTTTTAAAAAATCCATTAAATACTAATTCCTTTTTCTTCACGTAAAATTTTCTTGTATGGTCCATCAGGATTAAGTTCCCTGACTTCCTTCACTTCTTTCAAAAGATGATACAATCTAGCATCTCCCCCAAGAGAAAGAGCATTTATTATTGTCGATAAATCTTTATCGTTGATAGGTAATTCCATTAAGAAAAGAATGATTCTAA
Source organism: uncultured Candidatus Poseidoniales archaeon (assembly GCA_964003245.1). Taxonomy (GTDB): domain Archaea; phylum Thermoplasmatota; class Poseidoniia; order Poseidoniales; family Thalassarchaeaceae; genus MGIIb-O2. The sequence continues at coordinate 2,757 of CAXFIU010000061.1, forward strand.
GTTTACAGTTTTTTCCACACTCCATCCTATCGCATCAAGGATGGCTTTAAGTGGTTCTACGAAACTCTTCTCAAATTGTAAGTCATAATCTACGTATTTGTCAAGTCCAAGTTCTGTAGGAAATTCTTGAATAAAGGAAACTACGTTCTCTTGGATTATATTTGGTTTTTTCAGATAAATGAACTTGACTTTTTCTCCATTACCAATAAGTGAATACTTATTGGTCAACTTTTTCTTACTCACATAGTGATTAAAAAGAAGAGCACCACGTATATGTATAGGAGTTCCTTTTGCATATATCGTAGAAGATGCAGAATACTTTCTAACATCAGATGCTGTACGAGGAAATGCAATATCTTCTGGATCAAGTTTTCTAAACTTAGTCCTACATTCTTCAATAAACTTTTGGACATTATCCTCAGTATCATTCATAATTAACTTGAGAGCATCCTTAATCATTGTGCGACAAGGTGCAGGTGTAGAGGATTTAACTGCCTCAATACCCATCATCTTTAGTTTAGGTTCTTCATATCGAACACCCTCACTATCCCAAACGTTTAAAATGTATCTTTTCTTGGCAGTCCAGATACCACGTTCAGCAATATTCTCCCTCTTCATGATCATCTTCTGATCATAAGCATTTACATACTTGGCCAACGCTTCATAAGAACTCTCAATAAAAGGCTCAAATTGAGTTTCACACACCTTATTAAGGAACGTGACAATGCCTTCATTAGTTTTCTCTCTGCCCTTGTATACAGCATCAACCAGAGGCCCCATATTAAGATAAATGGAATCAGTATCTGAAGCAATAACATAATCTTCACCCTCAGTTTTTAAAATTTTATTAATATGAGCATTCATCTTATTCTCAATCCATCGAATAGATACCTGCCCAGATAAAGTTATTGCCTCCGCATTTGCTAGTTTGTAATACCTAAAGTACTGATTGCCGATAGCACCATAAGCAGAGTTAAGTTGAATCTTCCTTGCCATCTGGATGTTGTTACACCTAGCAATCTCCTTCTCAAGTGTCTTCGTTTTCGTCTTTTCATATTGCTGCTTTGCGGCAAGCATCTTCTTCTTGTAGATTGTCCTGTCTTTGTAAATCTTCTCCATGAGTTCAGGAAGGAACCCACGCACATCCTTCCTATATTGTGCTCCATTCGCACAAACTGCATAATCTCCATCAATCTTTATCTCCTGATTTAAGAGCCCCTCAACGCTCGCACTGGGATGTCTAGTCTCCCTGATGGTCTCTGGCGAGATGTTATATTGCATAATAAGATGAGGATACAGACTATTGAGGTCAAAACTAACCACCCAATCATACTTTCCTGGAATCGGTTCCTTGACAT
>CAXFIU010000062.1:0-4048 GCA_964003245.1 uncultured Candidatus Poseidoniales archaeon
AATATCAAAACTAGAAGAATTGTCTGTGAGTGATTGATTGCAGGGGCTCTGCGTATGATACGTACAGCACCGCCTTGCATGAACTCACCTCTAAGAGATATGGTAAAGGTTATTCCCCTACTTGATACAATAAAAATAGATTTAATCTTGTTTCAAATGAAACGAATCTTTCATTCTGATGATTGAGAGAATTTAGAAGAATATTTAGCTATCACAAGACAAACGGTGATTAAAATAACTTGAATTATTGCTCTCATAATATGCCAATTAGTTCCGAATTTGGAGCCACCGATTGCTATATCGTTAATCCACATATTGAAATTTGCCCAATAAAGAACTAATAGCATCAAAGCTACACCATATGCAGAAATCTGACGAGTTCGTGGAAACATCAATCCCGCACCTAGGATAACTTCAAAAAAACCGCTAGCATATACCCAAAAAGTAGGGTCACCCAATATTTTGGGCACTATTGGTTCATACCAAACTGGATCTACAAAATGATCAATTCCAATGATTACAAATGGGAGTCCAAAAATAAATGACCCGATGTGAAGAATCCAAATTTTCCCCATAAAATTCACTCAAAACGTATTGTCTCAATCGACCCGCAATGTGGACAAGAAGTTCTAGCAACATCAACACCTACTGGCATATCAACTTCAAACAATTTTTCACAACTTGAACATGACTTCCTAATGGAACGATTTTCTGATGAGTGTTCGACTTTTATTTCTGGTTCTGGTTCTGGTTCTAACTCTGGTTCGAAATCAGGTACTTCGACTATCTCAGAAACTGGGGCTGAGATCTCTTCGAGGGGGTCTTCAGAGGGTTTCCAAACATTTTCAGAATTTTCTGAAGAATCGAAATCGTGTTGAATATCCTCTCTAGGAACTGCATCGTCTTCTTCAAATGCTGCAAGTAAATCATTAGCAGGAGTATTAATTGGAGCAGATGTTGGCGGAGGAGAATCGCTCAGTAATTCGGATAGTTCAGGATCCATTTCCACAGGATTAGTAGGAGTTCCGGATGGAGGCGGGGTTGGTAAACCAGACATTCCTGAAGAATAGTCATCGTATTGAGTTCCTACATTTGGTTGAGAAAGCGGAGTCACTTGATTAATACCCGCTCCACCCCACATTGCTTTCTGCTCTTCAACAGACGGAGGAGCCACATTTTCTTCAACTTCTTTTTCTTCTTGTTCAGCCAACATTGCAGCGATTTTTCTATTTTCCAGTACTCTTACTGTTACCAAACCAATTAAGGCCATTACAACTAAAATCACAACTAAAATTACAATAATATTCAGCCAATCAATCCCATCTGAACCTGAATCTGCAGAAATAACTGTTACTAAAATCTCTGCTTCAGTAGTTAATCCTTCATCATTCTGGATAGTACAAACTACCCAGAAGATTCCTGGCTCTGAGAAAGGATGAACTACTGTTGGGCCGACTCCTTCATTGTCATTAGAAGATATTCCGTCATTATCTGAATCAACATCTCTGTCAAAATCCCATTTGTAGATTAAATTAGTTGATTCTGGATCCGTTGCTGGAACTGAAAAAGGATAAGCCTGGTTAACTACAACTTGTAGTTCAGAGACAAAATCTGAGTCTACTCTGGGAGGAGTAGGATCATACAAATTTATACTAGCAACATCATCAGTTACCAGTCCTGATTTATCTGTAACTCTGAGAGTAATGGTGTGAAGTCCAGATATGTAAGATGAATCGAATACATGAGTGAAGGAAGTAGCAGAAGAGTCATCTCCTGAATAAGACTCTACAACTAAATCATCAACCAACCATTCAACAGTTGAAACTTCCCAATTATCTGAATACTGACCGCTTAAAACAATGTTTTCGCCATAACCACGAGTTATGTCCGAGTTAATATCGATACTAGCGGAAGGATTTGAAATATCTCTAACTTCAATATTTTTGAAGATAGTAGAGCTGCGTGAATCAGTAGATACTGCTGTAACCTTTAATGTGAAATTTGTTGGAACTAGCCAAGAAACTTCAATAGTTTCGCCAGAGTAATCATCAAATCCGTCACCATCCGTATCCCAATTAATACTAGATATTTGGTTAGAAAGATTTGGCGTATTACTGGCATCTAATGTAATAGTTACACCGACATCAATGATAGTCAAAGAGTCTGGATCGGTTAGAGTTACTTCAACGACTGGTGTTAGATAAGATACAACAGTAGTTGCTACCTTACTTGTTCCTGCACCACCTGCACCTGCACGGTTATCTACAAGTAAATATAGAGGTACTCCAGAATACTGGGAGTCTGCTGACCAAACTGTGCTACCAGAACTAGTTACTGCGAGTAAATCTGCTTGATTTATTCTAGATGCTGCGACTGTACCATTTGCGACCGCAGACTCATAAGTGTTCTTTTGTTCCTCTGTCATCAAGAAAATATCAGGGCCACCCTCCATTGTTGTAACAGAAACAGAAAGTTGACTTCCCTGATCTAAATAGAAAGGGCCGGCTACAACTTCATGATCATTTGTGTCCAAACGAACAATAGTATCTATCAAAGAAAAAGCCGGAGAAACAACCTGTTCAACATTCATTACCACATTGGCTACACTTCCTCCTTGAGCACCTTGACCATTATCTTGAGGATGGGCTAAATTATCAATTACCATGTACCATCTAGTTGATTGCCCCTCATCTGGAACTGTCCAGTGCCAAGAACCCTGTCCAGAGAAAGACTCGAAGACTGAATCTTCTTCCCAAATTAAATCTGTTCTGTAATTTTGCTCATTCTGATAAGTTGTTCTTGCATTTGATGTAAATAGTAAAATATCAATTGCTTCGTCAGATTCTATATCAAATGAAAACGTTGTACCAGGAGTCAATACTTCTTGAAAATCTATAGTCACACAAGACTGGTCGGCTATCTCCCAACTCGCTGGCATCATGTCTAAATCTGCACTAGTACAACCAATGATACCTTTAGAGTCAGCAGAAACTAAAGGGCTTGCTAGAGATAGAAGAAGAACAATCAAAATGGCTGACGAGACTCTACGCATTGGCTTAGCGTGAACTTTCCCTTTTTGAATCGTATTGTGATTACGTGTATAGTTGCATCATCAATAATTAGGGTTTTTTAGGTATTGGAGTATGAGGAAACCAACGTAAAACCACAACATCTCCAATAGATTTCACCCAGTTCCAAGGTATTGCTACATGTATTCTACCTTCGACTAAACTTGCAGGTGGATCTGAAACGAATAAATGAGTACAAGACCATGATTCTGATTCTGCAGAAATCACTGTATCGTGGACTGTTCCTAGGACTCTTCCATCTGGAATAATCACTGGAAGACCACGAACAGAACTCATGTCTAACTCGACCATTGGATGCAAGCCGCAGGCTCAAGTGAAATCAACCTTCGGCTGAAACTTACTTATTTACCACGGTTTTTGTTAGCATTTAGGCTAGGACGGAGTTTCTCAGCACCCTTACCCTTGTTGTACAAACCACGGCCACGCTTTCCAGCACTTGTCATACCACGCATAGCACGACCTTTCTGGTGATTCTCAGTAATCCAAGACCATTGACTATCTGCCTTAACAACTGGATGATTTGGATCTAGAAGTATAACTTCGAAGAACTTGTTCTTTCCGTCTTCTCCAACCCAGTATGAGTTAAGCACTCTAAGATTTGGATATCTGCGAGAAACACGCTCTTCAGCGATTCTCTGGATTGACTTAGCCATAGTAATTTTTGTTACACCAGCTTTTGATGGTTTACGCTTCATGTTTACTACACCTTTACGAAGTCCACCACGGCGAACACGAGTTCTACAAATTACAACACCTTGCTTAGCACGGTATCCGACGCGACGAGCCGCATCAATACGAGTAGGTTTGTCGATTCTTTGGAAGACTGGTTGGTGGCGCCATTCAGCCATTCTACCTGTCCTATGACGGGGTTCCATGCTTTGCTTTGGATTCTTCCAAGCCGAACGTACGTACTTTGTTACTCCCATCTTCATCCCTCGTAGCGAGTCGCCGACTTGCCA
>CAXFIU010000063.1:0-4034 GCA_964003245.1 uncultured Candidatus Poseidoniales archaeon
TAAAAACAAAGACAAAGTCTCCTGCTTTGCGAGGTTGCCCTGAAAGGAGAGGAGTTTGTACAAGGGTTTACACCTCAACTCCAAAAAAACCTAACTCGGCTTTAAGAAAAGTAGCTCGTGTCAGATTAACTTCAGGCTTTGAAGTTACTGCATATATTGGTGGTATTGGTCACAACCTTCAAGAACACTCTGTAGTTTTGCTGAGAGGTGGAAGGGTTAAAGATCTTCCTGGAGTTAGATATCACATAGTCAGAGGAACTCTTGATACCGCAGGTGTTAAGGATCGTCGTCAGTCCAGATCAAAATATGGAGCTAAATCTCCTAAAGAATAAAATTTATTTTTATCCAGTGAATTTTTTCCCTTTTACAATTTAATTTCATGTCCAGAAGAAACGCCGCCGAAAAAAGACCTGTTCTGCCTGATCCACAATTCAATAATCGTTTGGCAAGTATGATGGTTCATCGTTTAATGAAGCATGGAAAGAAATCAACCGCTCAAAAGATTCTTTCTGATGCTTTTGGATTGATCAATGATCGAACCGGTTCAGATCCTATTGAACTGTTTGAAACAGCTGTAAAAAATGTCACACCACTTGTTGAAGTTAGAGCAAGACGAGTTGGTGGAGCAACTTATCAGGTACCAATGGAAGTTCGTCAAGAAAGAGGAACTGCAATGGCACTCAGATGGTTAGTGAATTTCTCTAGATCGAGAAATGGAAGGAGCATGGCTCATAAACTTGCAGGAGAATTAATGGATGCAGCTAATGAAGCTGGTAACGCAGTTAGGAAAAGGGAAGAGACCCATAAAATGGCTGAAGCAAATAAAGCTTTTGCTCATTACCGTTATTGATTTTGTTCAAATATTTCTATTTAATTTCAAACAAAATTACTTTTTTTGCATGCTGAGTTGTAGAGTCCACCAGCATTTTAAAGCCCTTTAGTCGGAGAATTTTCTGTGGCACGCGCCTTTCCTTTGGAACGAGTAAGAAATATCGGGATTGCTGCACATATTGATGCTGGTAAAACCACCTGTACTGAAAGGATCCTCTTTTACTCAGGTGTCGTTCACAAGATGGGAGAGGTTCATGATGGGGCCGCAGTTACAGACTGGATGGCTCAAGAGAGAGAAAGAGGAATAACAATTACCGCTGCGGCAATCTCAACTACATGGGATGATCACCGTATTAACATTATCGATACCCCAGGGCACGTTGACTTCACTATTGAAGTCGAGCGCTCGATGAGAGTTCTTGATGGTGTTATTGCTGTTTTTTGTGCAGTGGGAGGAGTTCAGCCGCAATCTGAGACAGTTTGGCGCCAAGCAGATAGGTATTCAGTACCAAGAATGGTATTTGTCAATAAAATGGATAGAACAGGAGCAGATTTCCTTAAGGTACATGGTCAAATTAAAGATAGATTAAAGGCTAACGCAGTTCCCATTCAGTTACCTATAGGTGCTGAAAATGATCTCAAAGGTATTATTGACCTTGTAGCAAATAAAGCATTTATTTATAAAGATGATCTCGGAAAAGATATTGAAGAGACTGAAGTTCCATCGGAGATGCTTGACTTGGTTTCTGATTGGCGTTCTAAATTAATGGAGTCAATAGCAGAAACTGACGAGGAATTACTTGACGCATTTCTAGAAAATGGTGAGTTAACCGTTGATCAACTTAAGTCTGGCATTAGAGAAGGTGTACTTAAACATGGATTAGTCCCCATGTTATGTGGTTCGGCTTTCAAAAACAAAGGTGTTCAGTTGCTACTCGATGCAGTAGTTAATTATCTTCCAGCTCCAGTTGATGTGCCGCCTATTCAAGGTTTACTACCTAATGGAAAAGAAGCTGTAAGACCTTCTGATGATGGGGCCCCTTTTAGTGCACTTGCATTTAAGGTAATGGCTGATCCATATGGGAAATTGACTTTTGTTCGTATGTATTCAGGCGTTCTTGAAAAAGGCAGTTATGTTCTCAATTCTACAAAAGATGCAAAAGAGAGAATATCAAGATTAATTATTCTAAAAGCAGACGATAGAGAAGAAGTAGATGAATTAAGGGCGGGAGATCTTGGAGCAGTATTAGGACTTAAAAATACAACCACTGGAGACACCTTATGTGCCTCAGAGGAAGCAATTGTATTGGAAACGCTATTTATTCCAGAACCAGTTATTTCAGTTGCCGTAGAGCCGAAGACCAAAGGTGACATGGAGAAACTTGGGAAAGCTTTGACCTCTCTTTCTGAGGAAGATCCAACATTTAGAGTAAGTACCGATCAAGAGACAAACCAAACTGTTATTGCTGGAATGGGTGAACTTCACCTAGAGATACTTGTCGATAGAATGTTGAGAGAATTTAAAGTAGAAGCAAATATAGGGGCGCCTCAAGTTTCTTATAGGGAAACAATTAGAGCTAGTTCATCTGGGGAAGGAAAGTTTGCAAGACAAACTGGAGGCAAAGGGCAATATGGACATGTTGTTATACAAGTTGAGCCTGGAGAACCAGGAACTGGCTTTGAATTTGTAAATAAAATAGTAGGTGGATCTGTTCCAAAAGAATATATAAAACCTGCAGAATCTGGGATGAAAGAAACATGTGAATCTGGTGTCATTGCGGGTTATCCTCTTATTGATGTCAAAGTCACTTTGGTTGATGGCTCGTATCATGATGTTGACTCATCTGAGATGGCTTTCAAAATTGCTGGCTCAATGGCTTTCAAAGATGGGGTTAAGAAGTGCAATCCTGTCCTTCTAGAACCTATGATGAAAGTTGAGGTAGAAGTCCCTGAGGACTTCCTAGGCTCTATAATTGGAGATCTGTCCTCTAGACGAGGCCAGGTTGAAGGACAATCCATCGATGATGGACTGTCCAAAGTCCAGGCAAAAGTGCCATTAGCCGAAATGTTTGGCTATGCCACTCAACTCCGATCAATGACACAGGGTCGGGGTATTTTCTCAATGGAGTTCAGTACATACGAGGAAGTTCCTCGTAATGTATCTGAAGCAATTATCTCCAAGAATCAGGGCAATTCCTGATCTCTAAAATTTATTAACCAACCCCCGATTCTTTAAAACAAATGGCTCGCGAGAAGTTTGAGAGGAACAAACCTCACGTCAACATAGGTACTATTGGCCACGTTGACCATGGCAAAACAACACTTACTGCTGCAATTACAAAGGTTTTAGCCAAAAAAGGTCAAGCCGAAGTACAAGATTATGCAGATATAGACGGTGCTCCAGAAGAGCGTGAACGTGGTATCACAATCAATACTGCTCACGTTGAATATGAAACTGATGGAAGGCATTACGCTCATGTCGATTGCCCAGGCCATGCTGATTATGTGAAAAACATGATCACGGGTGCTGCTCAAATGGATGGTGCAATTCTTGTAGTTGCCGCGACAGACGGAGCAATGGCTCAAACAAAGGAACATATCCTCTTAGCCAAGCAGGTTGGTGTACCAGCATTAGTGGTAGCACTTAATAAATGCGACATGGTTGATGATGAAGAAATGATAGAACTTGTTGAAATGGAGATTCGTGAACTTCTCACAAGTTATGACTTTCCTGGTGACGATATCCCAGTGATTCAAGTCTCAGGCTTAAAAGCTATTGAAGGAGAAGCAGATTGGGAGACAAAAATTGATGATTTAATGACAGCTGTTGATGATTCAATCCCAGAGCCAGAACGTGAAGTTGACAAACCATTTTTAATGGCTGTTGAAGACGTCTTCTCAATTACTGGTCGTGGAACAGTTGCTACTGGAAGAATAGAAAGAGGAAAAGTAACAGTTGGAGAGGAAGTTGAAATTGTAGGAATAAGAGACACAAGACTTACAACCGTTACTGGAGTTGAGATGTTTAGAAAACTTCTTGATGAAGGAATGGCTGGAGATAATGTTGGACTTTTATTACGAGGTATTCAGAAAGAAGATATTGAAAGAGGGATGGTTCTAGTTAAAAAAGGATCGATAACACCACACACAAAATTTGAGGGTGAGGTTTATGTATTAAAAAAAGAAGAGGGTGGTCGTCATAC
>CAXFIU010000064.1:0-3880 GCA_964003245.1 uncultured Candidatus Poseidoniales archaeon
CCGAAGATTATTTCCGCATCTAAAAAAGTGAAAACTAATTTGAAATTTAGTAGATTAAGGCCACATATACGTTCATGGGGGAATTGGACATCACAGAGAATTGTGGCTACACCATCATTTATCCTCAATTCACTACCTCGGTTGATGGATATGCAGAGGAAAGAAAACTCCCCTATGCTGCCTTGTTCGTTACAATATCTGAGGGGGATTGAAAGCAAACTAAGTCTAGGAAGGACAGTAGGTCTAGAAGGAAAGAAATTAGAACGATTAACAAAATATAGGAAAGGATATCCAGTTTATGTCTGGCCGGCAAAATCGAATTCGGAAAGAATGATACTAGATGCTGGACTAACTGGACTTACTGATAATCTTGCTCCAACCTCAGTAACTTTGGAATCAGGCCATGCCAGATGGACAAAACCTGCCACACAACCACTAACTAACGAGCAACGGAAGGATTTAGATGAGACTCCAATCGATCAACATTTTTCGAGAGTTAATGAAATGAAGAGAGAAGTTACTCCTTGGCATGAGCTTTCTAAAAATGAAAGGTTTGGTTTTATCTCTGAATGGAAAAAAAGATGGTCGTGGGAAAGAGAAATTAATTCATTAATTAAAGAAACCTCGTCATCAAGTTTACCTTGGGAAGCGCCAAGAATAATTGGACATAGAGGTACAGGAAAATCACATAGAAATGGATCTTCATGAGTTACTCGATTCTTCTCAGTGGTTGATTTTTAGGGATATATTTAGGCCTGTAGATAGGAGTGCCTCTACCATCTCTAGCATTTCTTTCATCAAGTATCTGAGCACTGATTCCTGCAACTCTTGCCCAACCAAAAAATGTAGTATAATATTCTGGCATTCGGAAACCAACTGAATGAAGTAAACTGCCACTTGCAATATCTACATTAGGATAAGGATTACTTATCTTAGGAATTTCACTTAGAATAGGAGGAATTACTTCTCTCAATGCTCTTGCAATTTTGAAATATTCATGATCTGGACATATTTCATCACCTAATTCAAACAATAAACGAGCACGAGGATCTTCCGCTCTCAAAACTCCATGCCCAAAACCATAAATTTTCCTACGATTAGATAATTCTGTACGGACAAAATTTTCAATTTCCTTGTGATCAGATGTCCCTATTCTTTTGACAAATTCGAGACATGCTTGATTTGCTTGTCCATGGAGGGGACCGGAAAGAGCATTCATTGCGCTAGAAATAGATGAATAAATTGATGCCCATCCAGAAGCTACTGCTTTACCAGAGAATGTTGAAAGATTGCCTCCTCCATGATCCATATGTAGGATGAAAAAGAATCGAAGAACTCTTTCGATATCACGTGCTTGATCATCTTCAAAACCCATCATATGAACAAAATTTTCCACTAACCCTAAACCCGGCTTTCGTGGTTTCAATTTCTCTTTCTCTCCACCTCTTAAACGGAAAATCCTAGCCATCAGTTCAGGCATCCTAGCAATGAGGTTCATTGCATCAGCCCTTGTATCTCCAGTTTTCTCGGCAGTTCCTAGAGCCATAATTCCAATGGAAAGCCATTCCATAGGATGACCGCTCCCAGGAGTTAAAGATTCCAAAACTCTGAGTGCCCCTGTAGGAATATTCTCCCCTCTTTGTGTTAATTCGGCACGAAACTCTTCTGATTCTTCTTCAGTTGGTAAACGCTTATTAAACAATAAAAAGATTACATCTTCTTCTTCCATATTGACTAAATCTTCAACCGGATAGCCAACATAGTGAACTCCTTCATAAGGGTCAACAAAAGAAGTCTGACAAGTTCCAACTGGAACACCTCTTAGTCCAGAATCAAGATTCTTATCAGTAATCGAAAACAATACATCTTCATCAGTCATCTAGTACCACAAAATACTGTCCCAATATAGTTAAGTCATAATATCTCCGATATTAAGTTTAGAATTCGGCACTCTTCTATTTAGCCTATTATTGTCGTTTTTTGAATTAAATTGCCCGTAATAGTGAAAGAGTGAGTATTCTGAGAATAAAGTATGTCTAAATGGCGCGAACGTCTCAATGAATATGATGACGAACATAGACATATGCTAGAAGGTGGCTCAATTAGCCAACTATTTTTGAGCTATTCGCTATCATTCTCCAATCCAGTTTTCGTAGGTATTGTTTATGGTATAATGATAAACATGACACTTTTATTACCTATTTTTTATGAGGGGAATTCTAATTCAGAAGATCTTATGGAAATCTTACAAAAATGGATTAATCAAAGTGTAATTATCTTGCTATTATGTGCTTTCTTGGGGGCCATCTCAACTATTATTTCTTCTCTAATAAGAAGGCCGCCGATAAGACTTGAAAAGAGGAGGAGGTATCTTTATCCATTACCATTCATTGGATTCTTGATAACTACGATTACAATCATTTTTTCAACGCCCGAAGAGCTGAAAATATTGGGTTATTTCATATTAATCGCACCAGGGCCACTATATATTCAGATATCTTATGCTCCAAGATGGAGGATGATTGAAAGAATAGACAGAGACCTTGATCCATTTGAAGGAATGAAGAAAACGATATATCGTGAAATAAACAATGATGAATTGTCCGAACAAAATTTTAATGAGCTGGAAAATGTCGTCGAAGAATTAGATTCATGATTCAAGTGAAATATAATTTACTTGGGAAACTGCAACTAATTTGTCATCTATATCATATATCTCAGCCTCGGCTAAACTTAATGTTCTTCCAGACTTGATTACTTTAGCTACACATCTTACATCTGTCTTACAAGGACGTAAAAATCTAATATTAAAATCAGTAGTTGCAACTTTTCGGCCTGAACCTATTTTTGTTAGAATTGCCCAACATGTAATACTGTCAGCAATTGTTGCAAGAATTCCTCCATGGAATGTTTGAAAAATTCCATCCCACATAGTATCTCTGGGAATAAAAGCTTCACATTCCCCTTTATCAAGTCTCAAAATTTGCATTTTCAAAGTTTCAGTAATTGGAACAGAATTAATTCTTTCCAACATTGAGTTAATTTCTTTAGTATCTAAAGTTGATGTCTTAACCATAAAAAAACCTCATATTAATTTGAGTCGAGGGCCTATTTGTTCTAGAACTCTAAGTACATCATCTAAATCTTCACGAGTTAAACCCGCAGACATCTGAGTCCTTACCCTAGCTTTATCTCTAGCAACCATCGGAAATACAATTGCCCCAGCCATTATGTTATTTTGACCAAGTTCTTCTGATAATTTTTTAGCTACTAAAGATTCTCCACACATTATGGGTATAATTGGAGTTTCAGAAAAACCTGTGTCAAAACCTAGTGATTGTAATTCTTTACGGAAATAATTTGTATTATCCCATAGCCTAGAATGATGTTCTGGTTCACTCATAAGAACTTGAATTGCAGCTTTCTGCGCTGCTGCAACACCAGGAGGTTGGCTTCCGGACAAAAGCCAAGATCTAGAATGATTTAGCGCGTGATTTCTAACCTCTTCTGAACCTGCAAGAATTCCTCCTTGAACACCTAATGCTTTAGAAAATGAACCAACTTCAAAGTCAACTTTTCCTTGTAAATTAAAATGATCGACTATTCCTGCACCTTTCTCACCTAATACTCCCTCACCGTGACAATCATCAACATAAACCATCGAATCATATTCGTCTGCTAACTTACTAATTTCATCCAAAGGGGCTATGTCTCCATCCATTGAAAATACTCCATCTGTAATTATTAATTTTCTTTCCGCGTCAGAGTTCGCTTTGAGTACTGCCTCTAATTCACCCATATCATTATGTGAGTAAACTCCTCTACGTGCTTTTGTAAGCCTTACACCATCAATTATTGAACCATGATTTAATTCGTCGCT
>CAXFIU010000065.1:0-3860 GCA_964003245.1 uncultured Candidatus Poseidoniales archaeon
ATTATTCCTGGAACATCAAGTAATGCATGCCTTAGTGTATTCCTATCTATTCCAAGATTACTAGCTGCTCGGCCCGGCGTGAGACCAGAAACTGATTTCCATGCTATTTTTGGATTATGCCCTAAGCTTTCCAATACTGAATTAACACGAGAAACTCGGCCTTTTGCCATATCTAAATTAAACCTCACATTTCCTTCAGTAACTGATACGTTAACTTTGTGAATTCCTGGCAGTCTATTTACTGCCCTAGTAGCTTTCATTGCACAATCTGCGCAGTCCATACCGTCAATTTCCCATTCAATTTCATAATTTCCATCAATAACTAGATCGGCATCAAAAAGACTGTCGGCACTTCTAGAAAATGAAATCAAGTTCTCTTTGCCATCATCTAAAATTTTCTTCAATTCGTTAGATTCTTTAAATTTAATAATACTATTTTCAACTGTTTTGGAAATACCTGAAAGAATGTCTTTAGAATCTAAATTAATTATTTTTTCAGATGAAGATTTATTTGCAGGAATAGACGATAAAGACTCTTCATCATCATCGAGAATTAGGAAATCCTCATCTTCCATGGCATTGGGACTAGTGTATCATCCTTGAACATGACTGGATAAAGTATGAACGATGAGATGATGAGATAGGACCTTTTCGCGAGTATATGAGTCAGTTACCGGAGGGCGATGAGTGGGAAATGATTGTCTTCGATATTGATGGAACTCTTCTTGATTTAGATGGTTTTCAGCCAGAATTAATTCCTCTAATTAGGAAGATAGAAGAAATGGGTATTACGGTTTCTCTGGCATCAGGAAGAACTCTACCTAACGTAACTCCAATTCAACAGGTGTTGGCTGTCAGTGGCTTTGTTGTAGGCGAAAATGGGGGAATGGTTTGGGATACTAAGGCTGGTTTTCCAATTAGATGTCTAGCTGATGGAAAAAGGGCCAAGGATGCTGCTGAATGGTTAGCAACTCAGATAGAAGGATTAGACCCTAAAGGTATAGAGACAAATCGCTGGAGAGAAACAGAGTGGTGTTTACTAGATACTGAGAATTATGAAAAAATGAGAGACGCATTAAAGACTTCTATATGGCCAGATTTACAAGTTGTCCCTACAGGTTTTGCAGTACATATTACAGAAGATGGTCTTAACAAATCTAGTGGCCTCAAGGTTGCATTTGAACAAAGAGGAATTGATCCAAAGAAAGTAATTGCTGTTGGCGATGCATCTAATGATATTCCAATGTTTGAATTATGTGGATTTGCAGTTGCTGTTAATGATGAATTCAAAGGAGTTGCTGAAGCAGCAGATTACCTGACCAAATCAAGAGGAACACTAGGTACAATCGAATTTCTAGAACAATTCATTATGTCTAGAAGCTAAAGATGGTGCAGGAGGCAGGATTCGAACCTGCGAAGCTCTACGCATCGGAACTTGAGCCCGACCCCTTTGACCACTCGGGTACACCTGCGAGCCTCGGAGAGGTTTTTTCTTATTGAGTTCAACGGATGAAGAGACTAGAAAGAAGATAATGAAAGGAATCATTCATGGCCTTCCTCTGTCTGCCGTAAGTCAGGTTGCTCACATGATTGACGAAGTCGCTTCATCAAGATTGACAAAGCAACAACTAATTGTTGTCGAAAAGGCACTTTTTGAATTAACTAGACAACAGAAGTCTAGCCCTAATGTCCCCAAAGAAATTACAATACCAAATTTTTGGTCTTCGATTCGCCAACTATTGACAAATTTAGAAAATGAGTTAGCTGAAACAATAAGAAATGAAGGAATGAATGCTAAGACTCAGTTACAAACACGTAGACTAGGAGTTGCTAGAACCTCTGTTTCTGATTTAACTAGATTGAGAATGAATGCATTCGCTCAACATGCTATTCTGAGTAATCTTGTAAAAACACCAAACGGAAAGCAGAATGAGATTCAAGTGCCACCATTAAATTGGCAAAGGCATGATCCTTCTGAAAGAATCTACTATACAGGAATTGAAAGATTAGTTGAGAAATATAAGAATGATGTGTCATGGGATAGTATGCTTCATGGAGGAAAACCTGAGGAAATCAAGAAGCCTCATCTTGGAGGTAATGCTGTATTAACAGAATTTAATGATTCAGAAGAAGTTGAATCTGAATCTAGTCAAATTACTTCGCCACCATCTCAGTCACAAGAGATATGGAACGAACCTGAATTAGATGAAGAAGATAGAATAAGGCAAATGGATGAATTTCCTGAAAGAGCTACAGGAGCAATGTCTGCAACTTCTATAGAAGAACCTAATCCCATTGGTGACCTTTCTGAAATGAAGAGAATTAGAATGCTGCAAGATCTTGTAGACCCAATAATTGATGAAGATGGAACAGAAATTCAACTGACTGCGGGAGAAGTTGCAAACTTTTCATCACTAATGGCAGATACATTAATTGCAGCAGGTTTTGCAGAATCTGCTGAGATATAGAGAAGCAATGACTTAGAGTCGTCATTATCCGATACGGCTTACCGAAGGTGAGCCAATGGGAGAATCAGTCACAGATAAACAACTAAAACAATTCAGAATTAACTTCGCTAATGATCCAGCAGCGAAGGTTGCACAGAATGCAGTTACTAATGGGAATCTAATAGATGTTGCATTAAACAGAGATTTAGTACAAAGTATTGATTCATCATTTTCAATAAAATTAGATGATTGGAAAGTAACAAATCAGAAAAGTAGTGGAAGATGTTGGTTATTTGCTACTTTGAATCTTTTCAGACCGGGAACTATGAAAAAGTTGAATGTCAAAAACTTTGAATTCAGTCAATCACATATTCATTTTTGGGATAAATTCGAAAGAAGTAATCATTTCTTTGAGGCCATTATTGATACTGCAGATAGGCCCTTGGATGACAGGACAATAGGATTCTTACTTGGCGACCCAATTGGAGATGGTGGACAATGGAATATGGCAATGAACTTGATTAGAAAACATGGTTTAGTACCAAAAACAGCATATCCAGAGAGTATTTCCTCATCTAGCACTCGGTGGATGAATGCTATACTGAAAGATATTCTAAGAAGTGGAGCAAGTGAGTTAAGAGAAATATTAGATAATGGAGGTTCTGTAGAAGATGCTAGAGCTCATAAAGATAAGAGAGTGGAAGATATATGGAAGATTCTGTGTATTCATCTAGGAACTCCTCCTGAAGAATTTGATTGGCAATGGGAAGATAAAGATGGAGAGTTCCATAGAAAAGGAAATATGACTCCTCAAGAATTTGCTAAAGAATATGTAGATATGGACTGGGAAGATTATGTTTGTATTGTTAATGATCCAAGGAATGAATACTACCAAACTTACACTGTAGATTATCTGCAGAATGTTGCAGGTGGGCCACCAGTAGTTTATCTGAATGTACCAAGTCAAGAAATGAAGAATGTTACTCAGAAGCTATTGGAAGATGGTTTACCGGTTTGGATGGGATGTGATGTGGGTAAGCAAATGCACAGAGAAAGAGGGCTTTGGGATGCTAAATTGTTTGACTTTGCAGAATTATATGGAGCAGAATTTGGTATGGATAAGGCAAATCGTCTAAGATATAGCCAGACAATGATGACACATGCAATGTTATTTACAGGAGTTGATGTAATTGATGGAGCACCAAGAAGATGGAGGGTTGAGAACTCATGGGGTGCTAAAAAGAGCGGAGAAGAGGGTTTCTACACAATGAATGATTCATGGTATGATGAGCATATGTTTGAAATTGCTGCACCTACAGATTATCTTACTGAGAAGATGAAGAAGGGACTTAGCACTACACCTGTAGTGTTACCTGCATGGGATCCAATGGGCAGTTTAGCTAAAGATGAAGC
>CAXFIU010000066.1:0-3724 GCA_964003245.1 uncultured Candidatus Poseidoniales archaeon
TTGGTGAAGCAATAATCGAATCACAAATACCTAGAGATGAGATTTTCGTAGTAACTAAACTAAGACGAGTTCATGCAACAGGTTTTGATGATACTATATCTCAATGCCGAGAAAGTCTTCTGAGACTTAATCTAGATTATGTCGATTTATATTTAGTGCATGCTCCTCCAGAAGATATTTCAGCCCGTAGTGAGGTATGGAGGGCTATGGAAACATGTCTTAAATTAGGACTGACCAAATCAATAGGAGTTTCAAACTATGGAATTGAACATCTCGAGGCTATGAAAGAGTATGCAACTATCTTACCTTCTGTAAATCAAATTGAAGTACATCCTTGGCTACAACGGTTAGAATTAAGGAAAGCGAATGAGAAGATTGGAGCCATTACTATGGGATACTCTCCGCTGGCCAGAGGGCACAAAGTTACAGATCCTAATCTTGCTTCTATTGCCCAATCTATTGGCTGTACCCCTGCTCAGGCTGCAATAAAATGGGTCTATGATAATGGTTGTATTACAATACCTAAATCAAGTAATCCTGCTCGTATAATTGAAAATATAGATTCTCTAAATATTGATATCTCTGATGTTATTGAAGAATTTTCTTCACTTGAAGAATCATATATCTCAGGATGGAACCCTACAATTGAACCGTGAGTGATTATTATGAAAGAGCCTCAAACTATTGAAGAAGAATTGGCAATTATCGCTGCAGCTTTAGATGCAGGAATAGATCCATTTCCTCCAAGAAAAGAATCGAAACCTCGAGCAAAAATTGCTCTAGGTTGGTTTATGATAATAATCATGATTACTTGGGTTTCGGATATTCTTTATCGTTCAATTTGATATTAGTTATCAACTTTCATTGTATAAACATCTAATGGACTTTTGTACTATGAAAAATCATTTGAACCTTTCATTTTGATATATAATCTATTTTTTGTCGTTGCTTCAGCAACATAATTTTTTTCTTATTTCGCTTAAATATAACTATCTAAGACAACTCGTAAGAATAATTATAATTCAACCAAAATAAAGCACTAAGACACACATTGCTAACATTAGTGACGCAGGTAGGGCCCTACTCAGAGGATCTTCTTTTGTCTTGAGATGACATATCACTGCTCCAGCCATCAAAATACCCATTGCCATAACAGCAAATTGAACTAACTGTGTATACCATATCCCAATAACCAACATAAATGCCAAAATCAACTTTGTAGCACCAATTGCATAGACGGACCATTTAGGCAATCCATAAACTGCAAATTCTTCAAAAATATTCTGTGCATTACCTGCACGATAATTTGTGTTTAGACTGGGCCTAAAAATCCAAACAGCAAATATTACTAACGCTATGACAATCTGTAGAGCCACTACCACCGTATCCATCATAATATGCAATTAGTAATTCTCTGTATATACTTTTGTAATCGTTAATCAAGTTAGATTTCTATTAAAATAGGGTAAATCCAGATGCAAATGATTCTATGTAGTAACCCCCACAGCAAAGCATGAGTCGATTGTGGGTCGTTGTAGTTCTGACCTCATTACTAGTTGCTTCAGCATCTCCAATTGTCACTGCACAGATTGGACAACCAGATATTGTACAGGAACATTGGTATCACTCATACGCAACACTTACTCTTGATTTAAATGAGTGGGCTGATGATTACCCTGAAATCGTGATTTTATTTTCTATAGGGAAAACAGAGCTTGGAAGAGAGATTTGGATGTTGCAAATTTCAGACTGGAGCCAAGAAAAAAAACCAGATGGCACCGATAAAGAAGTGGCTTATATCGACGGTGGTCACCATGGAAATGAACACCTAGGTACTGAATTAGCCTTTCTCACAGCTGAATATTATATTGAAGGATGGGGAGATGGAGATCAGGAAGTTATTGACATCTTACAAACTACTGAGTTGCACATTCTCATCATGCTAAATGCCGATGGAAATGATTTCGATACGAGATGGAACATAAATCAGGTTGATCTGAATAGAAATTATGATCATTACTGGAATACCTGCGATTCTACACAACCCGGAAGCAGTGCCTTTAGTGAATCAGAGACTCTTGCAAATTCAATTTACATGAACGAAGTTGTTCCAGATGCAGACCTTTATGTTACAATGCACACAGGGGTTTGGATTATGCTTTATCCATGGGGTAAATGGCCTGAACAGCCATCGGACTGGGAGTTATTTCATCATATTCGTGATGATGTAAATGATAATATCTCAGAGATACCCATTCGAAATGCCAATCAAGGACTTTATCCAAATTGTGGTACTAGTCGCGATTATGGATATGGCGTAATGGGTTTCCCAACATTCACTTTTGAAACTGATGATGAACAATTTTTGTTGGGGACTGTAGAAGCGCTTTCAGATAGATTGGGGGAGGAATTAGATGTAATGAAGTATTTAGTTCAGAATATTTGGTATTGGCGTGCTAGATTAGTAGTAGAAAGTTTTGAAATTACAGATAATAGAATTGTTGCTGATGTTTCTAATCTTGGCCATGCCAGTACTTCAAATGCAACTTTCCATTATTCCGATTCTAGTGGGGACTTATTATGGCATTCAGATAATTTTGGAATTAATGCTACAAATCAATCTGAAATCACAGTTGGAATAAAGAATCTCAGTTTAGTAGGTGATGGAATATGGACTGTTCACTATCAAAAGAGAGTAATTGACTCTTCGACTTGGGTTGAAGAATTAATTAATGAATCCATAATTATGATAAATTCGAGTAGTAAAGGACTTCTTCCCGCACCTTCATTATTCATTTATTTTCTATCAATAATTGTCGCTGCAATTTCTAGAAAGAATTTATCAATTGATTGACAAAGATTACTTCAATTCTTCCATTATCGATTCTGTTGACTAGCGACTATTTTTGAAATTAATAATGTAATATCTATGCTAATAATAGAAGATATCAAACTAGTTATTAATTCCGAATCTAGATCTACAATATTCATTATTAGTGCAGTGACAAGTCCCACGGAAATATATCCCATGAATGTAAGTAATTGATTATTAATTTGAGTTGATGTTAGTCTAATTTCTTCAATTTCAGCCTCCGCTAGTCTAGTTGGATTCTTTTTTGAAGTAGATTTCACTCTATCCAGAAGTGAAACCTGATTAATTTTAACTTTACTCAATTTTATTCTGTGATATACCCTAAGAACAAAGAATGTTGTCTGTAATGTTACTGAGATAAGAATCAAAAATGACCATTCGGAAAAATCGAAATAGCTCGTCCGATTCAATCCCCATAATATCCACATCCAAAAGAATATTATGACTTGAAAATATTTTATTTGTGTTCGGATACCCCTAACTAATTCTTTATTTTCTTTCAGTAGATATTCTATTATCAATCCAACCAGCATAGCCAAAGAAATTGACAAAGTTATGAGTAATGGAAATTGTGATATAGTTTCATTTTTATCTAAACTTCCTAATACTAACGTACACAGGACTAGAGTCGCCGCAGTAATCAAATTTGTCAAACTCATCAGAATATGAAGTGGGTCATTACCAACTGCTAAATGAGTAAATCCATTCAGTACAGGAGAGTCCTGATATTCATCAATGAGTTGCATGATAATGTATGAGAGATAGGTTTCTTTCATCAACTAATCGGAGAAAGAGGTAATTGGTAGTCCCTCCCGGATTCGAACCAGGGTCGTGGGATCCAGAACCCCACAT
>CAXFIU010000067.1:0-3552 GCA_964003245.1 uncultured Candidatus Poseidoniales archaeon
ATTTAACCGTAGTTAGTTCATTTGAGGCCGTAGGACAATTAACAAGTGGAAAAATCGACGAAGAAAGGTTAATGGCAGTAGAGAAAAATGCCATTCCTGGACCTGGCAGTTGCGGAGGGATGTTTACTGCAAACACAATGTCTGCGGCCATAGAGACAATGGGCTTAAGTTTGCCATTTAGTTCAACAATGGCTGCCGAAGACGATGAAAAAGCTGACAGTGCGGAAAGGAGCGCTCAGGTGCTTGTTGAGGCAGTCAAGAACAACATTAGGCCACTTGATTTATTAACTAAGAAAGCCTTTGAAAATGCAATTAGTGTCATTATGGCTGTCGGTGGCTCGACAAATTCAGTACTCCACCTACTTGCAATAGCCAGAACAGCAGGGATTGATTTAACAATTGATGATTTTGAAAGGATAAGGCAAGCAGTTCCTGTGTTCTGTGACCTCAAGCCCAGTGGAAAATATGTAACTGTAGATTTACATAAAGCTGGAGGTATACCTCAAGTCATGAAGCAACTCCTCGATGCAGGTATGCTTCATGGAGAATGCAAAACTATTGAAGGAAAAACATTAAAAGATTTACTTAAAGATATACCCGCGAAACCAAAAGAGAATCAAGACGTTATCAGAACAATATCTAACCCTATTTATAAAAAAGGCCATCTAGCTATTCTCAAAGGCAATTTAGCGAGTGAAGGAAGTGTCGCCAAAATAAGTGGAGTAAAGACACCTGTTTTAACTGGGCCTGCAAGAGTTTTTGAAAGTGAAGAGGAATGCTTAACTGCAATTCTTGATAATAAAGTCAAAGCGGGAGATGTCGTAGTCGTTAGGTATGAAGGTCCAGTAGGAGGACCAGGCATGAGAGAGATGCTATCCCCAACTTCAGCAATTGTTGGGCAAGGCTTGGGGGAAAAAGTTGCCCTAATTACTGACGGCCGTTTTAGTGGCGGCTCATATGGATTAGTTGTAGGCCATGTTGCTCCGGAGGCGGCCGTAGGAGGAACAATTGGCTTAGTTGAGGAGGGAGATAGTATTACCGTTGACGCCAATAAATTGTTAATTCAATTAAACGTCGAAGAGAAAGAACTGGCGAGAAGACGAGACAAATGGGAAAGACCAAAGCCTAGATATAAGACTGGTATTCTAGGGAAGTATTCCAGATTAGTAAGTTCATCAAGCAAAGGTGCTACAACGGATCAAATATAAGTCAGGTCAATGAAGTCTTAAAAACAGTCCTGAGTCTTCTTGCTAGTGACTCAAAAAGCTTTCCATATGTGGGTGTTTCGCATTGAATCCCAGAGGAGCTATCCATCCAGACAGCATGCTTGCCTTGCCATAATATTGGCCTATCAATTAAAGATTTCCAAGATATGGTCATATTCACCTCGTTCCCACTTTTATAAACTTCAAGCTCAATTTCCATAGAGTCATCTCTTTCGCCATTTGTATTTCTACGTTGAATCTTAAAAATCAAATCATCCAGAACATTATCATCATCTAATTGATTTTCTAAAAAAACAGAATGGACATACGGCTTCATGCAAAGATCTGCAGCCTTGGCTACTTCGGCTAACAAGCCATCTATTGAATCAGTAGTATGCACTAATAGACTTGATTAGGACTTTGATGGGACCAGCAAAAAACCCCGAATTCATTTTGCCTGGCATACCAAATTTTGAATACAGTAATTGAAATCTATTAATACAAGTCGGATCAAATCCAATAGGTAGTCGAATAGGCTTCGCTCGACGAGCAGGTTCCAAATTTTTAAAAGGGATTTTTATCCTGCTAATTCCTTTTTTTTGTGTATGAATTGAGGCAACCCAACGAATATCACCCTTTAAAAGATTTGAAAGCGATAAAGGTTTCTTTTCACAAGCAATAGCAAATTTTAATACTCTCCCTTCTCCCTCAACATCAATAACTAATCCAGAGTATTTTGATAGATTTAAAGGCTTATCAAAAACAGGAGAGCGGCAACTAACGAAACCACCCCCTTCTTCAACCAAGTTACCCTCAAGGAATAAACCTTTATCTGTAGAACTACAATTAGCGAGACTAGATCCACCCATAATCGTGTCATTCAACGATTCCCAACCAGAAAATCCAGCCCCCTCTATTAGTGGAGTTATGGAAATTTCTGCTGGTGGTGAATCAGGAATCAATTAAGAAGTAACCTCTACTCATACAATAATCTACTTATCTAGATGGATATGCATCTTTATCAGCTAACACGATAATTTTAGAATCAGATTCTACTAATTTTGCAGGAGTTCGCTGCCATGCTTCTGATTGATCAAGTAGACGTTTAAGAGCCGTTTCCTTGGCTGATCCACTGATTAGGAAGATCACATTATCAGCAGAACTAAGCAATTTACTGGTAAAAGTAATTCTTTTATGGCCTTTACCCTCTCCAACTGTGATCAGTTTATCTCTCTCATGCAGGGCATCAGAACCAGGGAAGAGGGAGGCTGTATGCCCGTCCTCTCCCAAACCCAATAAAATTAAATCAAATTTGGGTGGATCCCCATCCAAATTATTTTTCAAAATTTTTTCATAATTCGCTGCGCTTTCCTCGGGTGAGGCTAATTCAACTGTTGATACACTAAAAAACGATGCAGAAAGAGAAGGATTACCCACTTTAAACAATGAATTATTTAATAAAAAACAATTACTATCCTGTGATTTATTATCAACCCATCTCTCATCTCCAAGGAACAAATCAACTTTGCTCCATTCAAGACTTTTCTGACCTAACAAAGAATAGGCTGCCTTAGGTGTAGATCCACCACAAAGAGCAACTTTAACTTTACTTTTATTTTTCAAGCTAGAGTGAATAATTTGAGAAATCAAATCAGAGGCAGCTTCCGCGAGAGAGTTTTTATCTTCTGAAACTTGAATTTCATATTTAGTCATTTGAATCAGTCAATCCATTCAGTGTGAAATGAACCAGGTTTGTCTAATCGTTCATACGTATGAGACCCAAAACAGTCTCTCATTGCCTGAACTAAGTTTTGGGGAAGTCTAGATGTTCTAAAGCTATTTAAATAATCTAGAGTACTACTTAAACACGGCACTGGAATTCCAGCATTAGCAGCCGCAGAAACGACCTGGGTTAGGCCGGAAAGACGATTATTTACCTGATCAGTAAACCAACTATCTAAAATAAGATTAGACAACTTCGGATCTTTCTTAAATGCATCTTGTATACGACTCAAAAGAGTAGACCTTATTATGCAACCACCTTTCCATATTTGAGCTATGGAGGGCATGTCAAGATCGTAATTATATTCATCAGAAGCGAGTCGTAAAATATCCATACCTTGGGCATAGCTAGCTATTGTAGCCAATACAACTGCATCCATAAGCAAGGGCATTCCATCAGAAGGCTTTCCAAAATCAACAAACGAAGGCTTATTGCCGTTCAAAATTGTTTCTGCATAATTTCTTTGATCTTTCATCGAACTCATAACCCTTCCATTCAAAGATGCATAGATAGTTGGGACAGAAGCCCCAAGTTCCAGCGCGCTGACGACTGTCCATAAGCCAG
>CAXFIU010000068.1:0-3490 GCA_964003245.1 uncultured Candidatus Poseidoniales archaeon
TAGTCTCAAAATGGAAGCTTCCTGGAGAGGGAATGAAAGGAAACGGTTCACATCCACAACATTGGATACCTGGTGGATATATTTTCAGCCCACATAATGGTGATACAGGGCCATCTGGTCATGTATACTATACTCACTATCACGCAGGGGCTTGGGTAACTGATCATGGCGATATTTGGGATGAAATAGTATGGGAAAATGGAGTGCCAGAGCCTGATAGAGGATTCCAAGCAATTTCAGAGTTAGCCGAAACTAAGACAATTGGTTATTATCTTCCTGCAGGACCTCCATGGATTGATAATCCGGCTGAAGAAATGGGTTATGATATGGCTGATTGCTGGGCATCTTGTATGATTCCATTTAATTGGGGATTACAATATGACCCTCGAGGATTCGTATTCGTTTCTGACATGGTCACCGGAGTTTATGTAGTTCAATTTGATGAAGACTATGATCCAAGATTTGATTATCCACCACTATGGGATTCTGAATGAACTGATTTAGGTGAATTTGATGAAAAAGGCTTCACTAGTAGTTTTCGTCATCGTTCTTTTCATCAATCCAGTAGTTGATGCCCACGGCGCGAATACATTTCAATTTATTATGAGAAACGGTTCAATCCAACCAGATGATGCCCAAGTAACACAAAATGATAGTATAATTTTCAACAATGTAGTCATGGACCTAGAAAGAACAATTGAGATGGAGAATCCGAAGAATTCTACTCATAATTGGTCTTGTACTGCTCAACCTTACAATAGTACAGGAAATGATGACGAATGTCAATTATGGCTAGATCCTTTAAACTGGTCCGCAGGTAATTATCAAGCATTGGTATATTCAAATGGTTCACTTTGGCATACCGTAAATATCACAATTATTCTAGACACTCATAACGAAACAACTCCTAATTTCGTATTGCCTAGTGGAAATTCAAGGAATGAAGATACGCAAAGTTCTGATGCTAATTTAAATTTCCTTTGGATAGGTTTGGCTCTTTTCTGCCTAGCAGCAATTAGTCGAATTGTAAAAAAGGGACAACCTATTGGAGATGAAGAGGAGTAGGGGTTTTAATGGCAAGAAATCTATTTGCAATTATTATGTCTCTATGTTTCCTTAGTTCAGGTTGTATAGGGAATCAAGAAGTAGATATTTTCTATGGCGAAGACATTACTCCTTCAATGCCTGCTGAAGATTTTACTTTGACTGATGAAAATGGTAATGAATTTAATTTTTATGATTATGAAGGAGATGTAGTTGTAGTCGCATTCCTCTTTACCCGTTGTCCTGATGTTTGTCCAGTAGTTAGTGCAAACCTAGCTTATGTCGCTCAACTTTTAGGAGATCTCTATCGTACTGAGGTGCAGATTCTTACTGTGACTGTAGATCCTTGGACAGATAATTCCTCTGTTCTAGATAATTATTCCAATGCTAGAGGACTAGATTGGCCACACCTTACTGGTGAATTGGAAGTAATTGAACCAGTTTGGAGAAACTTTGAGGTAGGTCTAGCAACTTATGATTCTGATTTAGATGGAGATGGAGTTGCTGATGGATTTGATACATGTGCAGATACTCCCGCTGGAGAGGAACCCGACAATGAAGGTTGTAGTGAATCTCAGAAAGAATCCAGTCAGGTACAAACTATGCATCATCCACTTAGTTATTGGGTAGATCATACAACTGGAACAATAATAGTTGATAGAGAAATGAATCAGCGTGTTTGGTGGGCTGATAATGACTGGAACGCCGAACTTGTCCTTGAAGATATTAAGTTACTCCTAGATGAGTGAAATGGTGATTTTATGAGAAAGATGCTGGTACTCTTAGTCACCTCATGTTTGTTTTTTTCCGGCTGCTTACAGTCGAATAATGACTTGGATTTGTATGGTACGGAATATAAAAATCCACCAGATGCTCCTGATTTCACATTATTGAATCAGAATGGAGAATCAGTTACACTTTCAGATTATTCCGACAAGGTAGTAGTTGTTGCTTTCATTTATACATCATGTCCTGACGTGTGTCTCGCTATTTCTGCTAATTTGGCTTGGATACATCAAAATCTTGGTGAATATTCTGATGATGTTGTAATATTATCAATCACTATCGATCCAGCTAGAGATACTGTGGATAGATTTGCTCAGTGGACCGAGGCAAATGGATATGAATGGGATCATCTTTCAGCAGAAAGGCCCTCTACTCTAGTTAATGTTTGGAATAGTTGGAATATTGTAGTTGATAATGAGCATATTGAAGCTAGTCAGCCTCCTGAAGAATCTATGAATAGATTTTCAGTTCTTTATCCTGATAATACCTCCACAGTCATAGATACTCCTTGCCGTGGTGAGATATCCAATAATAGGTGTTACAATGACGGTAATGATTTTGCAAATTATGCATTCAATAACGCAAATATTACTTACAATCTAACTGATAATGAAGGGGCTATCGGTGAATGGTCAAGCAACAATAACCTGAACTTCTCTTGGTTGCTGCATTATTGGGATAATTTGAACGAAACATGGTCTCTCTCAGAATCTCAAAATATTTCTTCTATTGATGTTGATTCCAATACACATTTAGCATGGGTTTCTAGTAATTCCAACATTTCAAACCTTTCGCCCGGAGTTGACTGTAATGGAAAGGGATGGATTATGGGTTCAGGTGCAAGTGCTCATTGTATGTGTGATGAAGGATATGAAAGACCCGATGGTAATTGGCTTGGCTGTGTACTAATTGGGACCGGTGATACAAATTCCTCGGAAACAGTTGATCCTCACGAACAATCTCTAGGAGAATATGGAGTAGGTCACTCAACTGTGACATTTATTCTTGACAAACAGACAAGAAAAAGAGTTGCATGGACAGGTATAAATTGGGATGTCCAAGAATTCTTACTTGATATTCAGGCATTGTCTACCGAGTAACCGAAAAAACAACCTTTTACTCCTTTTCGAAACTTTTTGCTGATATTGTTTAATAGCAATTGCATTACACATTATGTTATGCGTAATTCAAAAGATGACAACGATGGCGCCGCTAGGTCTCTTTTCTTGGCTGGATTGATGATTGGTAGTGTGCTGGTTGGGGGACTCTTTTATGACTTTGAATCTGAGGGAATCAATCTCGCTCCCATAATTGAATCCGATGTCCCAGATAGTATCTTGATTGGGAGTATAGAATTTCTTCATGTATCTATTAGTGATGAAGATATGTCTTCTTTAGACATTGAAGCTACATTAGATGGTTCATCTTTACTTCTTGCACCGAATAATACTGGAATAATTAGCATAGATATTTCAGAAGTGGGAGTCGGGACTCATTCTTTGAAGATAATTATAACTGATTCTTTGGGGCAAGAATCAAGGTTCTCATCAACATTTTTAGTTCATTACCCATACGAAGACCCTACAATTATTATCGTAGATGATAATGAAATCAGTATTATTCGTGGAGATATAGTTTCAATAAATGGAACATTAATTCA
>CAXFIU010000069.1:0-3454 GCA_964003245.1 uncultured Candidatus Poseidoniales archaeon
ACTAGAATATTCTGTGACACCCTAACGCCCCCTTCTCGATTACCTCTCAGTAGGCATCGCATATAGCAACAACGCTGCTGTAATCGAGAATTTTAATATCAATGATTCAATAATCTCTTGACTGATAAACTTCCCGACTTATTCGTGAGGGCACTATTAGTTGGATTAATTTTAGTTTCATGCAGCCTCTCAGGTTGCTTAGAAGTACCTCTTACCGAGTGCCCTGAAGATGACTGTTTCCCTCTATCTTCTGAATCTTTGAATGCAATTTTATCTCTTCCTGATTCATTTAATGTCCTTAAGTTAGCTGATGATTTTGATAAACTTAGGATAGAAACCTCTTCTAAGATTGAAATCCAAAATGAAGTTGTTTCAATAGATTGGAGTGTTGGTAAAGATGAATCTGCTAATCTCAGTTCTATAGCTCTGAGATATAATATTGGTAATGCCGCAGTGGATACCGAAGTTATCGAAGGTTCTGGGATTACAAACGTTAGAGTCGGTAATGTCTGGTTTGAAGGACGTGATGCATTACCTGAATATGAGGACCCATTTTATGAGATTGCACGACTTGCTTCTGAAGACCCAGATGGTCTATGGCCTCCTTTCAGTTTCGACTCAACGGCATTTGATGATATTGAATGGCAGATAACTGGGGATTTATTGTCATTACAGCAAGTAGCAACAGGGACAAATGGCACCCACACAATTATTCTCGAATTGATAGGGGCTCCACCAATGATTGTTGGAATCGAAATTTATGATGGACAAGGATCTGATTTTTCCTTATCTGTAGAAACGGGTGACTCAGCCTCGATATATCTACAAGAGAATCTACCCAGAACTGCCGTGCAATTTATTCCAGAAAATAATTCTATTTTATATGATGAAATTAAGATTTGGAGTAGTACAATAAGTGAAGGTATTTCTGAAGTAGAACCTTCAGAACTTGAGTTCCATGCTAGAGTGGGTTCTCTAAATAACTCTGAATCTTTAGCGCAGATGA
The DNA here is from genome assembly GCA_964003245.1 of uncultured Candidatus Poseidoniales archaeon. Taxonomy (GTDB): domain Archaea; phylum Thermoplasmatota; class Poseidoniia; order Poseidoniales; family Thalassarchaeaceae; genus MGIIb-O2. The sequence continues at coordinate 1,007 of CAXFIU010000069.1, forward strand.
ATTTTGGCGATGTATTGACCAATGTCTCATTAGACGATGGAACTTGGTGGGAATTCTATTGGATGGATGTAGATTTAGATGACTTAGTTTCGGGTGGTGACTTTTACAACATAAGGACAAATTCAACAATCGATGTTACTATTTCTGTATTTGATATATGGGCGAATAAGTGGACTGATGATTTGTTGTAATCTAAATATCTACGGGGTCACATTCAAACCTCATGTAATTAACGAGTAGATATGAGTGAAAGGCGACATCCTCTGAGGCGCCTATTATCACATCTTAAACATCATCAATTTACTGTTTTATTGGCATCTCTATGTTCAATCTTAAACAAATTTTGGGATTTAGCACCTCCAATACTTATTGGTATGGCAATTGATGTAGTAGTACAACGTGAAGAATCATTCTTGGCCAATTATGGTTATCCTGATCCTAATGATCAGTTTCTGATTTTAGTTGGTATAACTGTAGTAATTTGGGTATTAGAATCTTTATTCGAGTACTGGTGGGGAATTTTATGGAGGAACCTTGCACAAACAGCACAACATGAATTAAGAATTGACACTTATAATCACATACAGAATTTGGAAATGCAATGGTTTTCTGAACAATCAACTGGTGGCTTGATGTCTATACTAAATGATGATGTTAATCAACTTGAAAGGTTCCTCGATCAAGGAGCTAACGATCTATTACAACTTGCAACCACAATTACAGTAGTTGGTAGCATAATGTTCATTTTAGCCCCCGAAGTTGCATTATTAGCAGTAATACCTGTCCCAATCATTGTAATTGGCTCATTTATTTTCCAAAGAAGGATAGGAGTCAGATACAAGAAGGTAAGGGAGGAAGTAGGCGAATTAAATTCTTTGTTGAATAACAATCTCCAGGGAATTACTACTATCAAGTCGTTTACTGCAGAAGACAGAGAATCAGATAGAGTCAATTCAGCATCTCAATCATATAGAAATGCTAACAGAGACGCAATTCGACTATCAGCCTCGTTTGTTCCTTTGATTAGGATGGCAATTTTATTTGCATTCACTGCAAATATGCTTGTAGGCGGTTGGATGGCATTAGATGGCGAACTTGATGTAGGTGCATATGCAATTATCGTATTCATTACACAGAGACTTCTTTGGCCCTTAACTAGATTAGGACAAACTTTTGATTTATATCAAAGAGCAATGGCATCAACAACTCGTGTTTTAGATTTAGTAGATACAGAGATAGGTATTGTTGAAGGTAATGGTGAATTAGAAAATATCCAAGGCAATATTGGATTTAATAATATTAAATTCACCTATCCTGGACGAGAATCAGTACTTGATGATATCACGTTTAATATTGAATCGGGCGAAACTATTGGATTAGTTGGCTCAACAGGATCTGGAAAGACAACTCTAATTCGTCTATTAATGAGATTTCATGATCCATTATCGGGGCAAATAGAGATTGATAATAAGGACATTAAAGGTCTGAAGTTGAGCTCATTGAGAGGCTCAATCGCTTTAGTTTCTCAAAATACAACACTTTTCCCAGGCACTGTAAGAGAGAATATTGCTTATGGGAAACCTAATTCTACCGAGGATGAAATTCTAAATGCTGCTAGGATTGCTGAAGCATCAGTTTTCATCTCAGAGTTGCCTGAAGGTATGGACACTAATATTGGAGAAGACGGGCATAAGCTTTCAGGCGGGCAAAGACAGAGGTTAGCGATTGCTAGAGCGGTACTGAAGGATGCCCCTATTCTCATACTTGACGAAGCTACTAGTAATGTCGATAACGAAACTGAAGCGGCTTTACAGCGTTCAATTGAAAAAATATCTGTTGATAGAACAACACTAATTATCGCTCATAGATTATCTACAATAAGGAATGCCGATAGAGTAATTGTATTGGATTCAGGATCAATCTCTGAAGAAGGAAATCATGATGAATTAATAATGAATAATGGCATTTATTCTAGATTATGGGCGGTTCAAACAGGAGAAGTAGGAAATGACTGAGAAAACTTATGGCAATGAAAATTATATTCCTTCAATGAAATTATCAGGTGTATGTGAATCATTAGGAGTCACAGGTAAGCAATTTGGCGACGGCATCTGTGCGGTCACATGTCAAGTTTCGAATAATCATTTGAATGCCGGTGGAGTTGCACATGGAGGACTCCATTCAACAATGCTGGATAGTGCTCTAGGGGGTGCTCTAGTTTCAATAATAAAGAAAGAAGAATGGTGTGCAACTGCACAATTAGATATTTCATTTCTTAATGCTGCATATGTTGGTGATGTTTTAGTCGCTGAAGGTAAAGTATTACGCCGTGGTAGGAATCTGGCTCACTGTGATGGAATACTTTCTAACCAAGATGGGAAAATCATTGCAACTGCTAAAGGTACATGGGCAATTTGGGAATCAAAACCAAGTAGTATGAAGTAGGAT
>CAXFIU010000070.1:0-3355 GCA_964003245.1 uncultured Candidatus Poseidoniales archaeon
CTAAGTTTGTAGGGCGTTTAAGAAAGCGTTTTGCTGCAATGTTTAATGATATGCTCAAAACTCAATTGGTTTTGAAAAATATTGTTACTCCAGAAGATTGGGAAAAAATGGAAGATCATATTCAATATGATTTCATCTATGATAATCAATTTGCAGAATTAAAAGAATCTGAAATGATGGAGGGTAGGTTAGGACAACTTGCTACAATTGAACCTTATATTGGCAAGTATTATTCTACTGAATATGTTCGTAAGAGAATTCTACGTCAAACAGATAAAGAAATAGAAGAAATTGATACGCAAATAGAGGATGAAATTCAAAAAGGAATTATCCCAGATCCATCTACAATTGACCCAATAACAGGAGAACCATTACCTCAAGAAGGTGAAATGCCAATGGAGGGAGATCCTATGTCAATGGGTGAACAACCTGTAGATCCAGATATACAGGCACAGGCAGCAGAGATTGATAAAAAGTATCAAAAAGATACCAAGAAGGCCGAGTTATAAATATAGGTATATATTTACTATAATTTAATCTTATGGAAGAAATTGTTGATTTGATTGCAACTGACGCTTCTGCATCCGATATATCTAATCGAATTAAAGATATGTTGTACGCAAAATCGGCTGAACGTATTGAAGGATCTAAACCATTAGTAGCAAATGCAGTATTCGATACTGGAGTTCCTACTGAAGAAAATCCTGAATTAGATACTGAAGAACCATCTCAAGACCAAGAATAATGAAACTTATTACAGAAGAAATTTCTCAGGTAAAAATAATCTCTGAAGGTAGAGGAAAGGATAAAACTCTCCACATCGAAGGAGTATTCTTACAAGGCGGTATTAAAAACCGTAATGGAAGAATGTATCCTGTAGAAACTCTTTCTAAAGAAGTTAATCGTTATTGTGAAAATTTTGTTGGTAAAGGACGTGCTCTTGGTGAATTAGGTCATCCTGAAGGTCCTACAGTAAATCTAGATAGAGTTTCTCATAAGATTACATCTCTTGTAAAAGAAGGTAATAATTTTAGAGGAAAAGCAAAACTTCTTGAAACACCAATGGGTAAGATTGCAAAATCTTTACTTGGTGAAGGTGTTATGTTAGGTGTTTCATCTCGTGGAGTTGGATCACTTAAAGAAGATCATACTGGTTGTAAAGTAGTTGGTGAAGATTTCCAACTAGCAACTGCTGCTGATATAGTAGCAGATCCTTCCGCACCAGATGCTTTTGTTAATGGAATAATGGAAGGAAAAGAGTGGGTTTGGGACGGAGGAGTTCTTAGGGAACAACTTGCAGAGCAAACAAAGAAATCAATTAATACATTGGTTACTCAAAAAAGGTTAGAAGAACATAAGTTGAGTCTATTCAACAATTTTCTAAATAACCTGTAATTAAATTAAATTTAACAAATCTATAAATAAGTATAGGTTCTTACGGACCTAATTGTCCTATTGGTAGCAATTAACACGAAATGGAAAACATCGAAGAAAACGTAGTCACCAAAGGAGCCGCAGCTGCAGACCCCGCACCAAAAGGGCCTGGCTACGAAGACCTTGGTGGACCTACTCCAGAAAACTCAAAACCAGATGACGATAGCAATAAGCTAAAGACACCTGGAGCAACCCTCGCTCAAGTAAGAGACGTTGTAAACTCTAAAGCAGCAAAAGCTGAAGCAGTTTCAGACGAAATCGAAGATGGGCAAGAAGTTGTGGCAGAGGATGAAGCAACTACAGATGAAGTAGTAGCTGAAGAAGAAACAACAGAAGAAGAAGTTGTATCTGAAGAAGAAGCAACTACAGATGAGGTTGTTGCCGAGCAAGAGACTACTGAAGAAGAAGTAATCGAAGAAGAAGAAACTTATGACGTCGATGCAGACGTTAAAGCACTTCTTGAAGGCGAAGAACTTTCTGAAGAGTTTCAGGACAAAGCCAGAACAATTTTTGAGACCGCAATCAAATCCAAGGTTGTAGAAATCAAAGAAGAACTCAATGAGTCTTATGCTGCTGCTCTAGTTGAAGAACTAGAAACAATCAAAGGCGGACTTGTAGAAAGAGTTGATTCTTATCTTGAATACGTTGCAGATGAGTGGATCCAAGAGAACGCTCTGCAAGTAGAAGCAGGTCTCAAAACAGAAATGACCGAGTCATTCCTAGAAGGAATGAAGGGTCTATTTGAAGAACATTATGTATCAATCCCTGAAGAAAAATATGATGTACTTAATAGTATGGTAGATAAGCTTGATGAAATGGAAGATAAACTCAATGAGCAAATTGAGAGAAATGTTTCTCTTAATCGCAGATTAGCAGAATCCACAGCAGATGTAATTTTTGCAGATGTTGCAGAGGGTCTAGCAGACACTCAAAAGGATAAACTTGCGTCTCTTGCCGAAAATGTTGAGTTTGAAAGTGAGACAGACTATCGTGAGAAACTAGGAACACTTAAGGAATCGTATTTCCCAAGTAAGCCTAGTGCTCCAAAGAGCACCTCTGAGAATCTATCAGAAGAGGTATCTACTGATGAAGTAGCATCACAGGAGGTTAATCCTACGATGCAAGCCTATCTGAATACGCTCTCAAGAGCTGCTAAAAAGTGATTTTTAAATCATTAATTTCAAACAAACATACCTAAGAGGTAAATTTCAAATGCAGATGTACAATTCTGAGTACCTGCAGGAGAAGTGGGCACCAATCCTTGATTACGAAGGATTGGACAAGATTCAAGATCCACATCGTCGATCTGTAACCGCTATCCTGCTCGAAAACCAAGAAAAAGAATTACGTGAAGAGCGTAGTTTCCTTTCTGAAGCCCCTACAAACAGTACTGCCACAGGCTCAAACGCAGGTTTCTCTGCTGATGCTGCTGCTGGTGGTCCTACTGCTGGTTTCGACCCCGTTCTAATTTCTTTAATTAGACGTGCAATGCCAAACTTGGTCGCATATGACCTTGCTGGTGTTCAACCAATGAATGGTCCTACTGGACTAATCTTTGCAATGCGTTCTCGCTACGAGAATCAGAGTGGAACAGAAGCTCTATTCAACGAAGCAGACACAGCATATTCTGGACAAGACTCTGGATTCAACGAAGCAGATGGCATGACAAATGCTGCTGTTGGTTTGGGTACAACAGCACAAGCTGGTGACAATCCAGGACTTCTTGATCCTACAGTTCCTCAAACTGGCGATGCTGGCACCTACAACGTAGGTCAAGGTATGCGTACAGACGCTGCTGAAGGACTCGGAGAATCTGAGCACTTCAACCAGATGGCATTCTCAATCGAGAAGGTCACCGTGACTGCGAAGTCTCGTGCGTTGAAAGCTGAGTACTCACTAGAGCTTGCTCAAGACTTGAAAG
>CAXFIU010000071.1:0-3320 GCA_964003245.1 uncultured Candidatus Poseidoniales archaeon
TTCTACATTGAGTAATATAACCATTGGATTCTTGAAGGATGGTTGAAACCAAGCAACATGACAGACGAGGCTGACGAGCCTACTGAGGAGTTATCTGATGAAAATAATTCAGAGGAAATTGAAAATGTCGACCCGATTAAAATCCTTGAAGATAAAATTGAGGAATTAGAGAAAGAGAAACAATACTCTACTGCGGAAATGGTTAATCTAAGGCAACGATATGCTAGAGAAAGAAATACTCTATTGAAGTTCTCCAGTATGAATCTAGCATCAAAGATTCTCCCTGTACTGGATTATTTAGAGAAAGCAATATCAATAGAGAATAGAGAATCAGAAAAATTCCTTGAAGGTGTCAGCATGACTATGAAGACGTTGAAGACTGTTTTGGAAAATGAGGGAGTAGAGAAAATAGAGGCTCAAGATCAAGTATTTAATCCATCATTTATGGAAGCAATAGCAGTAATTCCTGTTCCTGAAGGTAAGGAACCAGGCACGGTAGTTGAAGTAATTGAAGAAGGATATTTGTTCCATGAACGTGTATTAAGGCCAGTGAAAGTCATTGTTTCAGAAAACTAAAATTGATAACTACGATGCTGCTGCACAGATTATGAATAAGTTTCTCGTAATTTTGTTATGCACCTCTATGATCCTCTCTGGATGTACTGGAGTAAAGGACGAAGTTCTAGAAACTCTCGGTTGTACTGATTCAGATTCATTAAATTTTGATGAAGAAGCTACAGTAGATGATGGAAGTTGTTTTTATGAAGATGTTGAAGAAGTTCTAGAAATACCACATATTGATGGGTGCGACAATACGAACTCAATACATTGTATGCTACCTTTTCCTTCCGACGCATTCCTAGTTGATGACTCGAGTACCGTTACTGGTAAAAGGATAAATTATGCACCAAATACAATACCTGGATCAGGAACATCTAGTCAAATCAATATCCCTATAATCAATCAAATTGATGGAGCAAGCCCTAATACTCAGATTATGACTGCTTTTGAAATTGAACCTGATGTGTCAGAATTAGCAGGACAATATAGTATTTCAAAAAGTTTAGAAGATGGTCACTCTACAATTTTAATGAATAAATTAACTGGCGAATTAGTTGCACACTGGGTTGAGCTTGATATTAGATCTGAGATTGATCAACCGACTATACTTCACATTAGAACAATAGAAGCATTGGAACATAACACACCTTATGTCGTGATAATATCGGGTCTAATAGACGAATCAGGAGAATTAGTACCCACCCCAGAAGGTTTTGCGGCGCTAAGAGATCAAGTAATTACTTCATCAATTGATATTGAAAATAGAAGGAGTTCTTTTCAAAATTTGTTCTCATTTATTGAATCAAATACTGATATTAAGATCCAACATCTACAAACTGCATGGAGCTTCCATACAGCATCTACTGAATCGATAATTGGTCCAATTATTGAGATGAGAAATGATGCTTTGCAAAGGATTGGGGATGACGGTATAGGATGTAACGACATCATCGTAGAAGAGAGTTTTATTGAAGGGACTACGAATACAAGTCATTGGCTTGTCTCAGGAACTTATACAGCCCCACAATATACTGAATCATTTTATCCACCAACTTTAATCAGAAGGACTTCAGAAACAGATCGGACGCCAGTTTTTGTAGAAAATAGAGAGATTCCTTTTTGGTTATTAATTCCGGGCACAGCAGTCGATGAGCCTGCTGATTTGACAATATGGGGGCATGGATTCCTAGGGACAGGAGACACCTCAGGATTGCATGGATGGGCTAATGAAAACAATGCAGCAATGTTAGGAACTAGTTTTTACGGATGGGCAAGTGACGACGTTACTAGTATAGAATATGCTGTTCTTGATATGAATTATTTCCAACATCAAGCAGAAAGACTTGAACAATCAATGATTAATCAGGTAGTGATGATAAAATCATTTATGGGAGTTTGTTCGGAATTACCTGAATTACACATTAATAATAATAGTTTAGTAGATGTTTCTGACCCAGTTTACACAGGGTATTCAAATGGAGGGCTGCGGGGACCATCGATAATCGGTCTTTCACCAGATCTGAATAGAGGAGTTCTTTGGGCAGGGGGATCTTCCTTTTCTCATATCATAGAACGCTGTACACAATACGATCGGTTTCATTTCATATTTGCCAGTGAATGGGGATACGAAAACCAACTAGATAGGGCAGTAGCTATTTCTATCATGCAGACTCTATGGGATTCAGTTGAATCTGATACTTTCCTATCACTTAGAGAGGAAGGATATCTAAATGAAGTTGAACCTTATGATTTGATGACACTATTCTCAATAGGAGATTTACAAATTTCAAATATTTCGTCTGCAAGGATGATGAGAACAGCCAATATACCAATTCTCAATTCGTCGACCATCATTCCTTATGGCATTGATATAGTGAATGAAACTCATATCGGCTCTGTTGGAGTTTTCTTTGATGGAGGATATATACTCGCACCTGATGGAAATGAATATGGTGAAGAACCTCATCCTGCTCATAATGCAATTGGTGGCCTATTTTCAGCCAGAGATATGGCATTTAAATATCTTCAATTGGAAGATATTGTAGATACTTGTAACGGTAATTGCTCATTTTCTCCAGATGACCTGAGTTGGAATTAACCAACTGGTTCTCCACCTTCACCCAAGAATGCGAGTCTCTTAAGACAATCATTTGATATCAAGAAATCAATAATTGTTTCAGGAACAGACTGGCCTAAAATCATCTTAATTGCATTGTCATCATTAATTGTAGAAAGCATTCTAGCAGTCTCACGGACCCTCCATCCTTCAAATCGTTCTCTTTCAACTAGAGGCATAGAAATGACCGGCCATTTAGAACTCTCATATAATTCTGATGATGTTAAATCACTACTAAAAAATACTCCAGACTCTCCGTGATATTTCTCAGCATGACTGACCCAATTTGGAGGATCTTCGATATCAGGAATAGAGACAATCTTTGCATCAATATTTGCTTCATTATCAAGCCAATACAAAATCATCTCCATTCTTTCAGATTCAGACCAAGGATTCTTGAGCGTTTGGGGCCTATTTGAAGAACCAACTGCAATAATTAGTTTTAATTCAGGAAAATTCTCTAGACGATATGCTTCAGCGTTAATTATCATAGCTGCATGACCATTATGAAACGGCTGAAAACGCCCTAAGACCACAAATCCTGGCTCTGGAGAATCTGATGGAGGTAGGGGAATTAAAGGTAAGTCGGTCATTTTAAAACCTCTTTTTTATCATATAAGGAGGCCCCATTGAGGCTCCATAA
>CAXFIU010000072.1:0-3281 GCA_964003245.1 uncultured Candidatus Poseidoniales archaeon
TGTTGGGGAGTTGGTGTTACTGCTAAATCTATGGAACTAGTAATGTCTGAAGGAAGTTTGCTGGATACAAAAAGAGATGAAATAATCAAGAGTAGTGGAGATTGTAAATGTCCGATGTGTTCTACAATAATGGATGAAATTGAGTTAGAAATTCCAGAAAAAATTCGTGAAAAAATTAGTATTATAGGCCAGTCCGATTTGGATACAAAGAACGTAATTATTGACTCTTGTAGTAGTTGCCCCACATTTTGGTTTGATGCTGGTGAACTGGATCTTCTAAATGGGATAAAACCGAGATTTAGAGGAGCGAATCGTGATCCAACAAAAGTCAGACTGCTTGAAGATCAAACATTAACTGAGGAAGATCTCAAAATGAAGAAAGATATTAGAAAAGGTCTAGGATTGGTAACTTTAGGCGGCGCTTTCTATGGATTTGTGGTAGGAGGAGTCTTCGTGAAAATATTAGCAGCAATATTAGGAATTGGAGGATTGATAGCAATAGTCTCGACCGATCCAAAACAATCTCTTGTGAAAGGAACTTGTGAGAAATGTATGAAGCCTGATAAATTACTTGCATGGAATTGTCAAAGTGGAGGCTGCTGGGCACACATATGTACTGACTGTGAAAGTATCGGAGAGGACCCTGTTGAGGCTTATGCAAAAACCCTGGGCCAGGTTGCCGTTGGAACCGTTATTGCAGGAGTGGCAGTAGTTGCGATATTTGCAGCGGCTGAGGCTGGCGGTGTAGGTGGAATAGATTTACTCGGAGGTGGTGGAGGCTCAGGTAAAAAGAATGAGAAAAAGATAGACATGCTTCTTTGTAGAGAATGTACCAAGAGATGGAGAGAAGAACGAACGGACAAGAAGGATAAGGGTTTGAAAAAATCAGGAATTAAGAAAATGAAAATCTCTGAGATAATGGCTGATGGTTACTGTAATCATAGCGACCCTATAACTGGCAAAAGATGTAGGAGAGTTGTATTTAGAGATGGAAGTTATTGTTATATTCACAAGGAATTATATTAGTTGATTTTAAGCTACGATTGAACCCAACATAACATTATTTGGAAGTTCAAGTAAATTTACAGTGCCGTCAGGGTCTAATGCTCCAAGAATTAAGAATTGAGATATAAAGCCGCCAGGCAATGTTTTTTCACCCAAATTTATAGCGCCAATAACTAAACGATCGATTAATTCACTTCTAGAATAATTTGTGATTTGAGCAGAACTAGAAAGTTTACCAATTATTGGGCCAAAATCTACTGTGATCTGGTAAGAAGGTTTTCTCATCTCAGGATAATTAACAACATCGATAATTTTACCTACTCTAATATCCAAAGAAAAATAATCATTAACACTTACATAATCTTTTTTCGGAAGTTTTTCGGGATGATATGGTAAATTTTCAGAATCAATCTCATGTTGACCCATTTACTCACCTGTAATATCTGAACGTAGCAATAATGGAATCAGTAAGACACCAGCCTGTTCAAATGCCTCTGCTCCGCCTTCCTGTCTGTCAAGGATTGTAATACATGCAACTACATCACAGCCCATTTCTCGCATTCTTTCTGATGCTTTCAACGCAGAACCACCCGTTGTTGTTACATCCTCTAATAGAATTATTCGGTCACCTTTTTTCAGACTAGACCCCTCAATCCCTGGAGGATTGCCAGTTTTCCTACCGCCTCTTCCTTTGGCTTCTTTACGGACCATGAATCCACGAATTTTGGACTCTTTTGAGGCTTTTGCTATGACAATTCCCGTCAGAGGGACTGCCCCTAACTCAAGCCCGCCGACAGCATCAATTTCTTGTAAAGAGTTAATCTTAGAGTGGATTAATACTCCTAAAAGATGTGCGCTTTCTGGGTCCATCATTACTGGCTTCATATCGAAAAAATGAGGACTCTGACGACCACTAGCAAGAGTGAATAAATCGTCGGGAGAATGGAGATATGCTAACTCTCTGACCTTTTCTATTAAGCGAACTTTAGCATCCAAAACACTTGTCGACATGTTATTCTCTCTATTATACGGCGAGAGTTAATCGAATGAATGTTACCACCTTAAAACACAATATTTGACAATGTTCACACTGAATGTTATTGGACGGTGAGTATTCTTGAAGAGTTATTAGTTGGCTAGGGGACGAGCATGAGTGAAGTAAATTTAAATTCATTTACAATAGATTCAGAACGTCTTGAGAGGGAACAAGAAAGGTATGAATCATGGCTAGAAGAAAGGACCGAGCACGCTTATCAAATTGCTTCGATTGCAAAATCTAAAAATTTAGATTTTGAAAATACTATTGAAATACCTAGAGCTTCTGATTTGGCTAGTAGAACTGAGAAATTACTTGAAGATTATTTGGATGGAATGAAAATTGAGGAAGATTTACGGCATCTTCTCAATACAACGGATAGGGAAAGTGCATCTATACAAATTGCAGTGGATGTTGCAAGAAGAATGAATGAAGAAACATTAGACATGCAAAAATCAATCGATTGTGGACTCAGAGTTGGTTTAGCAGTATTGACTGAGGCCGTACTTGTTGCGCCGCTGGACGGTATTGGAGATGTCAGAATTCTAAATAACGCCGATGGGACTGAATTTCTTTCGATTGATTTCTGCGGCCCTATAAGAGCCGCTGGAGGAACTGCACAAGCTCTAGGTGTACTAATAGGAGATATGGTTAGAAGAGAGTTAGGATTGAATAGATATATTCCAACCACCAAAGAAGTTGAACGTGTAAAGGAAGAATTTGGACTCTATAGAGTCGGTCTGCAGTATAAGCCCCCTCCAGAAGAGATTGAAATTATCATGCGAGCTTGTCCAGTAATGGTAAATGGAGAAGAGACTGAAAGGATTGAATGTTCAGGATATAAAGAAGTTAGAAATATTGTAAATTCAAATGGATCTTATCGGACTAGAATTCGCGGAGGTGTGATGCTGGTAATCGGCGAGGGTTTATGCCTAAAGGCGCCAAAGGTACAGAAACATACAGAAAGAATGAATATTCAAGGTTGGGAGTTTATTGCACAGTTTGCTAATAAAAATAAAACAGATGTAGAAAATAAAGGTTCTTTCAAACCAAGAGAAATTGCCCCTATTGGACGTTACATGGAAGATGTAATTGCAGGAAGGCCTGTATTTGGAGAACCAAATTATCCAGGAGGATTTAGATTAAGATACGGCCGGAGTAGAATTACCGGTCTTGCGGCAGCAGGCATCAATCCCGTAACCATGGAGGCAATGGGTGGTTTTCTAGCAGTAGGCACTCA
>CAXFIU010000073.1:0-3270 GCA_964003245.1 uncultured Candidatus Poseidoniales archaeon
GGAGCAACAATAACAACATCATAACTATCTAACTGCTTCATTTCTGGTTTCCAATCAGTTATGACTTCCTGGCCAGAAGCCCATGATAATGCCAATGGAGAAATAATTTTTTCAGCCTCCTTTGACATCATTATTGTTAATTCGGCACTATGTCGTCTAAATTCTCTACAAAGACGTACAGATTCGACTGCAGCAATCCCGCCCGAAACAATAACTAGGACTCTTTTACTCTCCAAACTTGAGCTGAGAATCTCAACCCCTGTGTCCTTTGTCACACACCTCGCAGAGGGGGAGCATTGATGAGTTCGTCGCAACACAAACATCGACATGGGGGGGCGAAGATGGCGAATCAAGTAATGGAAAATCTACATAAACATCTATACAGATTTATGATAATTGATTTATTATTGTGCTTTGTAATAATCTCAACATATACTTTTTCAAGTACAATTTGTTCAATTTTAATACTCATTGGACCATTATTCGCAGTGATTTCCTTCAAAAATAAAAACAAAAGAGGAGATTCAATGGCAATGATTGTATTGATTATGTTATCATTGATTTTCATATTATCGGGATTAAATGAAATTACTAAAGAAGATACAACCAGTACAATCCAAGGTTTTCTACTAATTTTATTATCTTTATCAACATTTAGAAGAGTTAGAACTATACGCGACCCCACATACAAGAATTGGTATAATAGACTAAATGAAGACCTTAGGGATATTAGAGAAAAAATTTCTGAAGAAGAGGTGTTAGCAACCTGTCCAAGTTGTTCAACATTGCTTGCAGTTATTCCGAGTAAACTATCAATTGATGATAAGTGCCCCAGTTGTAATGCGAATTTAGTAAACTAAAATTTACATCTTTTCTAGGGCAATTGAAATTCCCATCCCGCCACCTATGCACATAGTTGCTATAGCGCGTTGAGAATTAGTAGATTGAAGAAGACTAGCGGCTTTACCAGTAATTCGAGCACCTGAAGCTCCAAGAGGATGACCTATCGCTAGTGCACCACCATGTAAATTAACGATCTCAGGATTAATCTGTAAATCATCAATTACCGCTAGACTTTGACTAGAAAATGCTTCATTTAATTCAAACAAGTCTACATCATCTATCCCCCAATTAGCCCTTGTTAAAACTTTTTTAATCGACTCGATTGGTCCAATCCCCATAACATCAGGAGAACAACCAGTAACAGCACCTGCTACAATTCTAGCAATAGGTTTGAGATTATGTCTTTCTGCGAAATCTTCACTACATACAATCATGAAAACAGCACCGTCAGTTAGTGGAGAGGAAGTTGCCGCTGTAACTAATCCATCATCTCCAAATGCAGGTTTAAGCTTAGCCATAGATTCAAGATTAGTATTACCGCGTATGCATCCATCCTCACTTATTACGCCATCGTCACTTTGAATGCTTACGATTTCATTGGCTAATAGGCCATTACTTTGAGCAGATGCAGCTTTTTGATGAGAGGAAAGAGCAAACTCTTCATGTTGTAAACGTGTTTGGTTCCAAGCACTTGCAACATTCTCGGCAGTTTGACCCATCCCAATGTAAGCATCAGGAAATTTATCTTCTAATTCGGGAGAAGGGCTCCAATTGAAACCTCTTCTTTGGATACGGCTCATAGACTCAACACCGCCTACTAAGATACAATCTCCCCAACCGACTTCTATATGTGCCGCTGCAGAAAGAATCGCCTGCATTGATGAGCCACATAGTCTGTTAATTGTGGCTCCTGGAACAGTATCAGGCAAATCACCTAAAAATGTCAATAAACGCCCTAAATTATAACCTTGTTCTCCTTCAGGATATGCGCAACCTAGGATTAAATCATCAACCATTGAGCCAGAGATATTATTCCTTTTCATCAATTCTCTAATCACTTGACCTGCCATTTCGTCAGGTCGAACATTTGCTAATTTACCCTTATGTGCTCTGTGAAAGGGAGACCTGAGCCAATCAACAATCACTGCCTTCATATATCTCCGAGAACAACATACAACATAATTATTGGCAAGTAATTGATAGTTCAGACCAGACTATATACACCGTGAGGTTCTTGAAAGAAATTAAACTCGAAGTGTTTGATAATATGATTAGAGAATGCAGCAGACACGGATATTACTCCGACGACCACCTTTGTCCGGCATGTAATGAAGAAGGAAAATTTATACTACGCTCACGAGAAAGAGATAGTCTAGCGAGAAGATTAGCATTGATTTTGAGACATGCTCCAGAGAAATTTGACCTTGAAATGGATATCAATGGTTGGGTCGATGTTAAAGATATAATTAGTAGATTCAAGAAACAGAATGAGAGAAGATATCATTGGTTGAGGCCTCACCATTTTAGAGCAGTTTCTGAAACTGATGGGAAGGGGAGATATGAGGTTAGAGGTAATATGATTAGGGCGACATATGGGCATACTCTCGAAATTGAATTAGACCTTCCTACCGACAACATACCTCCTTCATTGTTCTATCCATGTAATCCTGATGAAGCTGAGAATCTGTTAGAAATTGGAATAACTCCTAGTGGAAGAGCACATGTTCATCTTTCATCGAGCATTAGGTCAGCTGCAGAAGCGGGCAAGGTACATTACAAACTACCTACATTACTGGAAATTGATACGGCCAGAATGGAAGCAGATGGAGAAACAATTTGGCATGCAGGAGTTACAGTTTACCTTGTTGAATCTGTAGATTCCAAATATATCACTAAAATATCTAACGATAATCCAGAATATGAAGTTGCAAGAGCAAGATGGGTAGATGAAGAAGAATAATTAAATAAATTCTCCACAATTTATACAGAAATCAATGTCAGAAGTTATTGGCTTTTCACAAGATGGACAAAAACCACTTGAAGATTCTTTGGAAACTTTCTCATCAGATACCACTCTGACAGGAGAATCTCTTTCGACAAAAGGAGGAGCAATATCTTGGACTAGACTGATCAGACTACGAAAGTTAATTGTTTCTTGTATTGCACATTCTAATTGAATTTGACGTCTTTCTCTCTCTTCAACATCCTCAATTGACTTGACATCATCTAATTGTGATTGAAGCCATCTTTGGAATTTTTCAATATCGGATTGGTCTGACACAAACTTTCGAATAAACTCTATGAAATGAACCCATCGTTTAGAAATGCAGAGAAAATGAAATGAATACAGCAATATGTGTCACTCTATTCGAAGACATGGGGTTGGCTGTGTCTAAGAATAAGATTGTGATTAAATTAGGTGGAGGA
>CAXFIU010000074.1:0-3160 GCA_964003245.1 uncultured Candidatus Poseidoniales archaeon
TGGCCCAGCTTCACGATCTTCGCTTGCGATTACTTGTTCAACAAGAGAGTGAGCATATATCTAAATCCCAACCAAATGATTTAGATTTATCAGTTGTTCAAGCTAGATGTTTATGTTGGTTAACACTTTTAGCTGAAGCACATGAGGATCAAGCCAATGATGCAGAAGGAAGAGGAGATACAGAGCAGGCAATGGGATGGTTCGCTGACTCAATGAGATTGCGAGATGTCATGCAAGTAGTTACAAGTATTGAAATCCCCCTGCTTGAGAGCTCTGATTTAGATGAAAACGATGGTGGAAGAGACTTTTTTAAGGGTGAGCCACCTATGATGGCCTAATAAATGCAATGATGGGTTTCTAGCTGCCTTGAGTAAGGTGTCTGAAGAACCATGCCAATGCCCAGATTGCCTCAGATTTTATAGAGAACATGATCGTTTAATTAGAGAGTTTCCTACTCTTCGTCATCAACAAGAGGTTAATTGGGCTGCGCTTCAATCTTTTAGAACTTTATGTGGACGAGTTTTAGAAGACTTGCAAAAGCAAATCAATTTAAATTCTCATACTCAATCCGAAGATAACTTGAAGACTGCAATTACTGAAAATAAAGAAAAATCGATCACACAAGTAATCTCTGATCTAGAGAACATTAATGCTCATTTATATTCAATTGAAGCTCTCATGGAAAGAATTTTTGATGTTAAAGTTCCTGATGAAATCGAAGATAAATTTAAAGAAATTGCTGGAGAATTGGCCCCTGATCCATTAAATATTGATAGATTAAGATTGAATAGATTATTACATCAAACTCCTGACTTGCCTGATAAATAGATTTTTATTTTTCACAACTGATTTCTACAGGTAATGGTTTAACTTTCCATATGGATTGACAGTATTCTCGTATTGATCTGTCTGAAGAGAAAAAGCCTGACCTTGCTGTATTTAAAAGTGCCATTCTATTCCATTTTTTACTTTTTTTCCAGGCTTTACTCACTTCATCTTGTGCACGAAGGTAGTCATCAAAATCTGCCATAACAAAGAAAGGATCATTCCCTGTCAAGATATTGATTATTGGTCTAAATAACTCACTATCACCATTACTAAAATGACCAACTTCTATTAGTTTAAGAGTCTCTTGCAGTTCATTTGATTCTGCAATAAAGCTATTGGGTCGATACCCTTGATCTCTTAATTCCATGATTTCTGACTCTGTTTTTCCAAATAAAAAGAAATTCTCAGCTCCTACTCTTTCTCTGATTTCTACATTAGCCCCATCAAGTGTTCCAATTGTTAATGCACCATTCATGGCGAATTTCATATTGCCAGTACCTGATGCTTCTTTGCCAGCTGTTGAAATTTGCTCAGAAAGGTCAGTTGCTGGATAAACTTGTTCACCTAGCTTCACATTATAGTCCGGTAGAAAAACTACCCTTAGCAATCCATCCATATCAGGATCTGCATTAACTACATCTGCAATTCCATTAATAAATCTAATCATTAATTTTGCCATGAAATAACCTGGCGCAGCTTTACCTCCAAAAATGATCGTACGGGGAGCAATATTTTTTGTTATTCCATTTTTAATTCTTAGATATTGAGCGATAACTTGCAAAGCATTTAAATGCTGTCTTTTGTATTGGTGAATTCTTTTGACTTGAACATCAAATAAACTTGAGGGATCGACAAGAACCCCAGTTTGTCTGTGAATATAACCAGCAAGCTTTCTTTTGCCTGAAAGTTTAGCTGAAGCAAAAAGATCTAGAAAATTATTATCATTTTCTTTTTTTTCTAATTCAAGTAATAGATCCATATTGGTAATCCAATTTGGACCAATTTCTTTGTCAAGAAGTTTAGAAAGCTCAGGATTTGCTAAAGCTACCCATCTACGTGGAGTAACACCATTAGTAACGTTGGTAAATTTTTCAGGCCATAGCTCTGCAAATTCAGGCAATAATTGTCTCTTGATTAAATCTGAATGTAGAGCCGCTACTCCATTTACATGATGAGCTCCAATTGTCGCTAAATGAGCCATTCGAATAGCCTTTCCTCCATCTTCATCAATAATTGAAAGTTTTCTTAGGATTGAGTCATTACCTGGATACTTAAGTCTTACTTGTTGCAAGAACCGCCTATTTATTTCATAAATGAGTTCCAAATGTCTAGGTAATAAGTTTTTAAATAGGCTGAGGTCCCATTTCTCAAGAGCTTCTGGCAATAAAGTGTGATTTGTGTAAGCAACAGATCTATTGGTAATTTCCCAGGCTTTATCCCATTCCAATCTATGTTGATCAATCAGCAGTCTCATTAACTCTGCAACTGCAATTGCTGGATGAGTGTCATTAAGTTGAACTGTCCAGTGATTTGGAAACTCCTCAACAGGTATAGAGCGCTTTTCCAGACTTCGAAGCATGTCTTGCAATGAACAACTTACAAAAAAGTGTTGTTGTTTCAATCGCAATCTTCTTCCTTCATCAGTTCCATCATTGGGGTATAGAACTTTGGAGAGAGTTTCTGAAGCGACTTTCTCTTCAACAGCTCCGTAGTAATCACCAATATTGAAAGCATAAAAGTCGAAACTTTCTGTAGCATCAGCTCGCCACAATCTCAGGCGATCACAGCTGTTAACTCGATAACCAAGAACAGGAACATCATGTGGAACACCTATTGCATGTTCGCTTGGAATCCATCTAGATCGATAATTTCCATTGTCATCTGTGTAACTCTCTGTTTGCCCACCAAAACCAACCAAACAAGCTTCGTCTGGTTGAGGTAATTCCCAGGGCCAACCACCTTTGAGCCATTTATCAGTAACTTCTACTTGCCAACCATCTCTTATTAATTGGTTGAAAATTCCAAATTCGTACCTAATTCCATATCCCACTGCAGGAACCTGAAGACTTGCAAGTGATTCCATATAGCAAGCTGCAAGTCTCCCTAATCCTCCATTCCCAAGGCCAGGCTCTTCTTCTACTTCCAATATCTCATTTAAAGATTCAATTCCAAACCTTTTAAGAGCTTCTTCTGCCTCTTTTTTGATGCCTAGATTGAGTAAATTATTATTTAGTTGAGGTCCAATTAGAAATTCAGCTGAAAGATATGCGACTGTTTTTTGAGGTCTTGCTCTAATTGTCTCTTGACTAGTTAAATATCTACTCATCAATCT
>CAXFIU010000075.1:0-3116 GCA_964003245.1 uncultured Candidatus Poseidoniales archaeon
GGTGCCTTCGTATTGTTCGATAAACTGTCCAATAAACAAGAGTGAACGTATCGATTAGGTGGCTTAACCCTATTAAAGAAAATGCCACCCCACTGTGCGACCCAAAAACTCAAGGTTTTCTACTTCAAGAGACCTCTTTGAAACCCCATTCCATACAGAGGGTTCTCAGGCACCCAAAGTGGCGGTGAGGAACCAAAAACCGATAACTCCGAATAAAGGGATAATAAAAGAGATTAGGTGGAACATCGTAAAAACAATGTTGATCGTCCCATTTTCGATTCGCTGCCTAGTGATTCTAAGAAGATAGATTCCGTAAAGTGGGAGAATTCCTACTGAAAGAAACAGCATGATGCTTGCCGTGAACATCAGGATTTCTTCGAGCCACAGTGTGTTATGTAACTGATCGTTGATAGAATCAGCTAACCAGACCAAAATAATGATGAGTGGAAAATAAAGCAGGCCAATAATTGGTATTCGCCAATCCTCCTTCAGTGGTTTTCTATTATTTTTGTCAGACTCGGTCGAGATATACGAATCTTTCTCATCCGACTGACCCCCAGTATGCCGGAGGCAGTAACCAGATGTCCTAAACTCTAGGGCATTACAGCCTTCGAATGCACACCCCCTCTCACCCATTTATCGAACTTGCAAGAGTGATGATTAGTCATTGTTTCGCCAGTATAATATTTGAGGGACTCACTTTCCACGGCATCAATATCGGTAGCGTTTCTTTCAACCAAACTCTACCCATGGAGGAAGAATGTCGGGAGAATCTTAATCAACACTAGACACAACCTTATCACATGCGTGCTATAATTTCAATGCTGATTTTGATATTTATTGCTTCTACGATGTCTGGTTGTGTTTTTCTAGATTGTTTAGATTGGAATTGCTCTAATTAAGGGGTAGCCTCTGAAATGGCGGACTGATGGCCCATTAATTCAGCAACTCATCGCTCATAATTTCTCCAATTAAACGGGGGTGATGAATGCTTGTATTGGAAGCATTGAAGAAACAAGGCTGTCAGGTTAGAGATATGGGTAAAGCAGGAAAGATTTCAGGAACCCTTTCGCTAATTCTCGGAGTG
Source organism: uncultured Candidatus Poseidoniales archaeon (assembly GCA_964003245.1). Taxonomy (GTDB): domain Archaea; phylum Thermoplasmatota; class Poseidoniia; order Poseidoniales; family Thalassarchaeaceae; genus MGIIb-O2. The sequence goes on from CAXFIU010000075.1 coordinate 1,088, forward strand.
TTATTTCTGATTGGTTGGTTTGGAGCAGGTATGGGGGTTGATTACATCGATAATCAGTTAGAAGAAAATTGCGATAGCACGAGTGGACAAATTGGACAAATTACCGGCTGGGATGAGGGACAGTGTCAGGATGGAAGAGATTCACGGGACCTTCTTTCTTCATTACAATATTCTTTGCTACTTGGTGGAGCGGCACTATGTATCACGGGTGTCTGGATGTTAGTTAGACATTGATTTTCTATCATAGGCTAGGCAATGAAAGGGCCCATTGATATGTTCAGACTGAACTTATCGACTATACCATGCTCTGATTATCTAATTTATTGCTAGCCTCTGAAAGTGCGGATGCTATAGTTTCGAAATATTCGGCGTAAACATTCTTAGTATAGCAATGCCTAAAAGACCGCTTAGCGTAAACAAAATCATTGACGATATTCCCTCTGATGATATCGCTACGCGGATGATTACCGTCGAGAGAACGAATCCAGTATTCCTAGCCAAGTTACCGAAATCCGTGTAAAACCAATAAGATATCAATAGTATCAGGATATCAGCCAATATCAAGAAAGTAAAGAAATCTAAGAAAAAAATGACACGGCTGACCGATCCACCCCCGTCCTGTACTGAGACGAACCATGTATAGAAAGAATAAGCCGCCGTGGCCAAGAAAATGAGTAACATGGCGTTTGCAATCCCTCTTTTCGCCTCGACAAAGATCGCTACATTATCTGCCATTTGCCCTGATTTTTCCGAACTACTGCTTATTCTGAAGTAAGTCAGTGATGTGTATAGCAATACTAGGAATGCTGCACATTCTACCAATAGGAATCCAAGGTCGGAACTAATCTTCCACCCCTCTGAGTTCTCGACTTCAGAAAGTCTCTTCAGAATGTCCCTAACTACAAGTAATGTAGCGATTTCATATTGCTTTCCCACAGAAGATGAGAATGAGTCTGGAATGGTTCTAATGAGCTGATACACCTCATATACTAAGAGGATAGAGAATGGCGTGTAGAGGGTTGATAGAGGAGATTTGACAAGCTCCGCTGCTCCACCAGTTATTGTGATATTTCCTGTCTCGAACAAAGCCCACACTACAATATGCAAAAAGAATCCAACCACTGCAAAGATCGTTGCTACCTTTCGAATATATTCTTCAGAAAAGTCCCCCATAGAAAGTTGAAAAGCTTTTTTATTCCACTCAAGCATGATTCTTGGTTGAAACACTCGCTTTTAGTAGTGATTTTATTTATTTTATACAATATGAATCATCGAGCACTAAAAAACTTGAAATAGAAAATGTATAGGTAGTGGAATCATGAAAAACAGGTTACCAATAACAAATTCTGCAGATTTTAATATTTCTTCCGCTAAGCTTTGGAAGGTAATCAGCGAACCAGAAAATCTCAATAATTCTCATCCATTTTGTAAATCAAACGAGATAATTAGTTGGGGAGAAGGTGGGCGTTCTGATCGGCTAATTTACCTGAACGGTTTGAACTATATTAGAACATTCAAAACTTGGGATGAGGGGACTGGTTACACATTAGAAATTGGTAAAGAAGGAGGCCCCCAGTCATATGTTATTTGGGAAATAGAGCCTCTTGGCGAAGAAATATCCAGGCTCAAAATTACTGTCTATCCATATCTTCTGGACTGGGGGCCGGGCTTGTTGACATTTTTACTCCACAAAATTTGGGTAAAGCCTCGTCTTGAAAAATATCTCCATTCAGTAATTTCTGGTTTTCGATACTACATTAAAGAAGATAAAAGAGTTCCTCGGAATCATTTCGGTAAGCACTCTTGGTTTTCACAGTACTGATATAAATTGATATTATTATAGAAACACTCTGTTATATCTACTCTGCAATCACACTTGGATATGATAGGTCCTGACAGTATATTGATACACAACTACAAATGGAAATTAAAAGTGAGAAAATAAAAAAACTTAGATCAAACTATGATTTTTTTAGGTTTTCTTTGAATTTAGATATATTTTCTTTCCGAGAAACCTTTCTATTAATAA
>CAXFIU010000076.1:0-3024 GCA_964003245.1 uncultured Candidatus Poseidoniales archaeon
CGTCCTGTATTAAATGGAGACCTAGTGACTACAAATTTAGTAATAACTAATCAAGGGAATGTTCCTTCAGAATATACAGTTAAAGTGCAAAATAGTTGGCAAACTCAAATTATTATTGGAACCGATGATTTCGTTAACCAAGATGTAGTTGTAGACGTCCTCGCAGGTCAAAATATTAGTATTACAATCAATACAATAGTGCCACTTGCATCCAATATGGGGGACTCAAATATTATTACAATTCGTACTACAATCTCTGAAGGTGAGACCCTAATTAATGGGACGAAATTAGTTCTAGAAGAGTTCGCATCATTAGATATTGAGTATCCTTCTGAAATACTGGTGGCCTTAGGTAAATCTTCTGTAACTCCTTTCAAACTTCATAATATTGGGAATGTACCTCTTGAAATTTCTTTGACAATGGGTACTCTACCTGAAGGTTGGTCTGGCGGTTTCCTCTCAGGAAATGTTTTCCAGATGGATATGAATCGTGAAGCATTTGTTTCGGTTGGTTTAGAATTGCCAGGTGCTCTACCAATTGGTTCACTCGAGCAAACCGTATCTGTAATTATTGAATCAGAAACTCCTAGCGGAGATATTTATTTCCAGACTGTAGAGTTCGAAGTAGAGATACTCCCATCTGTTTGGCTATCTCTTTCTTCTGAAGAGACTCTAATCGAAAATATTCCTTCTGGAAATACTGCTATTTTTCAAATCAATTTAACTAATCAGGGGAATATAATCACAGATGCAACTTTCTCAGCATCTTTAGCAGATGGTTTCGAGATTCAATTCCCCGATTGTTCATCCGATATTGATTGCCAATTATCTCCTGGTGAATCTCGATTTTTTACAGTATCTGTAAAACCTGATTCAAATGCAGGATTTGGATTATCTAGTTTTGAACTGTTTGTGAATAGCACAAATTTTGATCCTGAAGATGCGGAAGTAACCGATACACAAATGACTTTAGAGATGAGTAGAGAAAGAACTACGAACACAGGAGGGATATCCGGAATTTTAGATACTTTGGGATTGCCTCAGTGGATGCTACCATTATTGTTTTTGATATCTCTAGCCGGTGCAATATTCTTGGGGTTAAAGATGAGAAAACAATCTCAAAAATTCATGTCACCGGAAGAAGAACTGATACCTGAGGGTTCAGCTTTATTATCAGGGAGTTCAAATGAACGTCGTGCTGCAGCATTAGATACATCTTTAGGTTCAGGAGATACATTGACAGGAGGAGTTAGTGATGATGAGATTCAGGCGGCTATTGCTGCTTCTGGACCTGGTAAATTGTTACCAACACCCGATGGCGTTGCCCCTCTGCCTCTCGGAGGTTTACCTGATGGCTGGTCAATGGAACAATGGAACTCATATGGTCACTTATGGTGGGAACAAAACCAACCTTAAACAGGGTTTGACTTATGACTGAGTCTTTACCCCGTAATAGTATGAAAGGCTCAATTGTATTATTTGGCCCCCCAGGCGCAGGCAAGGGGACTCAAGCAGCAAGAATTGTAGATTTAACATCTAAGCCACAAGTGTCTACAGGAGATATGTTGAGGGCCGCATTATCTGAAGGCAGTAAATTAGGTATAGAAGCTAAATCTTTTATGGAGGCTGGAGAATTAGTTCCTGATGAAGTTATTATTGGGCTAATTTCTGAAAGATTGAAGATGGATGATGCTAAAAATGGAGTACTTTTTGATGGTTTCCCTCGTACAATTGCTCAGGCCGAAGAACTTGCAAAAATTGAAGAAGTTAGTTTAGTGATTTCAATAGAAGTTCCTGATGATTCAATAGTTAGAAGAATAGTTGGAAGACGTATGGATCCAGAAACGGGTGAAATTTTCCATGTCGACTTTAAACCAGCACCTGAATCTATTAGTGATCGATTAATTCAGAGAAAAGATGACAATGAAACTACTGTACGTAACAGGCTAAATGCATATCATGAGCAGACATCTCCTTTAGCTATTTGGTATGATAATCAAGGACTTTTAATCAAAGTAAATGGCGAGCAGCCAATAAAAGAAGTTGGCGATGAAATAATTTCTAAGATATCTAACAGATGAGGTAATTATGTCGGGGAGAAGGAGATCTAAGGATTCTTTGAGAAGAAAAAATCGTTCGAAAAAGGCGATTTCTCAACTTTCTAATATAATTGAATCTCCTAAAGAATTCTCTTTGAACATTAGAAACATTGCCGTCAGAGATTCATTAAGAATATCAAAAAGACACGGTCAAGGGTGTGAATCTAGTGTCCGAATAATGTTTTGTAAGGTTTGTAAATCTGTTATGAATTTTGGTTCCGATTCAAGAATAAGGATTAGAAAGAGTTCCGTGATAACTACTTGTGAACGTTGTAATAGTAAGGTCCGTAGACCGATTAGAAGGTGATTTAATGAACGTACCCAATTCAATAAAAAGAAAAGCACTAGATAATTCATTAGAAATAACAATTAGGGTGGGTAAGCAAGGAGTAAATGAATCAGTAATTGATGAATTAAAACAACAGCTTTTGAAGCGGAAATTAGTTAAAATGAAACTCAATCAAGGGATCGCATCAAATAATCGTGAAAGAAAATTACTTTTTGAATCAGTTTCCAATGAATCAGAATCTTATTTAGTCCTTCAGAGAGGGAATATTGCAGTATTTTGGTCAGGGGAATGATATTACAAATTTACATCATTACTAATTTTCATATGGAGAGATATTTAGAGGTAATCTGTCACGGAAGCGCATGGAAAAGCTTCTCGGCCATCAGTTCAACAGCATAGTGTACAAGTTTTTCCTATCTATGCTTTTCATTTTTTCATTTTTCCCTCTATCGGTTTCAGCGGCAGGAGGGTCATCCGGAGGCTCTTGGAAGGCTGCTGAAATGCCTAGTTGGGCTGTTACTGTGGCTATCATTATCTTAGTAGCAGTTTATGCATTAATTGTTTTTGAATGGGTCCATAGAGCACTAGCGGCGGCCTTAGGAGGTATTGCAACAGTTACTGCACTCCATGTTGCTA
>CAXFIU010000077.1:0-2806 GCA_964003245.1 uncultured Candidatus Poseidoniales archaeon
CTCTAAATGGTGGACGCTGGGGGATTTGAACCCCCGGCCACCTGGTTGCAAACCAGGTGCTCTTCCAAGCTGAGCTAAGCGCCCTACGAGTTATCGGAACAGCAAGGGGTTCTTGAGTTCAACCGTTGAAGATTCTACTCATCATCTGATTTAATTAATTCAATCCCTACTAAAAATATACCAAGAACAGAAATGAATATTATGAGTTCTAAAGTTTGTTCTTTACTACTTTTCTCAATAAGTACTTCTCCATTTGTACTTCCCGTCGGTAGATTTTCATCTACTTCGTGAATGTCTGGTGCGAAATTAATATAGAAACTAATCTCTATTGTTTCATTATTTTCTTTCATTTGATGAATCATTGAAATGTTTCCAGGTAATAGCCTATTTGACGGGTCCAATAGTATTAGGGCTTGCTGTTCACATTCAGGATTTATCTTCTCACTAGTTTCATTAAGTTCACAAGAACTTGAAATCCAACTTGTGTTAAAATCATCAATTCCTTCAAATGAACCATCTTGATCTGCATCAACTAAGATTCTATGTGTCACATTCTCTCTATCATCTACATTTCTGAAAAATAAAGTATCAGTTTCAACTAATATTCCCGGATTTACTGAGGGTGGCTGCAAACCATTTTCAGTGATTAGAATATTATACTCTTTTTGGTCATGAGCATGAGTAATTGATGGTAATAGTAGAACAAAAAATATTCCAATTACAACTGCCCGCTGGTATCTCACAGTCCATCCCATGCACTCCGATGACTTCAACATGACTGGTTGCTTCCGGTCTACATGGATAACCGTAGAGTTGCTTTAGCAGGCGTTCTGATCTTCTTTTTGTTTACGGCTAGTATTGCTGCGGTTTTTCTTTCAGATGAGGCTTCTGAATCAGTAAATAGTAACTCTTCAATCATGGATCCACTTATGCAAGATGAGGGGCATGACCATAGGAACGCTAGTCAGCACATCATGTATACTGACAATATTTTGCCTGTATCATTTAATCAATTGACTGCACCTGGGAATGCTGAAGTTCAGGTTGCTGAATCTCCTGATGGTGGCACTTATGCCTATATTGCAGGCTGGTCTGAGATGCATATTGTAGATGTTACAAATCCAGAGAATACAACTGTTACTGGCGTTTATGTAGACCCAAATACTCAAGTTTTAGATGTGAAATATCTACAATATAATGGTGATGAATATGTTATAGTACAGAATCAGCTAGTAGATCCAGGTAATGCTGACCCTAATGTTGGCGAATGGGGTGACCCTGCACAAGTCACAGTTACTCTGATTGATGTTTCAGATAAATACAATCCAACTTATGTTGATGCATGGTATGATGCTGATCACCCTAGTGGGCCGCATAATTTGTATACTCATATGATTGATAATGAATGGTATATTTTTGTTGCAAATCCAGATTACGAACAGTGTGATATCGGTCAAGGAGATGCATGTGGAGGGATTACAATAGCCCATCTTAATTTCGACGGACCAAGTGATAGTCCTCGTATCCTGAAAGTTGGCGAGGCAGAAGTAAACTGGCAAAACACTCTAGGTGGTTGGATATACATTCATGACATGACAGTTCAAACATGGCCTGGTGAAGATCAACAAGATCCTAGGTACGGTAGAACATACATCTATGGAGCATATTGGGAAGCGGGACTAAGAATTTTTGATGTTAGCGATGTCCCTCATCCACAAAACTCGCCGATTGAATATGCATTTATTGCTGGTGGGTGTGCAGCTACATTAGGTACTCAATTAACCTGTAATTGGCGTGCTCCGGAAGTTGGCCAATGGATGGAATTCGCTGATCTTGATGAAGACGGTCAGATAGATTGTGGTTGTACTGGGAACGAAAATGGTGGCAGAGCCTCATACATACATTATGCGGAACCAATGGACAAGATGGTTGATGCCTCCCATCTCGGCTATCCTGCGGGTAAAATGCATCTAACATTCTTAGCCACTGAAGTTCTTGAAACTACGGTTGGGACTGGACTGGGTTATTTGATTGATACAACTGAATATGAAACTTTGAATGGCCAAGTGACATTCAAGCCAAAAATAATTCATAGTTGGGAAATTCCTTTCGCAGAGGAACATCATATTCCTGGTGGTGAGGAATGGTTACTTTTCAGCCCACATAATTCTGATGCTCAGATTTTTGAAACTAATTCTGCATTAGGTTTACCAGATCAGAGTCTCGGCGGTAATTGGGATGGTAGAATATATCTCTCTAGTTATCATGCAGGATTATGGATAGTTGATATTGAGACTTTAATGTTGGAAGCAAAGAATCCAGATCTGAATAGAACTGAAGTACATTCTGTATCTACTATTGGATACCATCTACCTCATGGACAAGATGGAACTCCTCTCTCAAGCTCATACTATGATTTTGGTTGGACTCCTTTTATTTGGGCCGCAGAGTACCATAATGGTTACGTATATCTTTCATGTATTACTACGGGATTATATATCGTTCAATTAGATATAGACAAACCATATCACGTTGGTTAATTTCTAACATTACAACCGTAGCATTCACAAGTAGAAGTTAATGTGAAATAATTAGTACGAGGTTTTGCGATGTCACGGATTTCTAATTTTCCAATGTTTCTAATGGTTTTTCTAATGCTAATTACTCCCTTATCGGGGTGCATGTCTATGCTTGGAGACGATTCCTCTGAAGACGACGCTGATATGGAATGGATTGATCCTGTGACAGAAATTGAAGATGAAAACCATTCACATAATGATCTACTAGCTCATAGATTATCTACTGC
>CAXFIU010000078.1:0-2806 GCA_964003245.1 uncultured Candidatus Poseidoniales archaeon
ATGTATTTCCATACGATTCGAATGAAACATTAGACTCAGACGGAGACGGGGTAGGAGACAACTCAGATGTATTTCCATACGATTCGAATGAAACATTAGACTCAGACGGAGACGGGGTAGGGGATAATTCAGATGTATTTCCATACGATTCGAATGAAACATTAGACTCAGACGGAGACGGGGTAGGGGATAATTCAGATGTATTCCCATACGATTCGAATGAAACAATAGACTCTGATGGGGATGGTTTTGGAGATAATTCAGATCACTTTCCTTTTGATAAAAATGAACATCAGGATTCAGATGGGGATGGGGTGGGAGATAATTCCGACATATTTCCATTTGATTCTTCAGAGCACTTAGATTTCGATAAGGATGGTGTAGGCGACAATTCTGACATTTTCCCTAATGATCCGGATGAGTTTCTTGATTCAGATGGTGACGGAACGGGAGATAATTCTGATGTATTTCCATATGATTCTAATGAAACATTAGATACAGACGGGGACGGAGTAGGAGATAATTCTGATTTTTATCCTGGAGATCCTAGTCGATGGGTCGAAGAAAAATTTAATCCCTCAATAGTAATTCTTGTTATTTTTTCTTTGTATATAATCACTTCAATTTTTTCTAAAACATCGTCAGGAAAAGATATTACAAAAGATTCACTTTCCGTTGAAGAAGATGAGTATTAATTTACCTATATCTCTAGTATTTGCAACCGTTGTGATTATGTGGGGTTCACTTCTCGGCCGCTTACCGCTCGTGTGGTGTAGTTCGGTCCATCATGCCGCCCTTTCGAGGCGGCGACCCGGGTTCAAATCCCGGCACGAGCACCAAATATCCCTTTTTTTTGCTTTTTTTAAGGATTAATGCCGGCAAAAAAATATTAAACCCTACAGACATAGTATAGTCAATGTATGATATCTTGCAAGATTATTTTAATGATTTTCAGGAAGCCAGTAAGTTAGTTCAAATCCTAATTGGAATTTCTCTAAGCATTCTAATGTCCTTAATCTCAAGACTGATACTTCGCGGGCCAGTGATGAAAGTGATTTCATCTAGTGATAATTTGTATGATGATCGTATTTTCAGTTTAGCTACCCCTCTACTGAATGTTGGAGTTTTCTTGCTTGGGATATGGTTGACTTTTGATTATATTTTTGAAGATGAATCATTTGAGAGAGTTGCATTCGCTGGTGGTTCAGCCGCAATTTTATTGATACTCTTCGCACAATTTCTTAGTTCCATTGTCGATGAATTTATTCCGCCTCTTTTCCAATCAATGAATGAGAAAACCTCGCTCGATTTATCTACGTTGAAAACAATAACTGTGAGTGCTTCAAAGCTAATTGCATGGGTTGCAGCAGTTCTAATTGCTTTAGATCAGCTGAATATCGATATAACTGCAATAGTGGCATCTGCAACTATACTTACCTTGGTTATTGGGCTTGCATTACAAGAAACTGCAGCAAATCTAGTTTCAGGATTATTAATGCTATTAGATAAACCATTTTCTAAGGGCGATAAAGTCATTGTTATGGGGGTTAAAGGTAGAGTTCATGACGTTGGTTTAATGACTACAAAAATTAAAACCGGGAATGAGCGTTTGGTGGTGATACCTAATACTACTTTGTCAGGTGAGATTGTAGAGAATTATGCACTTGGGGGGTCACAAGGCGATGCGGATTCAATGAATCTAAGATTTAGAATTAGAACCTCTTTAGATTCAGACCCTAAAATAGTCAAGTCAATAATTCTGGATGCTATTAATGATTGTGAATTTACAACTGATAATCCTAAAACAGAAGTTTTACTTTATGATATTACTGAAACAGCTTTAGTTTTCAGATTGGATTGTTGGGTTGAAGATTATAATAAAGAAAGAAAAGCCAAGGATTGGCTTTTGATTGAGATGTTAGATCGCTTCAAATCTAAAGGTATTGGCATACCCTTCCCGCACCTCACAGTCAAGAAAGAATAGAATACTCTAATGCTATAAATAACTAATTTTTGAATAATAAAATTCATTTGATGTAATTTTCCAACAAAACAATGGTATATATGTAAAGATTCAATTCGACATCCATGACTAGTGAACAGATAGATGATTTATGGCAGAGATTGGGTGAACAACTAGATCTCTTAGTTACAGCGTCAGAAAACGCAAATTGATTTTTTGATTTAATATTTTACAATCAATAATACATAAGTCTGAATAATGCTCTTCAATACGAAAGTTTGCTATGATAGAGGGAGTTCCTGTAGAGGATGATAAATCTGCCTCTATTTCTGAGAAATTTAATAATCTTGCTAAGTCTAATATTAAGTTGCTAGGAATCGCAATATCAATGGCCATAATCATGTTATTGGTATCTCTACAGGGTTGGATAATTGACGATGTAGTTGATGAAATCAAAAAAGATTTAGGGATTTATGACCGAGTTCCAGTATGGGAAAGATCAGAATGGCCATACACTACAGATCAAGGGAATGGATTTGTTATGGAATATGGAGAGTATGAATTATTAGAAACAGAGAATGAATGGGGCTCTACACATCATTTCGTAAATTTTGAATTGCCACTTAGTGAGGGAGGTTCTGCCCCTAATGGAGTTGTTAGTCTTGCAGTTTGGCTTCCAGATGTTCCTGAAGGAGTCACAGTACCAGTAATTGCAGAGTTTGGACCTTATTTTGATGAAGTCAGTGTCGAAACACCATCAATAGAAGTTCCAGGTACATGGTTAGGACAGATGATAATTGATCAGATATTGCCTCATGGGTATGCTTTCGCCCAAGTTTCTGT
>CAXFIU010000079.1:0-2685 GCA_964003245.1 uncultured Candidatus Poseidoniales archaeon
TCTTCATGTTACGAATTGCCTCAACTTGTGCTGCAACCATATTTTCAATCTTCTCTACCATTAGTAAAGTAGCAGCTGCTTTGGTATCTCCACCTGCACTCTTAACTAAACCAGCGTAACCAGATGCTTTAGCGTCCAATACTTTCTGGATACCAGCAGCTTCTGCTTCATACCTTGCAAGGATTGCATCCGCGTCACCTCTAGCTATGCGTCTTAATCGCTCAGCCTCTGCCTCAGCAGAAATCTCAATTTGTTGTTTCTGAATTTCTTCACGGACAATTTCACTTGCCTGTAATCTAGCCTCCTCTTCTTTGTAGACCGCTCTCTGAATCGCTGCTTCAGCTTCAGCAGCCGCTACAGCAGCACGCTGTTTTGCTGCGGCCTCAACCTCTGCTAGATCAGCATCTGAATTCTTAACTATTGCAGTCGCAGCGTTTTCACCGGAAACCGCTAATGCTTCTTGTTCACCGACATATACACGCTGATCTGCCTCGGCAGTCTTACGGCCCTTTTCTGCTTCAGCTAGATTGTTTGCGACTTCAATCTCACGGACTCTGTTTGCCTTTGCTGCACCAACTGCTCCATCTCTCTCTGCATTTGCAACGTCGATACGTGCATTCTCAACTGCAGTTGAAGCTGCTTTCTTACCAATACTCTCGATATAATCAGACTCATCAGTAATATCTACTAGATTAACGTTGATTAAATAGATTCCAATCTTTTGTAATTCTGTATCTACATTAGTTCTAGTCATCTCAAGGAATGTATCTCTGTCCTGATTAATTTGTTCAATTGTCAAAGATGCTACGGTTAAACGAAGCTGCCCGAAGATAATCTCTTTAGCCATTTCTTCAATTTGTTGAGGAGATAGTTGTAATAACCTCTCAGCAGCATTTGCCATAATCGCTTTTTCAGTACTGATACCGACTGTAAATGTACTTGGAACGTTGATTCTGATATTCTGCATAGAAAGTGCATTTCTCAAATCAATATTAATTGTAATTGGCGTTAAAGATAAGAATGCATAATCCTGAATTAACGGCCAAACTAACGTAGCACCACCATGAATCGTCCGCGAAGCTCTACCTCCTTGGGTACGACCATAAACTACCATAATCTTGTCAGGAGGGCACCTCTTGTACCTCTGTGCAAAGAAAATTGTCGTTGCTACTAAAACTAAAACTATTGCGAAAATCATTATTGTTGCGTAGGGTGAACCGTCTGCCATTATCTCAACTCATGCTAGAAGAGCAGGGACTAGGTCATGAAGTCTTTGCCGACATAATCAGAAAAAAAATAGAAAAAATTATTTTCTTTTAACGATTAGAGTAGATGAAACAACATCAATTACTTCCGCGAAGTCACCCGTAGACATTGCTTGTCCATCTTCTGTTTTCGCATTATAAGTCCTCATAGCACTACCAGATTCAACCTGTATTTGACCCACTCCCCCTTCAGGAATTCTCAAATAAATTGTTCCAACTGACCCAATTGCATCATCCATATCTATTGTCCCATCTGATTGAAGTGCTACAAACAGTTGGAACAATTTACCAGTTCCATACATAGAACCGAATCCTGTAATTGAACCAACTACAATTGCCAAAGAAGTTTGATCAGAATCACCATCTAAAACCCATAAACCCGCTAGGCCGAAAAACATCATGAATGCCATTATGCCTTGGAAAGTTAGAGCCTTAAATGATGCATCAGCACCCATTGCATCAAAATCTGTACCGAATAATCCATCGAATACATCAGCTGTAATACCGCCAATCATTATTAATGCAAACCATAGCAAAAAGAGAATGCCCCCCAATACTGCAGAAGAGGCAAAGATTAGTTCTAATCCGCCACCCCCTTCATAACCAACAAGTGAAAGTAAATCAAAGTCCCCGAGAGATGCCATTAATACTTCTAGAGTAATCTTACATTTCACCTCTTCGGCGACATTAAGATAAAATCAATACTATTTCCGTAGTTTTCTCACGGCCAGGTATCTCTCTAAATTTATTATAGGGCCTACAGAAAGTCCGGTAATTATCGATGAAAAGATTAAATTATCAAATAAATCATAAATAAAAAGGAAAAGAATTGCTAGAATTAAAGGAATTAAAAAGCGGCGAAGAAATAAATGGTAACCCCCCAATAATTCAAATGCAGGATTATCTATTGCATCATCTAGTAATTCTGGAAAGCCTTTCTTTCCACCTGACATTCATCGCACCTGTTGATTTGTTAACCGAGATTTGCCAACCAAACAATCATACCAATAACTGTCAAACCAACTGGAACTAAATACCAAATAACTCTAGTAACTACGGTGTTAGCATCTTGAAACTCTAACTCGCCATTTTCATTTCTAACTAAAGTGGTGTTCTCTAATTTTGAATATGCACCATCAAACTCTTTCTGGTGTTTTGATAAGAAAATTAGAAAATATATCGCCATAACAATTGTTCCGCCGCCAGTACCTTGTAGTAAAACAGCCAAGAATTCTAAAGCTATTGAGTTTCCAATCAATATCTGAGCAAGTCCTAGCATAACCAAAATCAATGAGTCGATTCGTGCCATATGATTAAAGCGGAGAGGTAATATAAAATCAATCCTTTGCCTGCATAATTACGATAATCCTACTTCATACTACTTGGTTTTGATTCCCAAATTGCCCATGTACCTTTAGCA
>CAXFIU010000080.1:0-2643 GCA_964003245.1 uncultured Candidatus Poseidoniales archaeon
TAAAAGTTTTATACCTTGGATCTGCATCTGGTCTATATATCTCCAAATCAAACTCCCCTCCTTCAAAATCATCATTAAGAAAAAGTGACATACTAATCTTCCTTACCATTCCCCCAATAGGTTTTGGGTGTTGATCAACATGCCAATCATAGAAATCTCCTTCTCCATAGATACCAAATTGTACAGGTTCCATACCATCAATTTTTACGTTCCAATTTGCAGATCTATTAATCTGTTTAGACATACGCATAAGCATAGACAAGAGATCCATATCTCTCAACCACGCTACCTCAGAACTTCTTGTTGATCTGTGACTACTGTGTAGTTCTCCTTTAGTAAATTTTAAATCTTGTGATATTGCTTTTCGTACTATGTTAATTGACTGAGTGTTGAAGGATACTTCCTTGTAAAATTTTCCATAATTCATTATTAAAAACCACTTTGAAATTTCTTCCATTCAATAGCGTTTTTAATATGGTACGTACGATTATTAATCATACGCAAAACGCCATCTAAAAAGAAGACCACTTGGTCTATGTATTCAATTTTATATTTAAGTTTTCCGATATCTTCATCCGCTTCAATAAACATTGAGATCTCTTCCTTAGTAGTAAGTTTGAGATCGAATGGCATTTCCTTATAGATTGAAGATGGTGCCTTACCTTTGTAGTATAACCATTTCTCTTTAATGAGACGTTTCATTTCAATTTCTCTTTCTTTTTTCATAAGAGAATATTGATTATGAAACTCCATATACTTCATATGAAGTTGGGGAATTGCCAAGGAATCATTATCATGCTGATCTTCATCCAGTTTGGAATCAGTCTTCCACAGGTTCTGCAATGTTTCTAAATTCATAGTATAGAAAAAATCAATAGGTTATCTTCTTGTTTGTGAGTTTTTATTTCTTATTTCGTAGAGTGTATATCTAAATGTTGCTGTTGAGGTAAAGTAATCATTATCACCACCAGTAACATCAAATGGTAATGATGATAAACTCACAGGAAACATACTTTTAAATACAACATCAAAATTTGCAATGTTATTGTTGTTCAGTACCTGCAGTGTAGCATCTGAAAATCTAGGATCTTCTGAGGGACTATCTGCATACTTGTCTAACCAAACTCGTCTTTCCTTAAATTCTTGAGGAGTTCCTAATGCTCTCATCCAGTTATGGATCTGCATATAATTTCTTAAATCTTCATCAACAATAAACTCCATAGAAAATTCACTGTAACGCATATTCCCTTCAACTGGAATAGGAACTAAACCCCTAGTTGGAATCTCAACTTGTCCTAATTCTACAGTAGGAATTTCTGCTTTTTGACACAAGAAAGATACCTTGTTAGCTTTATCCAAAAGGAATAAGAAACCTATTGGAGAAAGAAAATTTCTGTTTGATAATTGGTCTGAGTACCAGTTTGCCATTAGACTATTCTTGTTCCATTAATATTTATGCACCCAATAAAAAAGGACTCTGAAGAGTCCTTTTAATTATCTTTTATTTTTTTTAAATAAGAATCTCTTTACAGATTCGCTTACAACTTGGTTGGTCTGTCTCGCATTCGATTAGACATTCGTAATAATCATCTAATATTTTGTCCTGATAAGACGTGTGATGATTCCATTCTGCCATGTTGTTTTGCGATAAGACGTTATGCATACTTGTTCTCCTTTTTAACTTTACTCATAATGTATAGAAGTTTCAGTGCATCTGGTTGTTCCTCTTGTGTGTAGGTTTCCCTGACTGATATTATTTATGCAAATTGTGTCTGTATTCCCTGATACATTTAACAAAAATAAATGCCTACTAATATATACCTAAATATTTTTTTTAAACTGTGAGGGTAGGAGTCGAACCTACAAGTCCCGCCAGAGACACTAGTTAAACAGACTAGAGCGTTTACCGTTTCGCCACCTCACAAAGAAATCCCTAGTCAGGGATTGCTTGCATGATACGTGTTACACCTATTCCTCCCCCACTTCTAGGAAAGAAATCAAACTCAAGAAACTTTTCAAGTTCTGCTTCAACTCTTTCCTTTCCAAATAAATCAATAATTAGTTGGGCATATTGTCCATCTGATATTGTGTAGAATGTATCACGCATCTGTTTCTTATCGGTGCTGCGTTCTGCACTACCAATAGTTTCCATACCATTTAAGATTACATCAATCTTTTTACTGGTTACACCATCATCATATCTTGCCATATTCCAGAATGGTGATGTCCACTCAGGGAACTTGGTAATCATACCACGACCAATCTTTTCTTCATGCTCGTGCTCAAGTTCTTTTGCGTTGAACATATTACCCCAATCATCATAAGAAAGGATGTTCTCTTGATCTAAGGGTATTCCAAGATGTTCGCACAATTCAACTTCCATCTTTTCAAGTTCTTCTACACCACCGTGCATTTCAAACTCAAACATAGGGAAGATAGTTTCGTGCCTACCTGGTACAGGATTTGGTTCTGCTCTATATGATGTAGATAAACAGAAGAAACCTGGTGCTTCTGGGTTTTTAAGTAATTCATACTCTAACCACATCTGTCCAGTTTGAGGTAATGGCCAAACATTATCACCATAATTATAGGTTGCTACTGTTTCTGGATCTTCACAGGCAGCAAGTATACTTAAACGATTCT
>CAXFIU010000081.1:0-2506 GCA_964003245.1 uncultured Candidatus Poseidoniales archaeon
TCATCCTCGTCTGTCCAGTATTCGCTAGAAATATTGTAATCGAGAGATTCAGATTGTATATTTACATAAGGAGAAATACACCAAATCAATATCATCAAAAAGATAGTGAAACTTTGAATTATTGTAGTAATTCGACTATTTAGAAACAATCTCATTTATTTCACCTACTCTAGTAAAAATAAACTCAGTTGCATGATCGCGGCACCAAAAGTCATTCCTACTATCATATATTGATTCCTATTTTGAGCCATCGCTTGTGGAATCAATTCTTTGAAACTTACAATTGCCATAATTCCTCCGACAAATGCTAGAGACATACCTACCATTAACGGAGTCAAGAAAGAACCTAAAACCAGAAGAGCAAATAATGCTCCAATTGGTTCAGTCATTCCAGTAGCAAGTGCAATTAAAGCCGCTTTCCATTTACCTCCTCCTCCTGCTTTGATCGGGGCGGCTACTGCAATTCCTTCGGGAATATTATGTAGGCCAATCGCAATCATCAGAACAACTCCATATTGTGCGGATTCGAGTACTGCAACTCCTATTGCTAACCCTTCTGGGAAGTTATGGATGCCTAATGCGATAGCTGTGAATATTCCTGAGAGGTATAATTTCCTTTTTTCGCTCACCTCCTCCTCATCTTTCTTAACTAATGAATTTATTAAAACAATTAAACCAGCACCTAATAAGAATACAGTTGTAATTATTAAAAATCCGAACTCCATTGCCTGACCGAGCCACAAATCAAAAATTGAAATTAGAAGCATAACTCCGGCAGCCATCCCTAACATAAAAGACATCAATTCTTTAGTTATTTCACTGATAAACATGACAATCAAACCTCCAATTCCTGTAGCAAGTCCAGCCATAAGAGCTATTGTAAATGGGAAAACCCATGAATCCGATTGTCCTTCCAGACTCTGTATCTCTATGATGGGCCGTTCAGAATTATGCCCGCCTCCTTCTTTAGCAACCACTTGTAATATAATTTCTGTAGTCAACCCTAACCCCTGTTGATTGACAATATCACTTGTATCCGTTTGCCTATGATACTGTGAATATTCCCATCCAAAAAATCCAAGAGTATTTACTCCAATATTATTGAATGAACGATGATCGCTATTTCCACTGTCGACATTATAATTAACTGATGCAGAATATCCATTCCACCCTTCTGATAGGATTTTATTTTTAATTTGATTAACAGAATTTCCGATTTTTTCATTTGAAGAATCAATACCTAGAGTGCCTAATCCAATAGAAGGATCAAGATTTGTTGAATCAATATTGATGTATAAATCGAGGTCACCTACTTCATCTGCATGTGCTTCCAAGTATTCTTGACTTCCTAATAGCCCTAGTTCCTCTCCTCCCCATGTGGCGAATTTAACTGTAGCTTCCATATCTATCTCACTTAATTGAGATGCGATTTCAATTAACTGAGACACTCCTACTGCATTGTCAACTGCTCCAGGGCTGATATAAACTGAGTCATGATGAGCCCCAATCATTATCTCTTTGTCACCTGTTCCAAGTAGCTCTCCTGTGACTACTTTTACTGTTCGTATACCTACATTATTTCCTTCCCAAAAACCATCAAGAGATGCATATAGGGTTGGGTCTTCAGATGCCTGCTCTATAAAATCATGAAATGATGTAGCAACACTTTCTGAAATATAAATAAATGGAATTAATAAATCAGAATATTGACCATTATAGGCTTCGGGGAACGGCACAGTTTTTCCATTTTCTTGAACTGTTACGCTTCTGAATGGAGGAGTTTCTACCCCCTCAGTATAAATCATTACAACAGCAGCATTTCTATCAATGGAATCTTTGTAAATATCAGCTAAACTTCTTTGATTATCGTAATTGATTAATATCGCTAAATCTGTTAAGTCACCAGCAGATGAAAATTCACTAACCGAACCGTTCCCCAAATCGGTTAACATATTATCATGTTTGTGTGTTGAACCAGAGTAGCCCAAGAAAGTGAACTTTTCTACATGATTTAGTTCACCAGTAGAATCTATTTCAACACGTGCTGTCCCAGCAGTTCCATCGGGTAGACCTGGGACGTTTTGAGCACCTTGCTCTAATTGTGCATGCATGAGAATCTGATGTTCATCTGGTTCGGCATCGACAAACCATGCGCCTGTAACTTGATATTCTTCAATTTCTATATTCACCAAGCCGATTTCTGAAAATCTATTACTAATATATTCAGTAACTAATATTTCTTCATTTGAACCTGCAACTCTAGGGCCGAAGGAGGAAATTTGCTCTACATCATTCATTATTGAGTCTTCATCAACAGTGAAAGATATTTCCTCCTCATCGAGTAAAAAACTTGCAGAAAAACTTGAGACTAGTATTATGGCAGATACAACTCCGACCAACGTCAAACTGTGATCTGCTAGGAATCCCATGTCAAGGTGATTATACTACACTTTCTAAAGTTTAGGTGAGCCTAAATTGTCAAGTACATTAGTTTATTTACCTCTCT
>CAXFIU010000082.1:0-2481 GCA_964003245.1 uncultured Candidatus Poseidoniales archaeon
GATTTTTGTAGTTCTTTTAATCCTGATATTGAACCTAATGATGCACCAGGTGATCATGGAAGTTGGGCAGCATTTATTGAAGAGCGTTTAGAAGCATCAAGGGATTTGGTAGTAGTTGCCAAGATGCGTCAAACGCAAAGGATCAAGCTCAAGCAAGCTGATATACATACGATTGATGATTTAGCGGCTTTACCCCAAGGATCAAAAATACAAGGCTTAAGTTCGGAAGCGTTATACGACTTAAGAGAGCAGGCCAAGCTTCAAGTTGCTCCAAAAGGTCCTGATGGAAAACCTAATTTCATCGCGAAGAAAATCAAAAACGGTAAAGGACTAACACTCTTACCTAAGGCTAATCAAGGGGATATTTGGTTCGACTTAGAAGGTGTTCAAGATCCTGTTCTTGGTACTCAGCTGGAATACCTCATTGGGCTTTCTTACAAGGACAGATCCGACAGTGATTGTATTTATAAAGCTTGGTGGGCTCATTCCCCGAAAGAAGAAAAAAAAGCTTTTGAACAATGGGTTGAATGGGTGGAGAGTCGACGTAAAAGATTTCCTGAACTGAGGATCTACCACTATGGCAGTTATGAGAAAAGTGCTATTCGTCGTTTAGCGCAACAACACTCCACCAAAGAAGTAGTTGTCGATCAATGGCTACGATCCGAACTTCTTGTTGACCTTCTTCCTGTTGTTACTGGAGCAATAGTCTTAGGAGAAGATAGCTATTCAATTAAAAAAGTAGAGAAGCTTTATATGGATGACAGAGATGCTGATGTTAAAACAGCTGGAGATTCTGTAGTCGCTTATCGAAATTGGGCCGTTTCTGGTGAACCTAAAAATCCTGGCGAAGCTCCAAATGGGAGTCCACAACTACAAACGATTGAAGATTACAACAGAGAAGATTGTGAGTCGACTGTGCTTCTTCATGAGTGGTTACTCAACCTAAGGAAAGAGCAAGGATTACCTGATCAACCCATAGAACCATTAATAGAAGAAGATATTCCAGAGAAGATTAACCCTCTTGAAGTATTTGCTCATGAACTACTAGAAGGTTTACCTGAGGAATACAAAACTGTCTCTTCTAACGGTATAGATGATGATCCAATTGGGATTAATAAAAAAGGTAATAGAGGTATTAGTTGGCGTGTTCAACGCTTACTAGGCCATCTACTACCTTTTCATCATCGAGAAGCGAAAGTGATGTGGTGGACATATTTTGATCGAAAAGAGATTGCTAATTCTAATCCTGATGAATTATTAGAAGATAGTGAAGTTATAGAAGGGGCAATTTGGCAAAACTCAGAATCAAGAGAAAGCGCAAGAACAGGTGCTGACTATCACTACTTAAAATTCAATCCATCACAGGATTTAAAACTCTATAGCAGTCCTGATGGAGCATCAAGGCTAACCGTTGAAATTGCATCGACAGGGTTGAAGTTAGATGCAGTTGAAGTTGATGGTGATCGAGGTGAGGTCACTCTTAAATATCCTTGGCGAAAGAAAGCGAAGCGATTAGAGGCAGGAGAATCAGAAGGTGTTCCTATGGGACCTTGTACCTTAATTAAAGTCCCTTCTGATATCTCAAAACCATTACGGGATCGATTAGAACAACAAGCTGTTGACTGGCTTCATGCCGAAAAAAAATTACCAACTGCTATACAACAATTATTAGAAAGACAATCTGTTGAAGGCTTAATTGAACTGAACCAAAAAGTTGGTCAAGAACCCAATGTATTACCACAAGTCTTAGCTGAATTTTTAGAAGAGAAACCAGAGCAATCTATTGCCTTGCAGGGGCCACCAGGGACAGGCAAAACGACTGTTACTGCAAGATTGATTACGGAGTTGCTTAAACGAGATAAACGAATTGCTATTAGCTCTAATAGCAACCAAGCAATCAACAATATTCTTCTGAAAACAAAAGCTACTTGCTTGAAAGAAAGAGTGGATAGTCGAATCGTTAAATGTACAAGTCAAAAAGCAGATCCTCCACTTACAGATCAAGGGATTGAATTAATTCCTTCGTCATCTTTATCTTCAACAGAAGGGGTTATTGGTGGAACGACTTGGGCTTTGTCACGAGAAGATATGGCAAATGGTTTTGATGTTTTAGTGATTGATGAAGCTGGTCAAATGTCTTTAGCAAACTTACTGGTGATGGCACGTTGTACAAAAGCAATTCTTTTAGTAGGAGATCAGCAACAGCTTTCACAACCAACACAGGCTGATCATCCAGGAGAATCAGGGAAATCTTGTTTGGAATATTTAATGGAGGGAGCCAATGTTGTTCCAGCAGATAAAGGGATTTTCTTGGCAACAAGTTGGCGAATGGCTCCAAGTATTACGGAGGTTGTTTCAGAGTTGTTTTACGATAAAAGACTTCAATCAAATCAATTAAATACGATTAATAGTATTGAATGGAAAAAACCTTGCCTAAGTAATAGAGGTCAACCATTTCCAAATTATGGATTAGTTTTTGAA
>CAXFIU010000083.1:0-2438 GCA_964003245.1 uncultured Candidatus Poseidoniales archaeon
TCTAACATTCCAGGAAGGTCTTCCGGTTCTAAAAAATGTCTAAAAGAAATCTTACTACCTTTCTCTCTTTTACCTGATGTACCTACAACTAGACTTGAGTCGGAGACTGCTGATTCAATATCTTGGAAAAATTGAGCGTCATCCAATACAGACTGTGCATGTTTAGCTCTATTTCGAACTTCCTCGGACCAGATAGGGGATCTTCCAACAATTCTCAAATCAGAGAATCCGAAATTTTTCATTGAACGCGCTACAGCACCAATGTTACCGTCAAATTGTGGCCTTACAAGAACAATAGAGATTCTTTTTGAATAATTAGGGGGAGGAACATCAAGCATCTCGCCCATATTAATCAAATAACCCTACTAAAGAGAATAGAATAATACTTCTCTAATCAACTCTACGCTGTTGGTACCTAGTAATGTATCCAGCAATCCAATTTCTCATACGCTTGTTTGATACATCGGTATATTCTGAAACAAAGTGTTTATTGTTCTCAAAATCGCTATTGAAAACATCAGGATAAAGCTCAACCAATCTCAAAGCTCTGATCTTAATGAATGATGGTCTAATATTTCCCATTTTCAATCCTCCAATAATTTAACTTCTAAAGGAAAACCTTCCTCTCTAGTAACTTGAACACGTATCTTTCTAGGTGGATTTTGCATACCTCTAGACCAAATGACATGATTAACTGATTCATCAATCCATATTTCTTCATCATCTGTTTTCTTCATATGTTGAGAAACATGCTTCTTGATCTGAGCCATTGCACGATTAGCTCGACGAGTTCTTGGTACTGACCAAGCTGCTCTTAGCGGAATTGTCATTTCTCTCACTTCTGCCATATCTACTCACCTCTGTAATTTAGAACGACGCCACATATGTCTCTTAGGGTGACTAGTCACATTTCTATTAGTACGCAACATAACCCAGACTGGGACACGGCGGTTTTGTTTTGTGACTTTGTTAAGTCTTAATTTCTTCGCTAGTGGTTTT
This sequence comes from uncultured Candidatus Poseidoniales archaeon, assembly GCA_964003245.1. Taxonomy (GTDB): domain Archaea; phylum Thermoplasmatota; class Poseidoniia; order Poseidoniales; family Thalassarchaeaceae; genus MGIIb-O2. The sequence continues at coordinate 1,000 of CAXFIU010000083.1, forward strand.
ACACGTGCCATATATAATCACCTTAATATTTTGAAAGACCAGGATACTTTTCTTCAGCAGCACCACGGACTGAGTGAGCGACCTTGTCTAACAAAGCATGACCCTCTGGAGTAAGTACTTTGCCGAAGTTTACAGTATTTGCTGGATTCCACTTGCTAGTAACTAATCCTGCTTCAGTTAATTGTTGAAGAACAGTTCTAGCCACATTACGAGAACCTGATGCTGCACGTGTAGGTTTGACTCCACGATCTTTTGGACCGCCAAATAGTTGTGCCATGTGGTTTGTACCTATTGGACCTTTCATGCCAACCTTTCTTAATACAGCTGCTGAACGTATGAACCACCAGTCTTCTTGAGTAGGTGGTCTTTCTCGGTGAGTACCAGTTTTGACGTATTCTGCCCATTCAGGAGGATTAATCTGCTCAAAACCTTGTAGCTCTGTAGAAAGGGTTCCGATTAGTAAATCAGCCGGTACATCGTAATACGTCGTCATACTGTCACCTTTGTGCGGGCCGCCCGTCCTAGAGTCTGTATTTAACCGTGATGACAAGAGAAGACATAGACATTGTAAGATGAATGTAGTAAGATTCGACAACAAGTATTCAAAACCCACCTCCTATCGCATCAGAATATGGAGAAGTCAATGTCGCGTAACCCTAACATGTTGCGGACATTAATTGGGTTAGGATTAGTATTGATAATAATACTTGGATATGCTGTTCACTCCAATACCGTCGACTCTGAATATTACATGTATGAGACCACTAATTCCGAACAAAAATCCGAACTGATTCAACTAGAAGAAAATTTATCCGAATGGTATTTCGTATCGAATGAAGGAATTACATGGATCAATACTACAGTTGAAGGCGCACCTCAAGGAACAACTCTGGTAATTGATGCATCGGGTACAGAATGGTATCACACGCCTTCTCTAGGACAGGATGAAAAAGATTTCAATTGCAAAGAATTTGCTCCAGACTATGTTGAATTAATTGAAACATGCATTAAGGGTTCTTTCCATGAGATCTCTTTGGATGAACAAAATACAATGATTGGTTTGGTTTCAACAGAACTTCCAATTGGTGGCCTAGGTTCACTACAAGCTGATAATTTACAAAAGGCAAATGAATCAGCAGAAGAGATTTTGGATACGAATACAAAAACAATTTCGTGGAAAATATCTCTCAAAAATTCTGATGGCGAGATAATCAGTTCTGAGGGAATTATAGTGAACAATACTATTACGACACATGAATTGGTATCAGTAGAAGAATTTACATTAGACCCTATTCAAGAATCCATCTATAGTTTTGCAACACTAGTAGGGTGTTTCACATTATTACTAATATTGCCTATGATTGCATATTTCTCTGCAGTCTATAAAGAAAAAAAGGATGAAGAAGTAAGATTGAAAACTCCTGAATTAGAAATTAAGG
>CAXFIU010000084.1:0-2394 GCA_964003245.1 uncultured Candidatus Poseidoniales archaeon
GATTTAGACCAGATGGAGTAGATCATGCAATTTTTGATCTCTTATTTTTAAGACCTAAAATAGAGGGTGAAAATCATCCACTTCCGCCAGAGCCACATTATCTGGATATTGATGATAGTTATACCCAATGTGAGGGAACTGGTTATCTTGGAGCAGTATATGATCAAGATACTAATAATCTTCTTTCTCAAACTAGAGGATTTAAAGCTAGCCCAAAGGGGGCTCAGACTCTTGGAAATTATCAAGAATCTAGAGCAAGACATTTACATCAAATAGTTGACAAATACATTAACCAAACAAAAAATTAAAATAATTAGGAGAACAATATGACAGGACGACTTGAAAACAAGGTTGCAATAATAACTGGAGCAGCTATGGGCTTAGGCGCAGCAGATGCAACATTATTTGCTAAAGAAGGCGCAAAAGTTATACTTACCGATGTTGCTGCTGATAAAGGTCAAGAATTAGCCGATAAAATTGGAGCTACTTTTATGCAACAGGATGTAACGGATGAAGATAGATGGAAACAAATAATTTCTGATACTGTTAACCTTCATGGCAAATTAGATGTTCTTGTTAATAATGCAGGTATAGTTGAAGTTGGTGATCCAGAAAATCAAACAACCGAAGAATATAGAAAAACGATGGCAGTTCATATGGATAGTACCTTCTTTGGGTGTAAATTTTCTATACCAGTAATGGCCGAATCTGGCGGTGGGTCAATTGTTAACATGTGCTCAATCGCATCCGTCCAGGGTGAATCTTATGTTGCAGCTTATTGTGCAGCAAAAGGAGCTATTGAAGCTTATACTAGAGCTGTAGCAGTTCATTGTGGTTTAAAGAAAAATGGAGTTAGATGTAATTCTATTCATCCATCAGGAATTATTACCCCTATGGTAGAAAGTGTACCAGAGAAAATGGAAGCTAAATTTGGTGGTGCACCTAACCAAGATGCCCCAGCAAGCAAGCAAGGTGAACCAAATGATATAGCTTATGCAGCATTATATCTTGCATCTGATGAATCTAAATTTATGAATGGTGCTCAACTAAGAGTAGATAATGCTATGTCTGTTGCCTCAGGCTCTATGCCAGAATAATAGGAGAGTATAATGAGTCAGCAAATAGATTATTATGATAATGATATAAGATTAGAAGGCATTTTATTTCCAACAGAAAATCCAGCTAGCAATCCTGTTGTACTTGTAGTTCCAACATATGCAGGAAGAGATGATTTTACTCTTGAGAAAGCAAAAATGATGAATCAATTAGGTTACTCTGGTTTTGCTGTTGATATGTATGGAGAAGGGAAAACAGGTTCTACACCAGAAGAAAATATGGAATTGATGCAAGATGTCCTTGATGACCGTGAAATGCTTCAAAGAAGAATAAATCTGGCTCATCAAACAGTTATTGATCAAGTAGGAGTTAACGCAAATAAATCAGCGGCAATTGGTTTCTGTTTTGGCGGATTATGTGTTCTGGATCTTGCAAGAACCGGTTCAAGCGTTGCAGGCGTAGTGTCTTTCCATGGATTATTCAATCCTCCAGGAAATACTGATGGTAATAAAATTAGCTCAAAAATATTAGTCCTTCATGGAAATGATGATCCTATGGTTCCTCACGAATCTGTGAATGGCCTAGCTAACGAATTAACAGCTGTAAATGCAGATTGGCAAATTCATGCCTATGGAGGAACATCTCATGCATTTACTAATCCTTTAGCAAATGCTCCTGAGGATGGAATGGCGTTTAATGAAAACGCAAATAGAAGATCTTGGGAAGCAATGAGTAATTTTTTAGAAGAAATTTTCTCATAAGTTATGACTAAAGATCCTCAAGAAAAAACAGTTAGGGCAATTGTTGTTCCTGTTACGCCCTTTCAACAGAATTGCTCTATTGTTTGGTGTTTAGAAACTTCTATGGGAGCTGTATTTGATCCAGGCGGAGATCTTGATAATATTCTACAAGCAATTGAGGAAAACGATGTAACAGTCGAAAAAATCTTGATAACACATGCACACCTAGATCATGCTGGCGGAGCTCACGAACTTTCTAAAATACTTAATGTTCCAATTGAAGGCCCACATAGAGAAGATCTTTTCCTGATGGAAAGCCTTGCTCAACAGGGAGAAAAATTTGGCCTAAATGGTGCCAAGGTTTTCAAAACTGATAGATATCTAGAAAATGGCGATGAGGTTAAAGTTGGTAATCAAACTCTTGGCGTCAGACACTGTCCAGGTCATACTCCAGGTCATATTATTTTCTTCAATGAACAATCTCAATTAGCAATTGTCGGAGATGTAATTTTCCAGGGATCAATTGGTAGATCTGATCTTCCAAGAGGTAATCATGAAGAATTAGTAAATTCAATTGTAAATAGATTATGGCCTCTTG
>CAXFIU010000085.1:0-2392 GCA_964003245.1 uncultured Candidatus Poseidoniales archaeon
CTCTTGGAACATTATAAAGGCGAGAATAAAAATCATCTTGCCAGTAATAATCTATTCGAGATGTGATAGATATATTTGTAAGTTGAGTTGTGTACTCTGCGCCCACATGAACAGTAACAGCTGGGGCTTGGACTAATTCATTGCCACTAATATCGTATTCTGGTTCATAGAAACCACCTAATCCTGCAGCGGATAATTTTGCATTCATAGTTGCACAGTTACCTAAAGTTGGTAGTGCCCCTCCAGCGATTTGTGCTAGAGGATTAACTGTTCCTGTTGGATCTGATGAATTAATATTATCTATTGACAATGTTTTAGGGGCAGCAATCATATCTAGGGCACCCGCAGCGGGATTTAGATTTAGTACGCCACCAGCAACACCCGCAAGAACAGAGTTTCTTTTGAATCCGCATGTCGCTCCATTTGTATAGTCCTTAACTAACCATCCTGATGTATCGCCAAGATTTCTTTGGACCTTATCAAGAGGATTTAGTGAGAAAGTTCCGTTAGCCACCTCAGTTTCAAGTAAAGATACTTGAGCATCTAAACGTAAACCAGGAATACTTGATGGGCTCCAGAATAACTCAACTTCTAGACCCTGCATTTCTGCATCAATATTTTCATTCACTGAGGTACGAGCGATAATTTTGGAAACTTGTAGCCCTTGATAGTCATAATAAAAAGCAGTTAGATTAGCTATTAAGGTATTATCAAGAAGAACATTTTTCATTCCGATTTCATATGCATCAAGAAACTCAGGATCAGTTGTTTGAGCAACTCCTTGGAATAAGGTTGGGTCAACAGGCGGATTAAATGCACCCGGTCTATAACCTCTTGACCAAGTAGCATAGACTAATGTTGAATCTGTGCCTTTTAAATCAGGAGTCCAATCAATACCAACTTTTCCTGAAACTTCTTTTTCAACAAAAGAAGTAGAGATTCCTTGTAGACGTCTTTGTTCACCTTTACCTGGTATTGGCTCATAAATACCTGAAGAAGCAGCGCCAATTATAACGGGAATTAAATTTGGATCAGCTGTTTGGACGGCTAAAGTGACAGGATCACCTACGCCTGTACCACCAGCAAGAATTGCTGAATTAAATAATAATTGCCTGTCTTGAACTGATTTTTCAGATTCATTCCACCTTGCACCAATTGTCACCTTTAAATCTGGGTTAGCTTGATAATACAGTTCAGTGAATACACTTTTTCTTTCTAATTCATATGGGGCAGTCTCATTTCTATAATGAGAAGGATAAAGCTTAAGTCCAGCTAATATAGGCGCAATAGCTGCTGCATCTGCACCCGAGAAATAAACATCATAAACTCCACTGGACTCATATTCTGAAACATTAATGCCAGCAACAAAATTTATCGGACCATCGAATGTTGATTGAATAACAAGGTCTGCATACTTACTTTCTGCTTCACCAGATGAAGTATCATATGCGAAGGCATAATCGTAATAACCCTGAACTGCACCACAAAAAATACCGCAAGCAGACTCAGTATATTGTGATACAGGTACAACTCCTTGAGGAAATGCCGGGTTACCAGATGCAACTAAAGGATTTAAATTATTTGGATTATAGGTGGCAAATTTAGCTGTACCATCATTATTATTATAATCTTGTTGTGAAAAGACACTAGTTTCATGATAAAGAACATTTGCTCTAATCGTAAAATTCTCAAGAGCCTCTGTTTCTATGTTTAGAAGATATCCATCTTCAGAAGCTTTATATACTGGATCCATATTCTGATATGTCGAGCGCGCTGCCTGATTTCTTGGAATTTTATTCATATAATCAAGTGGAGACCAAGTCATAAGACCCGCTATCGCAGAAACATCACCACCAAAGGTTGAAGATCCTGCTGGACCACCTCTACCAAATTCGCTTGGGTGACAACCATATGAAGGTACTTCTGTTGATTTACACATTTGTCTACCGATTCGAGAACGATTGTCATCCTCTTCAAAATTCCAATAGGTAAGTTTTGCAGTTGTGTTATCACTTATCTCACCTCTTAGAGTAAATCTCCAAGATGTTATATCACGACCATCAAGGTCTTCACCTTCTCTACCAGGGAATAGGTTTTCAGAAAAACCATTTCTTTCAAGCATTAGACCGGCAATTCTTAATGATAAACCATCTGAGATTGGAGCATTTACCATCGCTTTAATTTTTCTATGATCATAATCACCAACTTCTAACTCTACAGAACTTTCAAATTCATCTGAAGGATTAGCAAAGAGCATGTTCACAGTTCCACCTGTTGAACTTGCTCCATATAAAGTACCTTGAGGGCCTCTCAGGATTTCCACTCTTTCAAGATCATAATATTCTGTTTCAAAAATTCTTGTTGCTACTGGCACATTATTAATATGGAATGC
>CAXFIU010000086.1:0-2344 GCA_964003245.1 uncultured Candidatus Poseidoniales archaeon
TCGCACAAAATTTGCAACCCATAGGACAGCCAATTTGACTTGAGACACAAACAGTAAGTCTTTTATCTGTTGGTATTCCTACTGTTTCTATAATCTCGCCATCAAAAGTCCCCATCAATAATTTTAATGTCTCATCTTCCGCTACCACTCTATTTATCTCGTCTAGTCTTCCAATCTTGATTCCTTTATTTTCCAATGAATCTCGCCATTTCTTTGGAAGAACAGTTATTGAATCTAGCTTTTTTGCCCCTCTTTGATAAATCCATTCATGAATTTGCCTACCACGAAAAGCTTTTTCACCTTCTTGCAAAGCAAATTCTTCAAGGTTTTCCGAACTTAATCCAAGTAAAGATAAATTCCTTGATAAATTAGTAAGTTTGCTCACCAGTTCATTAAACCATGCCCCATCTTAAATTCCAGAAGAACTAATGCAATAAAACCAATCATTGCCCATCGACCATTCATACGTTCAGTATGAGTATGAAAGCCGTAGCGAGGTAATTTACGCTTTGGAACTACAGGTGGATCAATCATCTCTAGACTTTTAAGTAGAAGAATTAAATGTTAGAAAATTTAGGAGTGAATTGTAGAAGATTCATTTATTCATCTGATAGCAAGCCTTCTTCTTGCAGCCCCTCCAGAGCAGCTGGATCCGGCATTTGGTCTTCCCCTGAGTCATCATCACTGGTTGGGCGAGCAAATGCTGCGAAATTACTCGTTGTTGGATCAATTCCATGTCTACTTCTTGTGGCCTCTAAATCTTCCTCACTAGGATCATCCAAAACAGAAGTATTCTTAGCTACTGGGGAAGAAGGCATATCAACAGTGTAGTCAGGTCTGAGGTTTTGTATCCTTCTATATCCTGCTGGATCTTCCGCAAGGATATCTGGATGTGGACCAGCTTCAGCACTTAACTCTTCAACAAAGCCACTAAAACCAGTACCTGCTGGTATCAAGCGTCCAATAATTACATTTTCTTTCAGTCCACGAAGCCAGTCAGACTTGCCTTCAATCGCAGCTTCAGTAAGAACTCTAGTTGTTTCTTGGAATGAAGCAGCTGATATAAAGCTATCGGTATTAAGTGATGCTTTAGTAATACCAAGTAATACAGGAGTGAATTCGGAAGGAGCCCCTCCAGTGATTGATATAGCCTGATTAGTATCTTCTACTTGCCTTAGTTCTATCAATTCTCCCGGCAAAAATGTTGTATCACCTGCATCTTCTATACGAACTTTACTAGTCATCTGACGAACTATTACCTCTATATGTTTATCATCTATAGCGACTCCTTGTGATTTATAAACATTTTGGACTTCGCTGACCATCCTATGCTGAAGCTTAGCTATTGCTTCCTGAGCCGCATCCATTAGAGGTTTTTTATCACGCAAATCCATAAAGAAGCATTCCAGAAGCTCGTGAGGATTTACTGGACCATCAGTCAAGAACTCTCCAGCAACAACTTGTTGGCTATTTCTAACCATTACATTACGTCCTAGTAGAATCGGATACTCAGTAATAACATCATTATCTTCAATAATAGATACAACTACAGAATCATCGTCATCCCCACTTTTTATATCTACTGTTCCAGATTTTTTACACAAAATAGCTGAATCTCTAGGTCTACGAGCTTCAAGTAATTCTTCGATCCTTGGTAAACCTTGAACAATATCTCCTGTTTTCTGTCTTTCAAAAACCAATAAAGCCAAGCCATCACCTCTCTGAACGAGATCCCCGTCACGGACATGAAGAACTGAATCTGGTGAGACCATGTAAGGCCTGCCAAGACGTAACTTGACGTTCTTACTGTCAATCTTTTCTATTTCTCCACAAGAACCAATTGGTTGCTCTTCTGAGACGAAATCTCCATCAACAACTCTTTGTCCGACTTTTAAAAGAGGAGTGCTATTACATTTAATTGTTATTGTATCTTCATCCCTTTCAACGATCAATCGACGAATAGGATCACCATTAAGAGCTTCAGGGAGCTGAACAATTCCTTCTTGCTTACACAATATCTGAGTTGTCGCAACAACGTCTCCAGCTGAAACAACTTGAGCATTTTTTATCTGTAATTCAGTATGTGTTGAGCCATGGCTAGAATCAGATGTAGTATCTCTTCTAACTAAAATACTTTCAAGAATTACTAATTTCAATCTATCAATACTCTTTGAATTCAAGTCTTGTACCACTTCTACGTCTACTGTCATCTGTGGCGTAGTGTCAAATGTCTCAAGCATCAGTTGGGTTTTAAGCAACTCAACACCTTCAACAGATTTAATAAGCTCTCCATCCTTAAAAGCAAGTCTTTGAGAGGCTTTTATTCCTAATGATGGGCCTTTGG
>CAXFIU010000087.1:0-2326 GCA_964003245.1 uncultured Candidatus Poseidoniales archaeon
GTGTGACAGTTTAGAAACTGACCAGTGCTGACTTCCAGTAATCCAAATCCGTGTTAACTTTCATTTCGTTGAACATGCTTTGAACTTCGGAGTAATCAGCGTCGGACCATTTAACGCCGTCCTGTGTTTCATTGCATCCCCACTCACGCATTTCACTCATGAATGTCTGGAAACCAGCAGATGCAAGTGCCAATCTGTAAAGGGTCTCATCGTTTTGGATCCAAAGAGAAACGTTCCAAGTTTCGTAATTTTTCCAACCGTTCATAAGATCTCCGTTTGTTTACTCTTATAATATAAACGATTCCAGTCACGAATGGGGGTTTTATGTGCCACTTTGCCAACTGGATTCCGGCTGCCCCATTCTCAATAGGGGATGCCTATTGAGAAATGATCTTATCCCAAAGGGCATCATATTCAGGGGTCTCAGAGACTGGATACTCTAAGGCAGCGATCTCAGAGAATAACTCTGTAAGAATTTCTAACTCTTCAGAGTTGAGCGTGATGGTCTTATTGTCCATTGTGATATTCTCCCATGAGGCATTTTCCATAATAGATTTCAGAGTGTCCGTACTCTTCAGAAAGATCTAGGCATATTGCCCAACATTCGTCAAGAGTTTTGAAAACTGAATTCTCATGCGGTGCTGCTGCACACACGACTGCGTAAGGGAACGCAGGATTAAAAGTAGTATTTGGGTTAAACATATTCTTATTATACACACGCAACCACCCCATTTGGGGGTTTAGTGTGCCAGTTTGCCAACTGGATTCCGGCTGAAAAAATCCAGCCGCCGTTCTCAATAAAAAGACCTTATTGAGAAATAAGGTCATTGTGACAATTGTTTAATTGTACTCCCAGAATGCGGGTTCGCATATCTTTTCAGTTAGGGAGTCGTAATCCGTCTGAGTTGTTTCATTAATCCAACCCATATCGTTAAAGAATTGTATCATCTCAACGAGGACAGTTTCCTCTTCTTCAGTGATACTTAGTGTGCGTACAGTTTGTGACATTTAAGAACGAGTGTATTGTGGAAGGGTGTTGTTAGAAATTGCGGTGTAATCGTGAAGAAGATAAGAACTAATCTCTGCAATCATCTCGGCGTGACTAACAATTTTCTTCTTCATAGTTTCGCCACTAAATGTTAACACCTTGAGAAACTTGTCCTCGTTGATAACATCATCAATCCAAGATTTAGTCGGATAAAAGTCAACAATCATGCTTCCAGATTGTAATCTCATTTTGGTTGAATTCCGTGGGACAAATTTAATATAATCGATTTTAGGCACGAATGGGAAAAATACGTGCCAGTTTGCGAACCGTCCTAGGCTCGCATCTGTTCATACTCCGTGACCTTATCGGTGACTAGTGATTTGTGAATTGTAAAGAGTTTGTCAAGGTCAACACCTTCCAACTCAGTCCACTCACTCACATAATCCCAATTATTCTCGTCTGCAGTGCCATCTACATTCGCAGGGCACGAACAGAAATCATCCTCGTCATCTAACCAGAAAAATCTACCAAAATGTAACGAAAGTAACATTGCAAATTCCATAAGGGTTGAATTCCGTGGGACAAATGTAATATAATCGATTTTACCAACGAATGGGAGATTAGTGGACAGTTTGACAAAGTGGCACAAGATGGGTTGAAATAGGAACGAAATGGATTATAATAAGAATATCAAGAGAGCAGAGGTATGCTCTATAATATCTTCGCCACTCCCCCTGCGATAAAATATGCATAGTAATAAAAAAAAAACACCCCTAGTAGGAGTGTTGTGACAGTATATAATGTGTCATAGTATGCACACATATCTCGAAGTGTATATGATAGACTATGCGAAATGTGTATAAGCTAGTTGTGCATAATCACAGGAATCTCGTGCGTATTCATCATCTAGTTCCCATGTATCTTGTACATGTGTATATGTATAGGTCTCGTCGAGATTATCATCATGACATGATGTCTCGTAGTCCCATACGTATGCTGCATCGTAATCATTCATGACATGATACCTCGTCGAGATTGTGTGTGTTATGTATAGTGTAACATAGATCTCGTCGAGATGCATAATGCATTGTGACACTATGCGTAGTGTCTCGTCGAGATTGCATAATAGTATATATGATCTAGTCTAGTTTTATGTTACGTTATGTGCATATTTCCCACGCAATCTCGACGAGTTTTTTATACATAAGTGCCCCACTCTCGTCGAGATTACCCATATTATAAGGCATTTTTATAATAATGTCAACCCCCTCAGAAATTTGTGCGATCCTGATACTTGACAAACTGCGATCCTCATGCTACGCTCGCTAAACTCACAAG
>CAXFIU010000088.1:0-2325 GCA_964003245.1 uncultured Candidatus Poseidoniales archaeon
GGGCCCTTTAGTACGAGAGGAACGAGGGCTCGGAGCCACTAGTTTACCAGTTGTCCGGCAGGGCAATGCTGGGTAGCCACGCTCCAGTGGATAAGAGCTGAAAGCATCTAAGCTCGAAGTCATCCGAAAGACGAGGCATCTCAGGGGACTCATAGAAGATGAGTTTGATAGACAGCGGGTGTAAGTACCGAGGGTTCGCCCGAGGTATTCAGCCCAGCTGCACTAACCCCCCGAGCATTCATCAATTTCTTACACACACTAATATTAGTTAAATTAACACAGGGCTCTATTGTGGGCCTCTGTCCAATGGGCATATCAATTCATCACATTCGAAAGAGAGTTGTGCACGACCATAGCGAAGGTGTACTACCCGGTCCCATCTCGAACCCGGAAGTCAAGCCCTTCTGCGTCATTTCCTGTACTGTGGTGCGAAAGCCCACGGGAACGATTGTCGTTGTGCCACACTCTCTTTCCTCCCCGCACAATTATAACATTCATGGGCGTAGCCATAAAATGAAGGAGACACTCATATGACAATTTCAACAGGTGATATACTAGGTAATTCTCAAGTAGGGGTTTACTTGAGCATTATAGGAAATAATTTGTTTTATCCTTCTTCACTTGATAAATCTGCAATAGAAGAAATAGAACAGGCATTTGATTTAGAGATGAACCCAATATTAATCGGAGGTTCATCTTTACTAGGTAGTTTAATTGTAGGGAACAGCAAAGGAATAGCTGTCGCAGATATTGCAACAGAAGAAGATCTAGATACTCTATCGAGTTTCGGCGAAATAGTCATTTTGGAAAGTGGAGTTAATGCTGCAGGAAATTTATTAGAATGCAATGATTATGGTGCGGTAGTTAGCAAATCTATCCCTACTCCTGGAGTTGAACTGATAGGTGAAGTACTAGGTGTTAAAACAGCAAGAACTAGAGTTGCAGGACAAGATACTGTTGGTTCTTTGTTAGTCTCTAATAACAAGGGAATTCTTTCACATCCCGATGTGACCTCTTCTGAAGTCAAGGTGATCGAATCTGTTATGAATGTACCAATAATGGTGGGTACAGTTTGCTTCGGTTCTCCATATGTTGGTGCTGGATGTGTTACTTCTGAGAATAATGCTCTTGTTGGTTCTGGTTCAACTGGGCCTGAATTAAATCGTATTGAAGATGCATTAGGTCTAATCTGATTATATCGCAGTAGGCGCTACATGATCATCGTCTTTATCATCATTTTTTCTAACTCTGTTCCACACATTCTTCATTAATAATTCATGATGTAATTCACAATAATGAAATCTTTTGTAAGCTTCTCTAAATGAATATGCTTTATTTCCAGTTGCGACTAGAAAACCTTCAGGAGATAGTCTGCTAATATTGACTCCGTTCTCTGAACAATCTCCGTAATCGCAACTCTTCATAATCAACCCACTCATTACTCATTAATTGAAATTATCTAGTCCTTGCCATCTATAGGGTCAATCACTACCAATGGCATGTTTGCTTCAATACTTTCGCCAGAACTACAATTAATTTCAACTACTTTGCCTGAAATTGGTGCCTGAATCTCATTTTGCATTTTCATTGCTTCTAAGATCATAATTACTTGACCTTGTTCGACTATTTGGTCTAAAGAAACATTTAGTGATACGATTTTACCAGGTATCGAAGAAGAAATTTTCCCTGAAAGTTTTCTTTTGCTACTTCCTCTTTTCCTAGTTTGTTTAGAGTTATGTAAACCTCCTTCTGTTTTTACATTAAATGTAACTCCCTCAATTTCAACAATCCATGAATCTCCATTCCTTTCCATTGTAACTTCAAAATCTTCATCATCTACTGTGATTTTTCTCTTTTCTTTCACAAAATCACCTCGAGATACTTCTTTTTGATCTGAAAGAAGATAAATTCCTTTTTCCTAACAACATTCTTCTGTGATCAGTAATCCATTCATTCCCTCTTAATCTATATTCTGATATTCTAATTGAATCCCCTTCTGAAGTTCTTAACATTACAGCTGCTATTGCAACTTTCTTCAGTAAATCAATTCTTCCCTTTTCCATTTTTAAACCCCTAAAGCGGTATATTCCCATGTTTTCTTTCAGGCCTTGTTTCTTCTTTATCGAGTAGAGCGCCGAGTGCCTTAACTAGGACTTTCCTCGAATCTCTTGGTTTTATTACATCATCTAAATATCCTAAGGCAGCTGCTTGATATGGATTAGCAAAAGTTTCATTATAATCTTCAACAAGTCTTTCTCTTTCTTGTTCTGGATTTCCGGCACTGTTAATTCTTCTTCTATGAATTATTTGAACAGCACCCTCTGC
>CAXFIU010000089.1:0-2195 GCA_964003245.1 uncultured Candidatus Poseidoniales archaeon
GATAATGATGGTTGGCCTGATTCAGATGAAATTACATGTTCTACTAATTCTATGTCTGCCCAGTCGATTCCTAGTGACTTTGATGAGGACATGGTTTGCGATTTAGTAGATACTGATGATGATGGTGACGGCGTTCTAGATGAGAATGATGCTTTCCCGATGGACAATGCCGAATGGGACGATACTGATTCCGATGGAATTGGCAATAATTTCGACGACGATGACGATGGCGATGGTTGGTTTGACATTTATGAGCCAAATTGTGGCACTGATCCACTAGATAGCAACTCCATCCCTCTCGATTTTGATGGGGATTGGGCATGTGACCTTGTTGACGATGATGATGATAATGATGGAGTCACCGATGTCGACGATCCATTCCCTAAGAACCCAGATGAATCAGTCGATACAGATTCTGATGGAATTGGAAATAATGCAGATAATGATGATGATGGCGATGGCTGGACGGATAGCACTGAGTCATTATGTTTCACAAGCTCATTATCTAGTAATTCAGTCCCCAAAGATACCGATGGTGACAAAACCTGTGATGTCAATGACCCCGATATTGATGGCGATAATATCATCAATGAGCAAGATGCATTCCCTATGGATAGTAGTGAGTGGGAAGATAGGAATAATGACGGAAAGGGCGATAATGGTCATCCGCTTACCATTGTTGACAAAATGTCTCTCAATCCACTCCCTACAGTTCTAATTTCTTTGACTATAATTGCATTAATTGGGGGTGCTGTGCTATTTTATACAAATCAGCAAAAATCTAGTAAAAATAGTCTACATAAAGGGACGGACATGACTTCATATATGGAGGAAGAATTATCTGAAGATGAATTAGTTTCTGAGCCTCCTAATCCAATATCTTTGACCCCTGAAGAACCAATTGTAGGGGGTGAGGATGTTCCATTAGAAGAAGTCGAGACTAAAGAATCCAAGATTCCGCCTCTACCTCCAGGTTTCAACCCAGAAATAGGTAAAATTCCTCCACCACCGCCTGGGATGGAGCCTCAATCATTGGAAGAAAAATCCAATGAAATAGTTTCTAGTTGGGAGGATTTACCTCCAGGTGGAGAATACACTGAAACAGATCCTCTTAGATATACTGGTCTAGGAATAGGTACATGGGTCGAAAGAGACGATGAATCTTGGGAAAAAATTTCAGATTCTTGAAATAAAATAATCTGAAAAAACGCTGTCTGAGTGATATAATCCAGTCGCGAGAAAAAACTACAATGTTATTTTTCACGGATTTAGGAAATGGATTGCTTTTTTTCATACATAAATTAGTGTTTATTGTCTCTATACATCCTTTTATCTAGTCATCCATGTATTGGTGTTTTAATGAGCATCTAACGGTACTGTTATATCCTTTTCATCGTGTGATGCACGTTAGTGATACCCATGCAAAGCAACACCCTCCGCTCTGTTACACTTGCCCTATTGATGATTGCCGCAGTTTTGATGCCTCTTTCGGACATCTATTCTGACCCCCCTGAGATGATGGAAGATAGAGATGCTCTAGAGGCTCCTCCTGTCCCTTGTCTAGGGCATGATGCGTGTCGAGGTACGGATGCAGGGAATACCTATGCAACCTCAACTAACATCACAAGTGATTTCGACTGGACTGGTGTTAATGAGACAAATACTTACTGGGGTTCAATGACTGCAACCGGTTATTCTTCAACCAGTGATAATAACAATGACATGTTCCTAATCGATGCACCATATGGGTTTGGTGTAATGGCTACTATCTCATGGAATGGGACTGGTATGGGTACATACGATAACTATGGGTACAGACTAGCTATGGGTGGTACAAGTATGCTAGGTTGGTCTACAGGGCCTTATACCTATGGTTATGCTTGGGCTTACGCTTACTATTCAACAGGATATTCGATGTCAATGAGCACATCCGGTGAAAGTTCAGGTGCTAACTACGTGAATACTGCATCTCCAAGTTATGCACATGCTAATCCATTCCCTGCTGATCTAGGTGGAGATCCAATGATGATATTAGCTAACTGTTACTACTGTTATTATTACGCTAACAACCTAGAGTATCAACTAGATGTAACTGTATTCCCTGCTGACGGAGGACAATATGGGGATGCAACACAAGATGTTACTAATGTTATACTTGATATGCCTGATGAGCCTTTCTCATGGAGTTATCAGAC
>CAXFIU010000090.1:0-2172 GCA_964003245.1 uncultured Candidatus Poseidoniales archaeon
TAGAAGATCATGGTGTGGTTGAAATGCCTAAAGCGCACGCTAGGTACGATGCAGACTCTCAACCAGAACTCAGAGAACAACCTAAGAAGATAGACATTACACAACCCGACGGACCAGGATTTGATATAGAAGGAAATCTTATTAGTTGGGAAGGGTGGCAGGTTAGAGTTTCAGTTAATCCTGATGAAGGCCCAGTACTTCATCAATTGTCTTTAGATGGCAGAGCAATTCTTCATAGAGTGGCCCTTTCAGATATGGTAGTTCCTTATGGAACTGCAGATCCAATGCATAGTTGGAAGGCTGTACATGATGGCACAGAATACGGTTTTGGAACTTTAGTTAATTCTTTGACTTTAGGATGCGATTGTTTAGGTGAGATACATTACTTAGATGCAAATATGCTCATGTTTGATGGTTCTGTGAATACTATTGAAAGCGCTATATGTATTCATGAGGAAGATTATGGAATTCAATGGAAACATAATGATATGAATATGCTTGGAGCAAATGAAGTTAGGCGCTCAAGAAGGTTAGTTATCAGTTCGATAGCCACCATAGGTAATTATGATTATGGATTGTTTTGGTATCTGTATCTTGATGGAACTATCCAATGCGAAGTTAAATTAACCGGTATCGTTGGCATCAGTGCTTATGACGAAAAGACGCACAGAAGTGATCAAGATTTCCGTATTACAGATGAGCTAGTTTCACCTATTCACCAACATTTGTTTTGCGTAAGGCTAGATTGGGATTTGGAAGGCGGTAATAATCAATTGTATGAGTCTAATGTTGAAGCTCTTCCAGTCAGCGATGAAAACCCTAATGGAATGCAGCTTAGTGCCGTATCTAAACATTTGAAAACAGAAAGTGAAGCTAAAAGAGATGTCTCATCTTCTTCAAGTCGAGTTTGGAAAGTAATTAATGCTAATAAAACTAATTCTTTTGGTCTTCCGGTTGGTTATAAGCTGCTACCCGGAAATACGCCTGCTTTGATTGCTCATCCAGATTCTCCTCCGGGAAAGAGGGCTTCTTTTTCTAAACATAATCTATGGGCAACCCCATTTCATGAAGATGAACAGGCCGCAGGTGGAGAATTTTCTGTAATGCATTCTGGAGAAGGCGGGCTAGATGATATTACTTCTTCAGATAGAGACATAAGCGAGTGCGATTTAGTAACTTGGCACACTTTTGGACTGACTCATACACCGAGGCCTGAAGATTGGCCAGTAATGCCGGTTGAATATTGCGGGTTTCATTTAATACCGGTTGGTTTTTTCGATCAGAACCCAACAATCAACCTTCCCCCATCATGTAATTCAAAAAGCAAATCTAATAAGGAGTAATCTTGAAAAACTTAAAAAATAAAAAATGGCTTTTATCTGCTCGTCCTGTCGGAATGGTTGGAGAGCATAACTTTGAATTTTTAGAAGAAGAAGTCGAAGATATAAAGGAAGGTGAGTTTTTGATAAAGAATTTATATCTTAGTTTTGATCCTGCCCAAAGAGGGTGGATGGAAGATAGAAAGAGCTATGTCCCTCCAGTAGGAATCGGTGAAGTGATGAGAGCTGGTTCTGTAGGTCAAGTAATCGAATCAAATAACCCTGGGTACAAAGAAGGTGATTTTGTTCAAGGAACCTTTGGTTGGCAAGAGTACGCCATATCGAATGGAGAAGGAATTTTGAATGCTACCGTGCTTCCTGACGGAGCTTCTTTAACTGCTCCATTAAGTATTTTTGGCATAACTGGATTAACAGCTTATTTCGGACTACTTGATGTGGGAAAACCTAAAGAAGGAGAAACGGTTCTTGTATCTGGTGCAGCTGGGTCAACAGGCTCTATTGCAGCTCAGATAGCTAAAATAAAAGGGTGTCGAGTGATAGGAGTAGCTGGAGGAGCCGAGAAATGTAAATGGCTCACTGAAGAAGTAAAGATCGATGCTGCCATAGATTACAAAAAGGCTAACTTAAGCGAGGTTCTACCAGAGCTCTGTCCTGAAGGAGTAGATGTAGTATTCGATAACGTTGGGGGTGAATTTTTAAACACTGCCCTTACAGTTGTAAATCAAAGCGCTAGATTAGCAATATGCGGAGCCATATCAGGCTATAACAACGAAACCCCAGCACCAGGACCTTCCAATTACATGGCTTTGATTATACAAAGAGCAAGAATGGA
>CAXFIU010000091.1:0-2157 GCA_964003245.1 uncultured Candidatus Poseidoniales archaeon
CCTCGCTACCCCTTATTGGTTATCAAGCGGTCGTATTATTGGTCTTGAAAAGTGCCGTAAATGCTTCCTTAAGGTCATTAACCAGATCCCTCATTAGATTGATTAAGACAGTTATTCTTCCATCATTATTGCTAGAAACAAACATGCCATTGATGATGATTAGGAAGACGCTGGCTTCATGAATTGCAATACCTGCTGCAATGCTTGTGTTGAAACCTGCTAATGTAGTAATAACCAATATAAGAGTAACAAGTACTGAAATTGCAATATTCACATTAACAATCATTTTTGTTCTCTTGGCGAGTTGAATTAGTCTAACTATGGCTCTTGGATCATCTCCTGGAATCAAAACATCTGCGGCTTCCAAATTAACCTGATCGCCACTACCAACCGCGACTCCAATATTCGCCGCCGCTAATGCGCCAGCATCATTGAATCCATCTCCAGCCATCAAAGTCTTACGTGCCTTACTTCTATCTATAACCCACTGAGCTTTTCCTTCTGGGTCGACATTACCTCGACAGATGTTTGGATCTATTCCTAGTTGTTTAGCAAAAGACTCGACCGATGATTGCTCATCTCCACTAAGTATCTCGACGATGATTCCTTCTTTTTGCAAAGTTTGAACCATTTCTTTAACACCATCTCTAGCGTCATCATGAATAAATGTGAATGCGGCTACAGACTTACCATCTAAAGAAAGTACACTGACTCCATGACCTTTCTTTTTCGCTGAATCAAGAGCTTGTTGTACTTCATCAGAAATTACAACATTTTGAGACTTCAACCAGTCAACTCTACCAAAGATTAACTCTTTACCACTTAATTTACCATAAACTCCGGCATCACCATCTTTGATTCCAGTTACTCTCTTTGATTTGATATCTGATTCTTCTGCCATAGAAATTATTGCTCTAGCATAGGGGTGGTTTGACCTTTTTTCTAATGCAGAAACAATAGCTAGGATTGTATCCTTATCTTGATCTGCATTACATACAAACTCTCCAATCTTAGGATGTCCTGTAGTTAATGTACCTGTTTTATCCAATAATGCAAGTTCAATGGATGCGGCGGATTCTAGAACATCTCCACCCCTTGCTACCAAACCTGAGGCTGAAGCCGCTGAAAGTGCCGTTGCATGAGGGACTGGAGCAGCTAAAAGTAGTGAACAAGGGCAAGAAACTACCCATAATACTAGAGTTGTGACATAATCATTAGTTACTAAACCATAAGCAATAGATCCTATCAATACGAAGGGAACCCAAAGCGCAGTAAATCGCTCGATTGTAGTCTGAGTTTTAGTTGGCATTTCACGGAAATTGCGAACTAAGTCAATTAGACTAGCCAATCTAGTTGAGTCACCAATAGCTTCGCATTTAACAACAATTGGCCCTCTAACTAATACTAATCCTGCTTCAACACTATCTCCCTCAGATATACCAATTGGTATTGGTTCACCAGTTAATGGTGCACGATCTATTGCTCCGCTTCCTTCAATAATTAATCCATCAACAGGGATTACCTCACCGGATCTAATCTCAATAATATCTCCAACAGATAATGCTTGGACTGGAACCCAATCGTCAGCGGAAGAAAGTCTTGCAAGCCTAGGTAATCTATCTAATCCTCCCTGCATAGCATTTCTTGCCCTCACTAAAGCAATTTCTTCAAGATGTGATGCAAAGGCTACTAATCCAGTAACTACTAATGCCTCAGCATATTCTTGCATTATCATGGCACCAATAACTGCTAAAGATGTTAGAACTTGGAAGCCGAGAACCCTATTTCTGATACTAGCTGCCGCTTTTCTGAGCATAGGTAATCCTGCAAAAGAAATACCAATTACGGCTAATAATAATCCAACATTATTAGGGATAGATGGTATATCTTCTATTGCAATCACTCCCAAAAGAAGAGGTATTGTAAATACTGCAGAAAGAAGTTGGACTTGATCTGGCCGGAGTTTTGAACTATTAGATAATTCTAATTTCATATCCTCACCGAGCAATTGGGAGATTCTCTCATCCGAAATTTCTTGCAATTTTAAAGAATGAAATTCTATCATTTGTAGTTCAATTTGACCATCTTCGAGTCTGACATTTATTATTCCTGGAACATCAAGTAATGCATGCCTTAGTGTATTCCTATCTATTCCAA
>CAXFIU010000092.1:0-2155 GCA_964003245.1 uncultured Candidatus Poseidoniales archaeon
GGGCCAATGGAAATTAAATTACAAGAAAATCTATTTAGAAAGTTAGATTAAACTTAACTCCAAGATTTTTGCCAGGCAATGGAACCTGGTCTTTAACAAAAGATGAATGATTTCTGGCTGCTTCATCAAGCAAATTTCTTCCAAATAATGAAACTTTCAGTTCGTTGTTACCACCCATTCTATATGTTTTGGTTATTCTAGTATCAAGCATTTGATAGCCTTGAGTTTTGGTTTCACCTTCACCAAAATCATTTTGCGCATCAACATCTTTTAGACTTAGTTTGAAAACTAGATCATCTTCTGAATAAGATAAAGAATATACATTTCTTGATGGATTAATTCTTGGAACATTATGCCCATCAGAAAATTTAGCATTAACAACGTCTCTACCATAAGACAATGTTAATTCACCAGAACCTACATCCACAGATTTACCAAATTCGATTTCATATCCATCAAATTCTGCATCTTCTTGAACGTAATTTGCATGAATTAGATTTTCGTGGCCATGATCCATATGAGGATCATCGTGTCCATCTTCATCTTCATGGTGTTCATCTTCATCTTCGTCTTCATGATGCTCGTCTTCATGATCGTCATGATCTTCTTCTTCATCCAAAAGGAATATGTAGTTATCAACATCATTTATAAAGAAGCTTGCATAAGCAAAAAACCCATCATTTTCATAGTTAAGCGTAATATCAAAATTATTTGATGTTTCGCTGTTTAAATTAGGGTTGCCTGTTTCTAGTCTGCCAGTAGCCAAGTGAGGACCATTCATAAATAGCTCAATGACTGAAGGCAATCTTTCAACACTTGCGTAACCTAGATTGATATCAAGATTATCACTTAAGTCTCTTCCAAAACTTACTGCAAAACTATTAGTAGAATCATCTATGCTGTAATAATCTATATCCCCATGATCTTCATCAGTAACACTTCCAGACCTGTCAATTTGATCCAATCTGGCTCCTAAATCAACATTAAATAGACCAAGATCTTTACTCATATAGTAACCAAGAGTAAATTCTTCATTATTTGCAGGATTCATAAAAGCTTCCTCACCAACAATTGAGTTATCTTCATCTACAAAATTAATTACAATTTTTTGATCCATACTACTGTTAGAAATATCAAAAACTGCTCCATATTCTGTAGCTTGATTTGAAAATACTGTTGGAGCATGTTCTTCTTCATCTCCATGATCATCATGACCTTCTTCCTCTTCATGCGCTTCAGTAAGAGTGTAATCAGAATCACGATAAGTAAAGTCAACTTTATTGACTAAATTACCATTCACATTATAAGAACCTTTGATAGTGAAACTTTCAGAGTCTGTAGTTGAGAAGATTCTCTCTTCGCCATGTTCTTCTTCTTCTTCTTCATCGTGTTCTTCGCCATGAAAAGGAATGCCATAAACACTTTCAAGATTATCTACTGAAAAACCTAAGTAACCCCAGTCTCCAACTTTTGACATACCAAATTTTGTTGACTCAACAGCAAAATCAGAGTTATTAACATAGCCTAAGTTTTCTTCATGTTCTTCTTCCTCATGATCATGTTCTTCTTCTGCATGAATAATAGCGCCAACAGGAATATCATAATTACCAAAATCAGTATTCTTATGACCAAAATTAACGTTAAAACCGCCTATGTTACTTTTAAGATTTACATACTCGGTATTTCCATCATTAACAGATTGAGTTTCATAACCAACTTTAAGTTCTGGCAGTTCATAATTTAAGGCTGCTATACAGTCATCAACAATATTGATAATTCCTCCAATTGTTCCATTGGCATACATCAAAGATGATGGACCTTTCACTATTTCAATTTGTGAAATGTCATTAAGATCGACGTCATTCAAGTGATCGACACCAAGTCCTGATACATCACGGTTAACCATTCCATTCTTAAGAATCTTAACCCTTGCACCAGACATTCCCCTGATAATAGGTTGCCCAACAGCAGCACCATAGTCAGCAATAGAAACACCTAAATAACTATCAATTGCATCACCTAAACTGGTTGTTGCATCATCTAAAATTTCTTCTCCATCTATAACATATAGTGGATTTGTAATCTCAGTGGTATTTACATAAGAAGATGTAACAACAACTTCTTCTACATCTTGTGAAATTATTTCGCTTGAATG
>CAXFIU010000093.1:0-2136 GCA_964003245.1 uncultured Candidatus Poseidoniales archaeon
AACTCCATTTTGACCTATTACTATCAAGCGATTTTCAGTTAATTCAAACTGAAAACATCGATAATTTCGAAAATTATTAAGTTCTAACTGGTGAAGTTGAATGTTTCTTTATGTAATTTGAATGTAAGCTAATTTTAATAAGGTCTCAGTATTTGGCCTTTTTTAATAACAACCCCTTTTTGGGCATGTAGCTCAGTTGGATAGAGCATCAGATTCCGGTTCTGAGAGTCGGGGGTTCGAGTCCCTCCATGCTCGTATAATTATTTTAATTTTTCAAAGTCTAAATCCCATTGTTTTAATACCATTTGGATCTAATAAAAATCCATTAGCTTTTAATGGATTAAGTGAAATTAATGGAGCAGCCACTGAAATACTACAGCCTGGCAACTCCCGTCTAATAATTTCAATTGCCCTATAAACCATAATGGACATGTAGGTTTCTTGTTCGCTTCCAGGCTCTGCAACTAAATCCCACAAATTTGCATTTAAACCTTTATCGCTAGTGACACGAACGAACCCTACAAGGTTCTCAGAAGTCTTTTGAATGAGAGTTAAATAAAAATCAGACTTTTTCAAGGCTAATTCCAACTTCCTCGGTTGATGAGTATCTTGATTACATCTTGCAAGGAGCCTATTAATCTTGCGTACAGGCACTAATTCGCTCCGAAGCAGGACGAAGCCCTCAGGAATTTGGGGACATTTATTTCCTGAATTTAATCCAAGCATGTCATCCTGTATTTCTCATTCCTGCAGCAATACCATTGATAGTCAACAATGCTCCTCTTAGTAATTCACTACGACTATACGTCCGTGAACTTTGACTTGAGTCAACACTAAAGTCTTCACTAATTGGTGGCTGACGATTCTGGTCTCTTAATCGTTTCAGAAGAGCGACTTGTAGAAATCCCAAGGGAACAATTGTCCTATTTCTCAAGTTTACGGACAATTGCAAAGCAGGGTCTGCGCTTAAAAGTTTTGACTTATCAGTAATTTCTAAAATCAATTTTTTTGTCAAGTTATATTCACTTGAGATAATTTTAAAAATATCAGCAAAGGCATCTCGATTATCAATACCACCTAAACTAACCATATAGTGGTGGGCAACATCCAAGTCAACTTTCGAAAGTGTCATCTCCACTTTAGATATCAACATCCTAAAGAATGGCCATCTCTGATTCAACATTCTCAACATCTCCATTTGATCGGGGTCTGTATTTAGTTCAGTAGATAAAGCTGTGCCAACCCCAAACCAACTTGGCAAGAGGAAGCGACTTTGAGTCCAACCAAAGACCCATGGAATAGCACGAAGACTGGATAAATCTTTTGCACCACTTTTTCTTCGAGCAGGACGACTAGAAATTTGCAACTTACTGATTTCTTCTATTGGAGTAACTACTTGAAAAAATTGAACCAAATCGGGATTATCATGTACTAAAGCTCGGTAATGCTCCCTTGAACGAGCAGCAAGTCTGGTCATCAATTCATTCCAACTTGGCGTGGCATCTAACTTATTGGTAACTAAGCTATTTTGGAGAACAGCTGTAGTTACAGTCTCAAGATTATATAAGGCCAATTCTGGAAGGCTATATTTTGAGGCAAGGACCTCTCCTTGTTCTGTTATCTTTATCCGCCCTTGAAGAGTGCCACTTGGTTGAGCCAAAATCGCTTGGTAAGCTGGTCCACCTCCTCTCCCAACAGACCCTCCCCTACCATGAAAAATCCTTAATGCTATCCCTTGTCTACTAGCTAGATCTTGAAGTGCTATTTGGGCCTTATGAATTTCCCAATTACTTGAAAGAAAACCAGAATCCTTATTACTATCGGAATATCCCAGCATAAGTTCCTGAAGCGGTTGTTTTTTCTCTCCTACTCGTGGAAGTAATTCGCGATAAACATCAGTTTGTAGTAACGACTCCATTACAGAAGGAGCATGTTGTAAATCCTCAACCGTTTCAAATAATGGAACAACGAGAAAATCAGCAGCTCCTAAAGTTGGATCAATCAACCCTGACTCTTTAGCTAAAAGAAGAACTTCTAATAAATCTGAAGCTGTATGACTCATTGAAATTACATACGAGCGACAAATACGAGTACCAAATTCTTTCTGAAGCCTATGAAGCATATGAAAAACTGAGA
>CAXFIU010000094.1:0-2117 GCA_964003245.1 uncultured Candidatus Poseidoniales archaeon
TCAATAGCAACATTACCTGCTAAAACAATAACATCAGCAACTGAGGCGCCAGTTTCTTCTGCTATTGCTTCATAAATCTCTAACACTTTACTTAATTGATCAGGATTATTAGCTTCCCAATTCTTTTGAGGCTCTAATCTTATTCTTGCGCCATTTGCGCCACCTCGCATGTCAGAACCTCTATAAGTAGATGCACTTGACCAAGCTGTTTCAATCATTTCTTGGATTGATAGACCACAATTGAGAATTTTCTCTTTTACGGCACTTACATCATAAGTTGAATTCCCAGCAGGCACAGGATCTTGCCAAATCAATTCCTCTTCAGGAACTTCTGGCCCCATATATCTTGTTTTGGGTCCCATATCTCTATGCAATAACTTGAACCAAGCTCTTGCAAAAGCATCTGCAAACTCATCTGGGTTCTCATGAAAACGTTTTGATATTTCTTTGTAGCTTGGATCTTCTCTCATCGCCATATCAGCAGTTGTCATCATTGTTGGAACTTTTACTGATGCATCTTCCGCATCTGGAGCCATATCTTCTTCTTTTTGCCCAACAGCATGCCAAATGTGTGCACCTGCAGGACTCTTGGTTAGCTCCCATTCATATCCAAAGAGCAAGTCAAAGTATCCATTATCCCATTGTGTTGGATTTGCAGTCCATGCGCCTTCGATACCACTAGTAATAGTGTCACTTCCAACCCCTGAACCATAACTACTTGTCCATCCAAATCCCATCTCTTCAAGAGGAGCTCCTTCTGGCTCTGCTTGAACATGATCTTCAGTGCTTGCTCCATGAGCCTTACCAAAAGTATGTCCACCAGCAACAAGTGCAACTGTTTCTTCATCGTTCATAGCCATTCTGCCAAATGTCTCCCTAATATCTCTTGCACTCGCAAGCGGATCAGGATTTCCATCTGGACCCTGAGGATTTACATAAATTAATCCCATCTGGACAGCAGCTAAAGGATTATCAAGCTCTCTGTCACCTTTATATCTATTATTCTCTAGCCATCCAGTTTCAACACCCCAATGAATATCTTCTTCTGGACCCCAGATATCAGGTCTTCCTCCACTGAAACCAAAGGTCTTTCCACCCATGGATTCAATTGCTACATTTCCGGCTAATATTAATAGATCAGCCCAACTTATTTTCTTGCCATATTTTTGTTTGATTGGCCAAAGTAGTCGTCTAGCTTTATCAAGGTTTCCATTATCAGGCCAACTATTCAAGGGAGCGAACCTTTGTGCACCAGTTCCACCTCCACCTCGGCCGTCTGTACTTCTATATGTTCCAGCAGCATGCCACGTCATTCTTATGAAAAATGGACCATAATGACCATAGTCTGCAGGCCACCATTCCTGTGAATCAGTCATGAGATCATTTAGATCTTGTTTCAGAGCATCATAGTCGATATCTCCAAATTCTTTTCTATAGTCAAAACCCTCATCCATTGGATCAGATTTTCTATCATGCTGATGCAGAATATTTAAATTTAGTTGCTCAGGCCACCAATCTTTGTTGGATGTACCGCTTGAATTATTGCTTGTCATAGCGCCATGCATGACAGGACACTTACCTTCATTATCCATCGAAAACTCCTTTAATCAATTTATATATCTTATTTAAAGATTCTAAACTTTTTTTCAATTTAATTTAATAGAAATTAATGATTTTTTCTTAATTTATAATCATTAAATCTTCAGCAACAATAACTTCTCCATCATAGACAGATGTAGTCTCTTCATATATTTCATCTGGAGTTGATCCCCAAAACAGAATATGCGAGAGAACTAACTTATTTGGCTTTATTCTTTTAGCAATTTCACCTAATTCAAGAGTAGAAGTGTGATGACCCTTGTGATATTTCTGCCAATCTGGGGTTTTATTTAAGAAGCCAGCATATGAATAAACTTCATGAACTAAAATATCAGCATCTTTAGCATAACTTTCTAAAATATCTGACGGGCCTGTATCGCCTGAAAAAACAATTACTTTATCTGCAGATGTAAACCTAAATCCATATGATTCATGAAGTCCACCATGGTCAACCCTAAAGGACTCAACTTTAACATCTTCATTTTGAAAAATTACGCCATTTTTTAATTCATGAAAGT
>CAXFIU010000095.1:0-2107 GCA_964003245.1 uncultured Candidatus Poseidoniales archaeon
AAGGTATTATTGATCTTGTAGAAAATAAAGCATATATATATAAAGATGATCTTGGAAAAGATATTGAGCAGACTGAGGTCCCATCAGACATGGTGGATTTAGTTTCTGATTGGCGATCAAAATTAATGGAGTCCATAGCAGAAACTGATGAGGAATTACTTGAAGCTTTCCTAGAAAATGGCGAGTTGAGCATAGAAGAACTTAAATCTGGAATCAGGGAAGGAGTTCTTAAGCATGGTTTAGTACCAATGTTATGTGGTTCAGCTTTTAAGAATAAAGGAGTTCAATTACTTCTAGATGCAGTAGTTAATTATCTCCCTGCTCCTGTTGATGTTCCGCCTATTCAAGGATTGCTTCCTAATGGAAAAGAAGCTGCAAGGCCTTCAGATGATGGAGCTCCATTCAGCGCACTTGCTTTCAAGGTAATGGCTGATCCTTACGGGAAATTAACTTTTGTTAGAATGTATTCTGGCGTCCTTAAAAAAGGAAGTTATGTACTTAATTCAACTAAGGATGAGAAAGAGAGAATTTCTAGATTGATAATTTTGAAAGCTGATGATCGTGAGGAAGTTGATGAGTTAAGAGCTGGAGATCTAGGCGCTGTACTTGGTCTTAAAAACACGACCACAGGAGACACATTATGCGCTTCAGAAGACGCAATTGTTCTTGAGACTCTTTATATCCCTGAACCTGTCATATCAGTTGCAGTAGAACCTAAGACTAAAAGTGATATGGAAAAGTTAGGGAAAGCTTTGACATCTTTGTCTGAAGAAGATCCAACATTCAGGGTGAGTACTGATCAAGAAACAAATCAAACAGTTATTGCAGGTATGGGTGAACTTCACCTGGAGATACTGGTGGACAGAATGTTGAGAGAATTTAAGGTTGAGGCAAATATAGGAGCTCCACAAGTTTCTTACAGGGAAACTATTCGAAAGAGTTCTTCAGGTGAAGGGAAGTTCGCAAGACAAACAGGAGGTAAAGGTCAGTACGGACATGTCGTAATTGAGGTTGAGCCAGGAGAGCCTGGAACTGGTTTTGAGTTTGTTAACAAAATTGTCGGAGGTTCTGTTCCAAAAGAATATATAAAACCTGCTGAATCAGGAATGAAAGAAACATGTGAGTCTGGAGTGATAGCTGGCTATCCTTTAATAGATGTCAAAGTCACTTTGGTTGATGGGTCTTATCATGATGTTGACTCATCAGAGATGGCCTTCAAGATTGCCGGTTCAATGGCTTTCAAAGATGGAATCAAGAAATGCAATCCTGTTCTTCTTGAACCTATGATGAAAGTTGAGGTAGAAGTTCCTGAGGACTTCCTAGGCTCTATTATTGGAGACCTGTCCTCTAGACGAGGTCAGGTTGAAGGTCAGTCCATCGATGATGGACAATCTAAAGTCCAGGCAAAAGTGCCATTAGCCGAAATGTTTGGCTATGCCACTCAACTCCGATCAATGACTCAAGGTCGGGGTATTTTCTCAATGGAGTTCAGTACCTACGAGGAAGTTCCTCGTAACGTGTCTGAAGCAATTATCTCCAAGAATCAGGGCAATTCCTGATCTCTAAAATTTACTAACCAACCCCCGATTCTTTAAAACAATGGCTCGCGAGAAGTTTGAGAGGAACAAACCTCATGTCAACATAGGTACTATTGGCCACGTTGACCATGGCAAAACAACCCTTACTGCTGCAATCACAAAGGTTTTAGCCAAAAAAGGTCAAGCCAAAGAACAAGATTATGCTGATATTGACGGTGCTCCTGAAGAGCGTGAACGCGGTATCACAATTAATACTGCTCACGTTGAATATGAAACTGACGGTAGGCATTACGCTCATGTTGATTGCCCAGGCCACGCTGATTATGTGAAAAACATGATCACAGGTGCTGCTCAGATGGATGGTGCAATTCTTGTAGTAGCTGCGACAGATGGAGCAATGGCTCAGACAAAAGAACATATTCTTTTAGCGAAGCAGGTTGGTGTCCCAGCCTTGGTAGTTGCACTAAACAAATGCGATATGGTCGATGATGAAGAAATGATAGAACTTGTTGAGATGGAGATTCGTGAACTTCTCACAAGTTATGACTTCCCTGGTGATGATATCCCTG
>CAXFIU010000096.1:0-2069 GCA_964003245.1 uncultured Candidatus Poseidoniales archaeon
ATGATGATGGTAATCACGACATTGATTGGAACAGTTATTACGGTGGCTACTGTGAATGGGAGGGAAACCCAGATGATGTCGGCGAAGAGAGGTGGTCCTGTAAGGATGACGCATCCCTTTCAGACTGGGATAACTGGTGGTACTACTGTGAATACCATGATAGTGACCATGATGATGAACCCTCTACTTGGCATTGCACTGATGACTTCGGACAAAGCGAGGACTTCGAGCACTCTGCAGATGGAGACGAGTGGGACGATGGTGAGGATGACGATGAAGATGACGATGATAACCTCGCCTCAATTGAATCAGGAACTGTTGCAGACAACATGACTTACACCGCCCCAATCAGTGATTTCGAACTTAGATTCCTAGACTGTGGTGGTGAAGACATAGATGATCTCAACGATTGTGCAGTTATGGCTTCAGGGCCTTTGGCTTTAGGAACAGCAAACTCATCAGACGGGTTCCTTCAGATGACATTCACTTACGATGACGTAGACACGGATGGAATGATCTCCGCTGGAGACACTTTATCTCTTAACGATACTATGGGGCTACATGTTGGAATCTATGACCTATGGGCATCTGAATACACAAATGATTCCAAGGCCGTTGGGCCTAGTTTACCTGGTTTTGGGTCATTGTTGGCAACTATTAGCCTACTTGGTGCTGCATTCTTATTACCCCGAAGAGACGATTGAATTATTCATCATTGAATACTTCAATTTCGACGTTACGTTTGACCATGTCTGTAAATTTGGACGTGTAACGAGTAGCTCTTACGACGTGATTATCTATCCAATGATAGTTCCCACCCCGGGGTTTACCCATTAGCAGAGAATGGTACTTGAACCCCTTTTCATTGAGCCATGTTTCTGTAACCTTTCTGTGTTCTTCAGTACGTGCAGTGAAGAAACAAATATGATGGCCTTCGAGATACCATCCGTTTATTGTTTCAATCGCATCTGGATAGGCTTCAGCAGTAACCATTCTTTCCGGTTCTTCATTTGGTATATCTTCGCCTACAGTCCCATCAATATCGATAAGATAGTTTTTCTTCCCTGGAGGAAGCACGGGACTCAATTTTTTCCCTTGATCATCTAAACTCTCGACTAACTTTTCCATACTCTCCGACTTGTAGGAATGTAAATGAATAATAGGTAGTGTGCCTCTGAAATTACCATATTATGGAAATTTATATTCCTCATTAATACATTTCATATCCGTATTCCGAAGCATTATGAACGGAACCTAAGACGGAGTACCGTGCCAGGAGCATATGACAGAAGCCGTAAATCGGCTGTAGTCAGAAGTATTTCTTCTAATTACAGCAAAGCTCTCTCTAGTTATTTCGGTACAAAAACACCTAACAAAGAAGAAGCTCAAGGATCTCATAATGCATATGTCACCGCTCTTAGAGCCCACGGAACAGAAGTAACTGTTTTACCAGAATTACCCGCTTTTCCAGATAGTTGTTTCGTTGAGGATACTGCTGTAATGGTGAACGGTAAGGCAATAATACCCAATATGGGCCATCCCTCTAGGGAAGGAGAACAACAGGCAGTAATGGATCACATGAGTAATTTTGCTGAAATTATTCGAATGCCGAAGGGAGCAAAATTAGATGGTGGAGACATAGTATTCTTTGATGACAGATACCTTGTCGGTATTTCAACAAGAACAAATAAAGAAGGCGCAGATTTCCTTTCTAATTTTATCAAAGAGGATGGATATGATGTTGAATTAATCAATGTCCCCGAGACTACTTTACATTTGACAACAGTGTGTTCATCTCCTAGAGAAGGAACCATTATTGCTGCAGAAGGGCACCTCACAGAAAATCAGATTTCACACTTTGCAGAAGAAATTATTTGGATACCAAATAACGAAAGTTATGCCTCTAATACAATTGGATATTCAAATGATAGGTTAATTGTTGCAGGGGGTTTCCCTAAAACAAGGAACATACTTCAAAATGAAGGATTCAGACTGATGTCAGTTGACATGGAACCAATAATGCAAGCAGACGGCTCACTTACGTGCCTATCTGTTTTCACATCTTAATA
>CAXFIU010000097.1:0-2056 GCA_964003245.1 uncultured Candidatus Poseidoniales archaeon
TTTCTGCCGTATTCCTTCTTCGAACAAGACCTGCTTCCAGCATGGTAAAACCAGCAGCCATCCACATGACTAGTGCACCAGTCATGAGCAGGTAGAATGTATTTAAAGCGTATTCTAATTCACTCATTATTCCTCCTTAGAATGTTGACCCAAGAGTCAAAAATAATCCGTCTTCATCTTCTGTCATAGCACCACCGTCCTCATGGGAAAACGAGCTATAACCTACAGAGCCATCAAAATCAGCTAACGTAAAACTATAAGAAAGAAGGACATTAGATCCATATCCTTCATAGTCTCCATAAGATACACTAAAGTCTTCATAGCTATAAGATAGTTCCATATAATCAGCGTCGCCTTCTGATGGTTGGTAGTAAGAAAAACCTACACCTTCATATGATCCAGAGAAGTAATATTCTTCAAAATCACCACCAGCATCTGGATAGGCATAACTGATATAACCTACGTCATAACCAAATCCAGCTTCGGTTTCACCCGAATAGCCAGCATAAGTATCTAACTCTAGGCCAGCACCACCAAAAGAAACATTAGAGCCCCATGTTCCAACATAAAAGCCAGAAGCATGAGCGTAATCAAAACCACCACTATAAGCGAGATTATCCATAGTCTGGGTCATCCCTCTCCAGAAGTAGTTTGACGATATAGTAAAGTTTGAAGATATTGCTCCAAACATATTTAATGTCATCAACATGACAGAAGTCATAAGTATTTTTTTCATAAACACCTCCATTTTTGTCTCTCCTCTAACCCCGAGTGACTGACGGAAAGGTTTAATTATTTAGTTAGCGTTCCTACAATATGCGCTAATATTTTATATGGATCGGCATTAGAAGCAGGTCTTCTATCTTCCAAATATCCATTCCAATCATGTTCTACTGTGTAAACAGGAATACGAATACTCGCACCTCTGTCACTTATTCCATATGAAAATTCTGTAATCTTTTGTGTCTCATGAAGACCAGTCAATCTCATATCATTATCGGAACCATAAGCAGCAATTCCTTCATCATGAACTTTGCCAAGCTTTTCACAAATTGAACTAAATAGTTCTTCAGAGCCATTAGTTCTCATCTCCTCATTTGAAAAATTTGCATGCATTCCTGATCCATTCCAATCACCAGTTTTTGGTTTTGGGTGAATGTTTACCCCTACACCATATTCTTCAGCGATCTTATATAGCAGGTATCTACTCATCCATAAATCGTCAGCAGCTTTTATACCTTTTCCAAAACACTGATATTCCCATTGACCAAGAGCAACTTCTGCATTTGTTCCAGTTAAATTTATCCCTGCTTCAATACAAGCTTGTAGATGAACTTCAGAGATTTCTCTGCCTGATACATTATCTGCACCGACACCACAATAATAGTCGCCTTGTGGTCTAGGTTCTCCTTCTTCCCAACCTAATGGCGAGCCGTCCTTATTGGTAAAGAAATATTCTTGTTCAAAACCAAACCACCACTCATCAGTCACGACTTTATCAGCAGCATCTCGCGTATTTGAGGGATGTATGGATCCATCAGCAGCCAACACTTGACACATCACTAAATGATCTGGAGCTGTAGGATTGTCATACATTTGCATAGGAATTAGTAAACAATCAGAACTACCTCCTTCAGCTTGTTGTGTAGAAGATCCATCAAAAGACCATTTTGGTGGCATGTTGTCATTCAACTCACCCTTATCAGTTCCTCTAAGATCAGTAGCTTTAATTTTGCTCCTGATAGAAGGCTCAGGCTTGTAACCGTCTAACCAGACGTACTCGTACGTTTTAATATCACTCATTTTCTCTCCTAAATAGAAGTTAATATAAATTTTTATGCATTCGCATTTCAGCAATAGAAGTTAAACTCGACTGGGTTTAACGGGCGCGTTCCTTCAGCTTTCACCTACTTCCGTCTTCTTTCGAAGATGAACGATTTACGTTATCCGACTAACGGCGCGTTCCTTCAACTTTCGTCTACTTCCGTCTTTATTTACATAAAGATGAACGATTTTAACTTTTACCCATAAAATATGGCGCAAAATCTAATGCAAT
>CAXFIU010000098.1:0-1966 GCA_964003245.1 uncultured Candidatus Poseidoniales archaeon
TATGAATGTAAATAGAAACACTAGGGCAGGATACAATGGAAAATGGATTCAATGCCCTGAATGTCAACAAACAGCTAAAGTGTATCACTTTAGCTGGAGTGCATTAGTTTGTATGTGTTGCAGAGAGCCTATTGAAAAAACCGATTGGAGATTAGTCTAATGAATGAGCATGAAAAGTTAGAGCATCAAGCCGTTGAGGTAATGCAACTAATAGAAGATAGTGTAGAATACTATTGCACTGAGAATGTAATCAGTGGAGAATTAGTGTGGAGTATGATAAAAGGATTGGCAGAGGCCAAACTAAATCAGTTTCCCGAACCAGAGGATGAACTGTAGGCCAGTTCACAAACCTGCACACTAGAGGATGTTCAGCCGCCATTATGGATTATAATGGCCATGTAATCACAAAGGAGTTACTTATGTTTGAAACAATGGACGACTTCACCGATTATGTCGCATCATTCTACTTGCCCAGTTATCCTGATGTATTATATCCAATTCAGGGACTAACTAAGAAGATGATTGCTGAAGCCTCATTTCTTTATCTTCAAATGTGTACTTATCGTGCTTTCCCTGAATATCAATGGGGTGATGGAGATTCACTTGATAGAGAGCGTGTAAGAGATATATTACTTGAAAAATTTCATTTATCATGGGGTAATTAATCATGGATTTAAAAGAAGTTAGACAAGAGGAGCTGTATGAACAGTTCCAAGAATGGTTAAATCAGTGTCCTATTAAAATCACAGAGTACACTGACAATGTAACCGAGTTTGCTATTGATTTTTCTATGGAGGTTGATTAATGTTTCATTCTAATTCATTTGGTAGAATCTTCTGGGTTGATGATAACAACGACTTCAGAAGTTGCCCTGAAAATATAGATGGAACTGGTGATTTTGACAATTCTGATTATGTATCAGAATGGAATGATTTTGAAGGGGTTAATTTTGAGACCTTATTTAACATTCACCAATCATGTGTAATTAATAAACAATTACATGCAAATTCATTAAACATTCAAGCAGGAGCTTAATCATGGAAATTACATCCAAAGACGGTAATATGGTTGTTGACTTCTATCCTGTAAAGAATTGGGATGGTAAACTGATCAGCAATCGTATGTTAAAAGTATTATCATTTAAAGGTGATACTCAAAAGAAAATGTTAATCAGCCGTGATGAGTTTTATTATCAAGTAAGAGAGTATATTAAAGATTGTAAGTATAGAGTAACTTCTGAATATATGCCTGCACAATTTGTAGCATTGGAGGCCTAATGAATTACTCAATTTGTTATGACATTAAAACTAAACAAATTCAATGGGCTCTTAAGTGCATTGATTGTTATTTAATTCAATCGACTGTTGATCTTTCATCTAAGTATGATTCAACTGGTTCAAAGTACATTATTCCATTTACGGAGGTAAACTAACAATGAGTGATCTTAATCGTAAGCACAATGTAACACTTACCGAAGGGCAAATGTCAACCATTCTTTATATCATGGAGGGGTATATTGACCCTTCTGATGATTATGCTTATGACCCTGATTTTAGAGAAGATGTTGATAACATATTCAAGAAATTAGAAGGAGTTGTTGATAAGTATTATGATACTAAACTAACCAGTGGAGAAACTTAATCATCCACTGGTGATATGGAGAGACCCTCAAAGAGAGTCTTATTCCATCTATAGGAGGCGTGACTTACTCAAGATCGTAACCTTGCCAGACCAGATCACAGCCTATGCTGTAAGACGTTGGTTAATGGACAATGGATACCAGTCTGATTAGTGTCACAAGCCACCTAGACAAAGCCCCCAATATGACCTATATTGGCTATGTTGAGGGGATTTGGTTCCTGACTAGACTGAGATGAGTAAACCGCTCGAAGCGTATGCTGTTGCGTATCAAGAATCAGTCACATGATGTCGGGGTAAAACCCATTTCTGGCCCCAGAACCCCCCT
>CAXFIU010000099.1:0-1956 GCA_964003245.1 uncultured Candidatus Poseidoniales archaeon
GAAATTGAATTCATTTTATTTATGCCAAACATTTTAGATGGAAAAAAACTTGCTCGGGAAATGGAGCTTACACTTCAACAGACTATCGAATCTGGATTGGAAGTTGCAAAACGTCCCCCTGGCCTTGCGGTTCTAAGAGTAGGTAACGATCCTGCAAGTGAAGTTTATGTCAATTACAAGGAAAAAGCTTGTGATCGAGTGGGTGTTAGAAGTTTTGCAAAGCATTTAAAAGAAGATATTTCATTGGAGGAACTTGTAGAAATTATTAAAAACTTGAATAAAGAAAAAGATGTTGATGGAATCTTGTTGCAACTTCCATTGCCGTCCCATCTTGATGAGGCCTCTTTGCTTAGGAGTATTGATCCTGATAAAGATGCTGATGGATTACATCCTTTGAATCTTGGGAAATTGGTAAAAGGTGAAAAAGGGCCAAGATCATGTACACCAGCTGGTGTCATGGCTCTACTAAAGCGAAACCAAATAAAAATTGAAGGAAAAAGAGCAGTAGTTGTCGGTCGAAGCATCCTTGTTGGAAAGCCAATGGCGTTAATGCTTGAAGCTGCAAATGCCACTGTCACAGTTGCTCATTCAAAAACCAAAGATTTAATATCTTTGACGAGGGAAGCTGATTTACTTGTGGTAGCAGCTGGTAAGCCCCACCTCATTGGTGAAAATCATGTGGGTGATAATTCTGTTGTTATTGATGTGGGCATTCACAGACTTCCCTCTAACACAAAAGATTTGAACGAAAGTAAAAAAACTAAACTTTGTGGAGATGTAAAGACATATGAAATTGAACATAAAGTAGCTGCTTTTTCGCCTGTTCCAGGTGGTGTAGGGCCTATGACAGTAACAATGCTTCTGGCAAATACTGTTGACAGGTGGCAGAAACATTGTGGATTACCTTTAACTATTAGTCATTTACTTCCATGAATCACAATGTCCTGAGAGAATTGATAGGAATCGATTATTTGCATGCAGGAAGCAATCGCTTCTTTTGACTTCGCTGAGTATCTAGAGAAAGCTAGAACTCGCGTTGAAGATGCGCTAGATGCGTCTCTGGGCCCTGAAAAGCCAGAAAAATTAAGAGAATCTATGCGCTACTCGCTTTTGGCCGGAGGGAAAAGATTAAGGCCAATACTTTGTCTTGCTGCCTGTGAACTTGCAGGAGGTGAGGTCGAGAAAGCACTTCCTACAGCAGTAGCTCTGGAAATGATTCATACAATGTCTCTTATCCATGACGACCTTCCCTCAATGGATAATGACGATCTTCGTAGAGGGCGTCCCACAAATCATAAAGTCTACGGTGATGCTGTAGCCATTCTTGCTGGGGATGCTCTTTTAACACGTGCCTTTGAGATGGTATCAATTCGTACAGAAGGCGTGCCAACAGAAAGACTCTTGAAAGTAGTTGGTGAACTCTCTTTAGTCGCAGGAGCTCCTGGATTAGTTGGTGGGCAAATAGTTGATCTAGATTGTGAGGGTAAGGAGGTGGATTTAGAAACCTTAGAGTATATCCATCTTCACAAAACAGGAGCTCTGCTTAAGGCTTGCGTGACTTGTGGTGCATTAATTGGCGGAGCGGATGAGAAGCTTCTTGAAGCATTAAGTGTCTATGCAAGAGGAATTGGCTTGGCATTTCAAATAATTGATGACATTCTTGATGTAACTGCCAGTAGTGAAATATTGGGAAAAACAGCTGGAAAGGATTTAATTGCTGATAAGACTACTTATCCCAAATTACTTGGTCTAGATGAATCAAGAAAGAGGGCAGATCATTTAGTCGCTCAAGCGAAAAATGCTCTTGATCCTTGGCCAGAGAAATCAGCTCCTCTTCTTGCATTGGCTGATTACATTACAAATAGAGATAGATGAACATTATTAATACAGCCTCAGAATCTCAATTTGTTTATATTCTTGATAATGCTGTTTTGGCATGGGGGCTTGCAGCATGTG
>CAXFIU010000100.1:0-1848 GCA_964003245.1 uncultured Candidatus Poseidoniales archaeon
CTTTTGAGGGCAATCCAGTTTTATTCGTTCCAGATTGCTCATTTATGATCGATCGACCCATGGATGTTTGGGGCGCCCCTCTTGAGGTAGAGGTTTTGTTGCATGCATGTTTAAAAAGTTGTATTCAACTAATGGAATTAAGTAGGAAAAATCAAAAAAGTCGCTTACTTGATCAGAGACTTGTTTTAACTCGTCAGTGGGTACAGGATCTTCGTCAATTTCTTTTAAAGCACTATTGGGTTACGAGTAAAACAATGCAAGTGCTAAGAAGAAGACCTACTGAGCAATATGGTGAAGATCAACATCAAAATGAATTCAATGTCCAGCCCCAAGTAGTCCCTTCATGGCTTCAAGATTGGCTCGAGAATAGAGGTGGATACCTTATTGGAAATATAAGAACTGGTAGACCAGATTTTCGTTTTTACAGCTTGGGGAATTCATTAGCATGCATGTTTGGAGTATTGACAGCACCTCAACAGAGAGCATTATTTCGTCTGGTTCTTCATAACCGTGAACACCTCATGGCACAAATGCCAATGAGAATTTGTCATCCACCAATGGACATAGAAGAATGGCAAAATAAAACTGGTTCAGACCCCAAGAACTGGCCTTGGAGTTATCACAATGGAGGACATTGGCCAAGCCTTTTATGGTTTTTTGGTGCTTCTATATTGCTTCATGAAAAACGTTACCCAAAAGCTGATGTTTTATTAATGGGACAAATGAGAGCTCTAGTTGAAGAATGTTATTGGAGTCAATTAAATCAACTTCCAAGGCAAAAATGGGCAGAATATTTTGATGGACCAACAGGTACATGGGTAGGTCAGCAATCAAGAACTTACCAAACTTGGACTATTGTCGGATTCCTATTGATGCATCATCTTTTAAGAGCTGAGCCTGATGACGTGTTGATGCTTGATTTAGATTAGATCTTCTAGAACAAACCTAGAGTCAAAGATTTATCGATTGGTAAGCATGCTCCAATTCCAAGATACATTGTTAAAACTGTTCCAAACAAGAATAAAGACATTGCAACTGGTCTTCTGAAAGGGTTAGCAAATTTATTGATATTTTCGATGAAAGGTAGAATCATCAAGCCAAGAGGTATTAACGTTTGAAGTGCAATACCAAGCAATTTATTGGGAACTACACGTAGGATTTGAAAGACTGGATACAAGTACCACTCAGGGAGAATCTCTAGGGGAGTTGCAAAAGGATTAGCCTTATCACCAAGAAATGCAGGATCTAAAACTGCAAGACCAACTACACACGCAATGGTTCCAAGAATAACGACTGGGAAAATATATAGTAGGTCGTTAGGCCAAGCTGGTTCTCCGTAATAATTATGCCCCATCCCTTTAGCAAGCTTCGCTCTTAACTTCGTATCTGATAAGTCAGGCTTTTTAAGAGTTGACATAATTTAGGAGAGTTTTGATTTTTGGATTAGTAGCTTTTTCTACAACTATAACGGACCGGAAATACCTTGCTTCCTAATCATTAGAAAATGCATCAACATAAACACCGCAAGTAGCCATGGCATAACAAAAGTATGAAGACTGTAAAATCTTGTCAAAGTTGTCTGACCAACGCTCTCACCGCCTCTAAGAAGTTCGACCATAAAATCACCAATAACTGGAATTGCAGCTGGGACACCTGAAACGATTTTCACAGCCCAATATCCAACCTGATCCCAAGGTAATGAATAACCAGTTACTCCAAAAGCAACTGTTATTACTGCCATAACAACGCCAGTAATCCATGTCAATTCTCTTGGCCTTTTGAAACCTCCAGTTAAATAAACACGGAAAACATGCAGAATAAGCATCAGCACCATCATTGAGGCACTCC
>CAXFIU010000101.1:0-1823 GCA_964003245.1 uncultured Candidatus Poseidoniales archaeon
GCACTTTTCAAGACCAATAATACGACCGCTTGATAACCAATAAGGGGTAGCGAGGGATATGTCCGATTCATTAGAGGTCGAGTCGAAACACGCAGCTCCATTGGCAGAATGTGCACATTGCAACCATATGTTGCCACCGGGTCTAGGTGAAATTCAGTGTGAAATATGTGAGGCAATTTGCCGTGTTTCACATCAACCTACAGTTGATGCTTTGATTGAAGAATCAGTACCTTGCCCTCATTGCAATATGATTCTAGTCGCTGGAACTGATGAGAGGCCGGTTTCTTTAACTTGTAGTGGATGTACAGGTGTTTTTACTCTAACTCCAAAAGTTGTAAAGGTGGAAATAGAGTGTCCAGCTTGTGAAAGGAAACTACGTATTCGTCCACGCCCCGGTACTCGTCAGCTAGATTGTCCAGCTTGTGAATCCGCATTTAACGTAACATTCTAAAGTAGTAAAAATCAATCCTGTGTATTCTTCAAACCCTAACAAAACAGGGATTATGGTGAGAATTACAACCATCGCTATCATATAGTCAAGAAATACCGTAAAGATGGGGATGGGTACCCATGAGTGAAAGCAAGTCGCCAAAAGGGAATGATACCGAAGGTATCGATGAACTTTCTAGCCTTCGCGCTCAGCATGTCCTCTCTGCTTCTTCTACTATGGATTCGGTAGCACGGGCTCGTGACAGATTAGATGAAGAATCAAAACTGAGATCTGGTATTCGCAGAGAAAGAAGAATGCGTATCGCAGAGATGACAGAGCGAGTATCAGGAATGCATGGTGCAATACGAAAAGCCAATGAAATTTTATTCGAAGAACAGCTTCAAAATATTGAAGCAGATTTAAGGGCAGGTCTTGAAGAAGAAATGGAGAGACTTGAAACTGAAGCTCTAGAAAGAGAAGAAAGGATTCTTCGTGAAGAAATGCTTCACCGTTTACGTCGTGAAGAAAATCGACTTAGAGAACAACTTGACTTAGAAAGAGATAGACGTATAGAGGCCCACACCTCGAAATTACGAAATCGATTAAAGTCTGAAATGGAAGTAGAACTTACTCGTAGACAGGCATTTTTGAGTGAAAGATTAGAGTTAGAAGCAAATCAAGATGTTGAGAGAATGGAAAGAAGAGTTGAGATGGATCTTCGTGAAGTAAT
This sequence comes from uncultured Candidatus Poseidoniales archaeon, assembly GCA_964003245.1. Lineage (GTDB taxonomy): Archaea > Thermoplasmatota > Poseidoniia > Poseidoniales > Thalassarchaeaceae > MGIIb-O2. The sequence continues at coordinate 1,161 of CAXFIU010000101.1, forward strand.
GGAATCACAAGTTCATCGAAAGGTAGAGGCTTATCGTTTAGATCAAGAAATTCAAATGAGAGAAAGGCTTGCTGAAGCAAGAAAGGCTAGAGAATCAGAGTTAGACAAGCAACTGAAAGTCGAGCGCAAGTCATTAGAGAAAGAAATGTTAACTGATGTTGATGTTAGAATCAAGTCTCTTGAGGAAGAGGCTGAACAGATTGCTTTGACAGACCTCGATAGAAGATTTAGAGCCGAAAGAAAAACAATGGAAGCAGCATTATCACTCCGTCGCCAAGAATTAGCATTAGAAAGCGAAGTTGAAATGGAGCAGAGAGTTGCTAATTTCGCTAAAGAGAGAGAAACTGAATTACTCAAAAACCTCGAAGAACAATTTTCCAAGAGGACTGATATTTCTAAGAAAGAAGTTAATGAGATTATGAAATCTCTAGAATCTCAATTGAAAGTCAAATGGGAAAAAATAATCTTAGAGGCTAAACAATCAACTCTTGAAAGGGTTAGTGAAGATTAATTCCCTTGAATTCTTTGGATTCTTAAATCAGCTTCTTTTGCGAAATCCCATAGATTCTGACTAGCCGGATTTGATTTATTCGGTTTTTTGGCAATCACAATTGGTGCCCCTTCTAGTGGGGATTCTGCTATAGATATGGATCTAGCAATCTG
>CAXFIU010000102.1:0-1779 GCA_964003245.1 uncultured Candidatus Poseidoniales archaeon
ATAACTATGCAAATAAACAATTTTGTAATCGTTCAAATTGTAATGAGAAAAAACCAGGTAATAATCAAAGAAGAAACCAAAGAAGTAATGAAACGAATATGAAACCCGGGGATTGGATATGCCCCAAGTGTAAAAATCATAATTATGCAAGTAAAAATTTCTGTAATCGATCTAACTGCGATGTAAGAAAACCTGGTAGTTCCGGAGAAAATAAAGGTAGAAGAAATACACCGGCCAGAACTAGAAGACCTGACCGAAGAGGAGATGGAGGTAGAAACTCATCTCGCAGACAAACAAATCGACAATCTAAATCCAGAGGTGGAAATAGTAGGCAGGGCAATAATTCTAGGAACGGTAGAAAGTTCAATTCTAGAAGATAAATTTAGATTAAAGAGAACCTCTCATACCCGAGGATTAATTTCTTAGAACGAACACCGAAGTTTATGGCGAAGAGTGCGGAAGAGATTTGGCTTAACGCAGTGGATTCTAGAGAAAATGGTGACTTCGACGATGCCATAAGGCTGGCAAAAGAAGTAGTCGAAATCGATGAGGAGAATACAGAAGCTTGGATGGCTGTTGCTATGTGGTCACTACCTCCGCCTACCAAGGGGAAGCCAGTTCAACCATCATTACAACAATCGGCTAAGTCTATGACCGCTCTGAAAAAAGTGGTTCAATACGAACCTGAGAACTTAGAAGCTTGGAAAATAGGGGGAAGAATCCTATTAGATCATTTGGGAATGCTTGAAGATGCCCTACAATGGTGGGAAGATTGTAGAGTTCAATTTCCAAAGAATGTGACACCTATAATAGAACAAATTGCCATCTTGGTTAGATTGGGGTTGTATGACGAATGCGCTGAAAGACTAGCAGAATTACATGATGAAGGGATGGATGAAACAACTAAACAACAGGCAATGAGGATGCAAGGGGTGAAGGAAATGGTAGATAGAGCCGCAAAGATGGAGAAGGAGGAAATTTTTAGACCCCAGGATCCGAACCATCCAAGATGGGAAATAATTGAGAAAATGAGGAAAGTAAAACCATTATCTTCAACTTTCTGGCTAGTAGCTTTCATAGCACCTGTGGTATTTATTTTTGGTAGTATTGCTATGACCTTCTTAGGAGGGACTATGTTTGGTTTCATACTGGTTTTTCTTTTGATTTTAGCAGCCTTTGGTATACTAACTAGATTGTCTATGGGTTTACTGCAATCAAGAAATCGACATGCATTAGATGTAGATAGAGCAATTGATTATGAAACATCATCAGGAAAGTTATGTATTCCCGATTCAATAAGAGGAAGCGTGGTGTATAACTCAATGCTGAAGAATAGAAGTCCGGCAGTTATAGAGAGACTTGAGATAATTATCGATTCGGGAGAAAAAATTAATTCGAAATATCAACCTAATTTACCAGATTGGTAAAATATAAAATATACTCACAATTATGTCCCTATGCTATAATCGGTTGAGTATTTTATTTGTTCATCGGTCAATTCGTCAATTGTTATTCCAGTAGTGGATAGTTTCAATGATGCTAATTCGCTATCTTGTTCTTTGGTTATATCATAAACCGAATTAGAATAAGATTCACCTTCCTTAGCCAATCTACACAATGCGAGAAATTGATTTGCAAATGACATATCCATAACTTCACTCGGATGGCCTTCAGCAGCAGCAAGATTAACTAAACGTCCTCTAGCAAGCAAGTGAATAATTCTCCCATCTTTTAATTGAAATGCTTCATTATTATCTCGAATAGTATAGACATCCGTTG
>CAXFIU010000103.1:0-1752 GCA_964003245.1 uncultured Candidatus Poseidoniales archaeon
GGGCTTGATTTGGATCACCGGCTAAATTCCAAAAATCATGAATATAAAAGTTTATAAGCAAGGTAGTTATTGCTAAAGCAATAGAGCTAATTTTAAGATGCTTCCCAAATATAATAAATGATCCCCATATTATTTGAGCCATTGCCACAATAGACAAAGAAAAGACCGGGAAGGGAACTTCTTTTGCAATCACAACCTCTAAATTTGCTGAAAAAAGGAATACTTTTGCAATTCCTGGGAGCAGGAAATATATGCCAATTAAAATTCTTCCAATGGAGAAAAGATTGATAGACATATCTAGTGACTGGGATTATTCAGATCCAGCAGTAGGCCAAACTAAAGGAACTTGTTGCTGTGGATTGAATACCCTGCTGGGACCTTGAGCAGGATAAGCATTCTCTGCAGCAGCTATTTCCTCTTGGCTAAGGTATTCACTTGGCAAGAGCTTAAAGACATCTAAACCTCTTTTAATCTCAGTACCATAGATATAACCTTCATAATAATAAGTCGACCAATAACCTCCAGATATTAAAAGATCCTTAAGAATCGGGCCTCTGTCGAAATAAGCTATTTCAATAGGGTTTGAAGAATCTGTGAAATCCATTATAGAAAGTCCACCCTGATACCAAGCTTGAACAAAGATATCACGATTAGGTATTGGAATTATTGAGCCATTATGCGCAACACAATTTTCTGTTTCCATTTGCGGTGCCGGCATTTTGTAATGGCTTCTAAATTCTAATTTATTATCAACAATATCGTATATAGCATCAGCTCCCCAATCTAATGGATCCCATGCTCTGCATCTAGCTCTTCCGCCTCCACCCCATTCATCGGTGAAGATAACTTTAGTTCCATCATTATTAAAAGTAGCTGAATGCCAATATGCGAAACCTATATCAGTAACAACATCTAATCTCTTTGGATTATATGGATCAGAAATATCAAAAAGAATTCCGTTTCCAGAGCAAGCTCCTGCAGCTATCTTAGCTGATGGGAACACTGTAATATCATGACACTGATCTGTCCTTCTAGTATCTTGAGTATCATCTCCATGATCCCCGCCTCGCCATAGACCAGCTAGTGAACCAGTTTCAGGATCGGCAAATACAGCTGGGCTTGATACGATCCTTGACTTTGAGGGATCTGCAACTGGTATTTCTATAACATCAATCCTAAACAATGCTGTTCTTTGATCACCCGCAATATTGCCTATACATTCTTCCATTTCTTCATCATCTCTAACTCCTCCAGTCCCAGAGTTATAGACAATTATTTTTCCATCCGCTGTCGGTCCATCAACTACAGAGTGAGTGTGTGAACCTCTACAGGTTTGAACAGCACCGACCTGCTTTGGTCTTTCTAAGTCTGAGATATCAAATATTCTTATTCCTCTAAACCTTTCAGGGCTTGCGTCTCTACTAACACCTTCAAGCCCACAATCTATCCTACTTCTATTCTCTTCAACAGACATGATAAGTATATCGCCAACAATTGATACATCGCCTTGACCACCCGGACAAACAACCGATGATATGAGATTAGGAATCCCATTGGAGTCAATCTTATACATATTGAAGCCGTGATAACTTCCTGCAACTAATAACTCATCTCTAAACGCCATATCAGTATTTGAAAAACTCAGCATGGGTGATCTAAGAGATCTTGATATTTCAGCAGTAGTTTTACCTTCGTTGTCTTCAGTAAGATCTTCTGAGCCTTTACCTGTTGGATTGGTTGGATCATAAAAAC
>CAXFIU010000104.1:0-1717 GCA_964003245.1 uncultured Candidatus Poseidoniales archaeon
TGACCAAAATCTCTAGGTGTGCCCTCAACCATCCATGGAGTTGCTTTTGTTTCATAAGTACCAAGAAGAAGTCCATTTCCTTCCTGACGAAAATACATGTTGCCTTCAAAATCTGTCCCAATTGGAAGTCGTTTACCACCATTCATAGACTCAATCTCAGGGATACTTTCAGTAATTAAATAATGATGTTCCATAGGCTGTACGGGGAGTTGAATCCCAGCAAGCTTTCCTATTTCTCTAGCCCAAAGACCTCCAGCATTGATGACAATATCAGCTTTTATGTTTCCATTATCTGTAAATACATTCCACGTACTATCTTTATTCTGTTTGAGGTCAATAACTTCAACATTAGTATAATATTTTCCACCATATGTTTTTGCAGCCTTGGCAAATGCAATTGTAACGCCTACTGGATCTACATGGCCGTCAATTGGATCCCATAAAGCTAGTTTGTAGCGAGAAGGATCAATAAGTGGATTTTTTTCCTTCACTTCACTTAAGGATATAAATTCTTGATCAAGTCCCATATACCTTGCTTTTGACCTCTCTCGTTTAAGGTAATCAGCCCATACATCATTAGATGCGAGATAAAATCCTCCACATTCTTGTAAGCCGACCGAGTGTCCTGAGACTTTCTCAATTTCCTTGTAGAGGTTAATTGTATACGCCATCATTCTAGAAATATTTGGATCTGAAGAGATAACGTGAATATTGCCTGCAGCATGCCATGATGATCCGGCGGTTAGTTCTTTTCTTTCAAGAAGAATACAGTCTTCTAATCCAAATTTTGCAAGATGATATAGAATTGAACAGCCTACGACTCCTCCACCAATCACGACTACCTTTGCATGGCCTTCCATGCTTAATAATCAAACTCCGTATTTACCTTTTTAAGTGATTTATCTGTACCATGATGAAAATGTTTACTCATATCAGGCATATATTTCATTGAGATTGGTTTTTTTCCAACTGCAACTGCCATCTCTCTAACATGGTGAGCTTCGGCGCCGCAACATATTCCAATAAAGTTGATTTTTTTAGAATAACATTGCTTAGCAAATTCAGCCATTTCAAATCGATTACAATAGAGTCCATCGAGTGCAACTGGGAATGCATTTTGACCAGATATAATTTCACAATTAGGATCAGTTATATTAAGAAATCCAGGTTCTGCTTCAGTTGTTCGATAAGGAACTGGTAATCCAGCGACATGACATGAAACTTTATTACGAATTTTTTCTAAAATCTTCATAGTCATTTTAGGTCCACGGTGACAATTTAATCCAACTACGTCTGCACCTAAGTCTTCCATAATTTTACATGCATCCTCTCCTGAATAACCATCTCTTGTTTTATCTCCTTTAGGAATTGCAAAGTTTGTAACAGCAATTAATCCTTCATCCTTTATTGCTTTAAGAGCAATCTTCATCTCATCTACCCAATCAATTGTTTCTGCAACGATAAAATCAACTCCCGCCTCTTTTGCCCATCTAATTTGTTCTTCATACATGCTCTGACATTCAAGTGAAGATGATTTATCTGTTGGATCAAAAATATTTGTATTTGCAACATCCCCACAAACTAGCAAATCCAAATCTTTGAAATCATTGGCTGCTTCTTTAGCAATATTTAGGGCAGTTTTTTGAAGAGGTTCGAGGAGGTCCTCTTTTCCAATCAGTCTTAATTTTTCTCTATGACCGTAGTATGTAAAAGCTTG
>CAXFIU010000105.1:0-1703 GCA_964003245.1 uncultured Candidatus Poseidoniales archaeon
AGTGACTATTATATATAGCACCCTAAAAAGTTGGAACTCCTAAACCACCTGATGGAACAGCAGCAGCATCAGGAGCAGCAGGTGCAAGATCAGGAGTACCTATTGGAAGATCTCCACCCAATCCACCACCTAGTCCACCTAAAGACCCAGTAACTGCTTCAATAGCTTGAGACTTGATACTATCAACAATTGAATCTCTGTTGACATATACAAATACACCACTAGCGACAATGGCAGCAGATACAACACCAGACGCAATAGCAAGTACATTTACAATTTTTTGCATTGTTTATTTTTCGAGTGATTTATTTATAAAAGATTGTTTATAAGCGTTGTAATAGTCAACAACACCAGCACTTATAGCATACTTTTCTACCCACTCATCAGCACATTCATATATTGCTTTATTATTACCCTCATGCCCATACTTCCTTATAAGAATTCTAAGTACTTCCTTCCTTAACTTTAATTGTTCTGGAGAATAGTTACTCATAATTACTACCTTCTCCTATGTACTCCATAGAGAAAACATCATGATCATCAACATCAGGATCTAACCATTCAGAAAACTCTTCAACAATACAATAAGCATCATTATGTTTATTTTTCTTAGACAAAAAATCAACTCTTTTAAGAGTCCAATCATGAGTATTCTTAAGCGTCTGTTCCAAAGTTTCCATAATTTTTTTTCATGTATCTGCCTAGAATGTTACTATTATAATATGCTGGTTCTCCATTGTCAAGGGACTCCATCAATACATTGTTAAGAAACAACTGTTTAGTCTCTTCGTAGTTTACATCTCCGAGTCTGGTGTGGAGGGATAAGATCTCTCGTTTGAACGCAAGGTTTCCAAGTAACTTTCTATCTGAATTAAGTTCGTCAGAGCTTCCATAGTATCGTTTCCAGTCACTCTCAGACGTAACCCGTCTCTTACCACCTCTAGGCTTACGTTTTTGGATGAAATATTTTCTACCGATGTATTGTTTACCCGACTGGTTATTAGTAATGCAGTAGACGAAACCGAAGAAATCGCCAATATCGTCAGAAGTGAAAGCTGTACCTTTGTAGTACCAGGGATTTTCATAATCGCTCTCACTATTCGATGCCATTTCATAATTTTTATATCATTCTCCGTTATTTAGATAAGCATTAGGATGTATACCACATCCTGTCTCTGGATAGGGTTTTATCTCTCCATATTTTTCTACTATTTTTGTCATCATCCTATTCCATTTCGGACAATTACAACTAGTCTTTTCAAAAAAATTTTTATCTATAAAATATTCTGCTATCTCTTCCATACTCATAGCATCCCAATCTTCATCAATCATTATCCACCAACAAGTTTATCATAATCATCAGCACTATCAAGTATTGCCTTTTTCATTTCTTCAAAATCCCACTCTATCTCAGAGTTTGAATCCTGAGAAGGTGTCTTTTTTGACATCTTGTTTGATTCCTCCGACGACATAAGACTCTACCTCCGTCTCTTGTGGTGCTACTTGTAATCCCTTAGAACTAATCCAATGCTCTGTCCAAGGTAATGGATTATTCTTTGCAGGAATATCATATAAAGGTTTCAAACCAATAGATCTCAATCTACGATTCGCAACCCATTCAACATACTGTTGTAATAATTTATCATTCAATCCTATCATAGAACCATCTTGGAACAAATAATCTGCCCATGCCTTCTCTTCAT
>CAXFIU010000106.1:0-1699 GCA_964003245.1 uncultured Candidatus Poseidoniales archaeon
CCTCAACCTTGGTCCTTTGGTCGAGAGTGTATACAAGGGCAGAGAGAAAACTGATAAGAGCGTTGTCTCGTTCCTTAATAAGATCTGTGAGATGGAACTTGAGAAGTATATTACGAGTTCTTATGAAGAATTGGCCAAGTACGTAGGTGCTTATGAACAGAAGATGTTCATGAAGCGAGAGAACATTGCTAATAAAGGTATATGGACTGCTAAGAAACGTTACATTCTTAATGTGTGGGATAGTGAAGGTGTTCGCTATGAAAAACCTAAACTAAAGATCATGGGTTTGGAGGCAGTTAAGTCCTCTACTCCTGCTGCTTGTCGTACAGCAATTAGAGACGCATTGACAGTTATTGTGAATGAAGATGAGGATGCAGCACAGAAATTTATTGCTGATTTTAAGGAAAAATTTACATCATTACCTGTTGAAGATATATCATTTCCAAGAGGTTGTAATAATCTAAATAAATGGGCACATCCTGCTACCCTTTATTCAAAAGGGACACCTATTCATGTTAGAGGAGCATTACTCTACAATTTTCATAATAAGAAAAACAAATTGAAACATAAGTATCCCTTAATACAGGATGGCGAGAAGATTAAATTTGTATACTTAAAGACACCCAACAAGATCGGAGAAAATGTGATTAGTTTCTTAAGCACTTTTCCTCATGAATTTGGGCTTGACAAACAGGTGGATTATGACTTACAATTTAGCAAGAGTTTTCTTGAACCAATTAAAGTCATTATGGATACAATAGGATGGAAGCCAGAAAAAGTTGCTAACCTTGAATTTTTATTCGGATGACCACATACATTGTTGAATATCAGAAAGCCTTCAGTGCTGGAGAAAATCCTAGTGAGAAGGAGTTCTTCGACAAAGACGAAGCAAAATGGTTTGAACGTGCCATGAAACGTTCTAATTACATTACAAAATTATTTAAGAAAGATTAATGAGTTTTCTAACAGATGTAGCAAAGGAGATTGGTAATGAGTATGCAGGACTTGTTAGTGATGGTGTCTCAGCAGGAGACAGTGCTGATTTCATTGATACTGGTAGTCACATTTTCAATGCTTTGGTTAGCGGTTCAATCTACGGTGGAGTTCCCTCAAACAAAATCACTGCTATCGCTGGTGAGTCTTCTACTGGCAAGACTTTCTTTTGCCTTGGGATTGTTCAGCATTTTCTTGACAGCAATCCCGATGCTGGAGTAATTTATTTTGAATCTGAGTCTGCTATATCTAAGCAGATGATTGAAGATCGTGGTATTGCATCTGATCGTATGTTGATAGTTCCTGTTGCAACTATCGAACAGTTCCGAACTCAAGCATGTAGAATCTTAGACAATTATGTAGAACAATCAGAAGATAAGCGTCAACCCTTAATGTTTGTTTTAGATTCTCTAGGTATGCTTTCTACAGAGAAAGAGATTGCAGACGTTGCAGCAGATAAACAGGTACGTGACATGACTAAGAGTCAACTTATTAAAGGTGCGTTCCGTGTTCTTACTCTTAAGTTAGGTAAAGCAAATGTTCCAATGCTCGTTACTAATCATACATATGATGTAATTGGTTCTTATGTGCCTACGAAAGAAATGGGAGGTGGAAGTGGACTCAAATACGCTTCATCAACAATTATATATCTATCAAAAAAGAAGGAAAAGGATGGTACTGAGGTTGTTGGAAATATTATCAAATG
>CAXFIU010000107.1:0-1698 GCA_964003245.1 uncultured Candidatus Poseidoniales archaeon
TATAGAGCAGAGTGTAGTTAGCGTAGTTGGGTAGTCAAACTAAGGGGAAATTATGGTTGTCTGGAGTGTAAACATTTTGTTGTCGATATTCATGCTTGCTGTGTGCTGGGTTATATGGGCTGTAATTAATTACGACAATTTAATAGAATAGAAAAAGCTTTAATTGAAAACTGCTATGGCCAATATTCCTAATATTGATCCGATGGAATTCCTGCGGCGTACAATGTCAGGTATTCAAAATCAAGTAAGTCCAAAACAACAAGGCCCAAAAATGACTAGGGCTCAGCAAGAATTACAAGATTTTCGTAACTATAATGCCAGCAAAGTTCGGCAGCAAGTAGAAGCAGATGCCGCTGCTGGAGGTAGGGCAGTGAAAAAAGGCGGGAAAGGATTGCAAGGTGTTAAAAGTAAAATTGTAAATTCTGGTTCAGCAGGCGGTGGTATTGGATTTGGTGGTCCAGTTGGGACACTAACGCAATATCAACTTGCCAAAATAATTGCAGATGCCGCTGCACCATATACTACTGAGCCTTTAGGTAAAAGACTAGCAACAGATTCAATGAGGGCTTTAGATGCAGTTATGCCAGGTGGATTAAAAGATTCACAAGGTAGAGATATTTATATTGATAGCGATGGAATGCCAAAGCTGCAAACTAAAGTAAGTGATACATCAACAGCTGATGACGGCACAACAGATAGCACTATAGACAGTACGATAGATAGTACTACAATTCAAGATCCCAAAAGAAAATCAGGTGGTGGACTTGATACATCTATGGGCTTGACATTTGATGATGTAAATGAAGCAGATTACATGAAAAACTTTGGATTAGCAGATTTTGTGCCTAATCAAAACTTCGATTCAAATCAACTTCCTACAACAGATAGCAATCTTTATCAAAATGACTTCTCACCCGAGGATGCTCGTGCTATGGGTATGTCTGATAGAGATATTCAGTTAATGTCAAGAGGTAATGATATACAGTCTGTTTTTGAAAAAGGTAAGGTAATCACAGATCCTGGCATGCGTGCATTTTTAGATTATGAGGGTGAAGGAAATCAATCTATGGGTGGCATGGCTCAAGCAGAGCGTGCTAGAGGAATGGTACGTATAAGTGGTAAAAACTACTATCCAAATCCTTTAGCTGGACAAGATGGTCAGGCTGAAATGATTTCTATGTCGGAAAACGAGCGCCGTGCTGTTAATGCTGGACGGATTACTGTTCAAGATGTAGGGAATGACTACATTAATCGCGTGAATGGCGGAGTATCTGTAGAAGATCTCGAATTTATGGGTGTACCAACCAGAAATGCCGAAGCAATTAGTAGAGGTTATTCAATTGAAATAGATGATGTGACTAAATCAGACGATGAAACCAAATATGGGACACCAATTTCACCATTGACTCACCCATTTAGTAAATTATTGAACTAATTTTCCAAGATATTTACCTTCTACAATAGATTTAGGTTTATAAATAATAGTCGTGAGTACTCTTGAGTTTAATGGCGAGCAGAATCAGCGTAATTATGCTCAAATGGGTAATATCTCCGCGAGTAATGACCCATTACAGCAAGGATATGACGAAACAGCTCAGATAATCAAGAATGCTGAGTCTATTGGTGCAGGAAGAACGCTTGGATTAGACGATGACACATCATTAAAGCTAGCTCTACGTAAAGAGCGTATGGAAGAGC
>CAXFIU010000108.1:0-1685 GCA_964003245.1 uncultured Candidatus Poseidoniales archaeon
AGCGCACTATAAGCAGCCTCGCGACCTACCTTTGGTATATGAAGTCAAGGGTCGGCACCCCCTCTTTAAGGGGCCTGAGTATAGCGAATCTGATATTATTGATAAAATATTTTTTCCGAAAAAAATAACACTGTATTTAATCGTCAAAAAATCATTTTAGAATATTTTAAATCTGAGATAATTTAACTAAATAGATTGATTTATCAGGCACTAAATTTATCAATTTATTCAGATTCTAAGTCTAAGTTTTTCAAATCTAAATTCTCTAAATTCTCTAAATCCTTGTAAACAATTGGAGTTAAACATAAACTACCAATAACCAATAGAGCAATGATTACAAATGGAATTATTGGATTGGACCACTCAATAGCATATCTTACTACAGCATATACTGTTGATAGTAAGAGTGTAAGTATCATAATCGGGAAACCTGTGCGGAAAAATCGATTAAATGAGATATCATTCCCTGATTCTTCAGCCAATCCTGCAGCGACAACATTAGCCGATGCACCAATGATAGTACCATTTCCTCCGAGACAGGCACCAAGAGCTAAAGCCCATGCCAGAGGTCCCAATGCAAGACCTAGTGTGGGATCTGATGCCAGTTCAATTACTACTGGGACCATAGTTGCGGTGTAAGGGATATTGTCAATGAATGCAGATGCAATTGCAGACACCCATAGCAATAACAAAACAGCTACCATCAACCTATTTTTCTCAGAGGCTCTAGATACAGTATCTGAGATTAAATCTGCGATCATCTCTATCATCCCCATGAATTCAAGCCCATGAATCATAATAAATAAACCGGCAAAGAAAATTATTGTAGTCCATTCTACAGAATCTAATTGTTCTTCTACATGGTGTGGTGATGTCACTAGAAGCATTACAACTGCCCCAACTATGGCAATTATAGCAACTGACGACAAGGGATGAGAAATCTGAGAATGGGCAAAGAAGAGTAAAATTACTATTATCAAAATAGCACCTGATTTCTTAAGTAGTTCGGCGTCTTTGATACCGTACTGAATTTTAAGTAAATCTACATTCCTTCTCCTGTATCCAGATAGCCCTGGTTTTTCTATGATTCTCAACAACCAGAACGCAGGCACCATCGCAATCAATACTGCTGGAGCGACATGGATAATGAAATCAATAAAACCGATACTCTGTGATTCTAATACGGTGCCACTAAGGCTTTGGCTGGATAATTGTGCGCCGATAATAATGTTTGGAGGATCTCCAATCTGAGTTGCTGCTCCTCCAATATTAGAGAACATGACCTCTGCTATAATTAAAGGAACAGGCTCTAAATCTAATACCTTACAAATTTGTATAGTCACAGGAACTATCAACAAAATAGTAGTCACATTATCAAGTAATGCTGAGAATACAGCAGTAATAACGCATAGAATAAATGTCAATCTCCATATCGAACCTCCACTGCGAGCATATGCCTGAACGGCAGCCCACTCAAAAAGTCCCGTTTTCGAAAGAATATCGACCATGACCATCATGCCTATTAGAAGTCCGATTGTTTCCCAATCAATCCATGTCATAATAGTCATTAAATCAGGGCCGAGTAATTTTTCACCATCTAATAACGTATCTTTTTCCGGAGAATAATATGTAGCAACATGGAGTGCAGTAACTGTTGCAATACCTCCTAAGGCCGCCGCTAGTGC
>CAXFIU010000109.1:0-1673 GCA_964003245.1 uncultured Candidatus Poseidoniales archaeon
CTATTGGATCTGAATTAAAAAATTCATTACTCGTCAATTGGTGTGATTGAAAAACACACCATGCAAACAAGGCACTTATGTCAACACTTCCAACCCAAGCTTTTTCAAGTATATGTTGTGGTAATTCATAGCCTAATTCTGCGTGACATAAACTTTGCGCTCTTTCCACAAAATTCAAATCATTTTGAAGACTAGAGACTCTTTTCAAAAGAGGGACGATATTATCAAATCGATCTTTAACCTTATTTTCGTATTGATTTAATTTCTGATTTTCTTGAGAATTGGTTAATGGATGATCGGTGGATAAAGAGCTAATGGTTTTTATTTCATCGGAGAAAGACTTAGTGGTTTTAATAACTCTAGAATTCAAGTTCTGAGTCTCTAGGTCGTCAAATCTCTTCATAGGAGCTGTAGGCCCACGAAGAGATTTCTTGGCCAAATTACGATAGGCCATCAACTATTTAACCTCTTGCTCCACCAGAGAAAGTGACCAACTGGCCATCCCTTGTATTTCCACTAGAACCAGTTATTAGGAAATCTGGCTCAGGAACCTCTTGGTTTCTTTTTAATTCAGATGCATTCATCGCACTCATCGGTCCTGGGCGCGAAGGATTTCTACGTTTAGCAGAAGCACCTTCTGTGCCAGTAACGTGTTCGCCTCTAGCCCAATCATCTCCAGTTATATTTAATCCAGCTGATTGTCCTTCACCTGTTATTTGTGAAGTTGGTCTCTGCTTAGCCTCTTCATTAACTATTTCATCAACTTTATTTTTCTGAGAATTTAATGGTTTTCGATCAAAGCGAAATTGTTCCGTTCCTGTCACTTTGTTGGCAGCCATATCAAATGGGCCAGTAATTCTTGAACTGTCTTCGTAGCTAGTACCCGTAACACCTGCGTTGATTTCATTTTGAATATGAGCCTGTCTCGCCGGGGATTTCACACTGAAGCTTGTCCATGCAGCTGCTTTTTCAGTATTTTCTTGCTGCGCATAACCTTCAGGAATATTTGAAACTCCACAATTATCTGTCAATTGATCTCCTCCTACATAAGGAGTTCCTGTTAAAGGCTCACAAGCACCCTTATGAGCACCTGTCATCTTTCCACCTATACCAGGTTGCTGGCCTGTCAATCTTGCTGCAGGGGTACCAAGTTTCCTAGGGGTTCTATCCTCTATCTCAGATGATGCAGAATTATCACACCATTGATTTGCTTGATCTAATCCTGCATAGGGTGTACCTGTAACTGCTTTGCAAGTTCCAGGTTCATCTCCTGTTACGAGAGGAGATCTACCTGTCATAGTTCCACTAACTTTTTGAGTTTTATTAGTAACACTCAAGCCAACTTTTGCTGGATCAGGAGCAGGCTTGCTACCACAAAAAGAATCAAATTGTCCAGCACCTACATACTCATCTCCTGTCACATTCTTACAACTACCTGCTTCATTACCAGTTACATTATTTCTTCTGGAGACATCTGTACCTGTTACATCATTCCCGCGAATTGTTTGTAGAGAACCAACCTTTTCTGCTGGTCTACCAGAAGGTAGAGGATCAGAACCTAAATACTGATCACCAGTTAAACCTTTATTTGATCCTGCTTCATTTCCTGTGACCAAGTCTGACCTTCCTGTCATAGTTCCACTAACTTTTTGACCCTCAATAGTTTGGCTATA
>CAXFIU010000110.1:0-1657 GCA_964003245.1 uncultured Candidatus Poseidoniales archaeon
GCAGATTGTTCGCAGTCATATAATCTCATCTTAGCTCGATCAACACCAATTACAAATCTACGATTATAAGTTGGATCGTTATATCTGTTCTTTAATTGTTTAACCATGATCTGTCCTAGTCCTTCCAACTCCTCCGTTGAGATGAGGGCAAACATAAGATCAGCAGTAGCGGGAAGACCAAAGGATTCAGAGGTATCGGTGAGATCAACATCAGAAGAAGCAAACCCGCTACGAGTCGTCTGTGTCGCACTAAAAATCGGTACGTTAGCTTCAACTGCAAGACCACGAAGTTCTTCAGCGATTGCTTTGATGTAGGAGTATGAATTGACATTGCTCCCTGCTTTGTATCTGGATGAGGCACAAATATTAAGATAGTCTATGAATATTATATCAGGTTTGAAAGACTTTTTCAATGCAAGTTCATTAAGTAATGCTTTGAAATGTCCTGAGTGTGCGGATGCAGTTGGATATTCCTTAATGATTAATGAACCTTGAGTCTTCTTTGCAAGACTTGTAACTTTACTTTCAAAGATTGGTTTAGGTAAATCAGTGATCTCTTGTATATTCACATTCAAAAGATTTGCATCAATACGTTCTGCAATCTTTTCCTCTGCCATTTCAAGAGTAATGTATAAAACATTCTTGCCAGCTAAAAGAACAGAACTAGCATGATGACACATAAACAAAGATTTACCGACCCCAGTACCAGCGAGAGCGATATTAAGGGTTTTATTTGGAAGACCTCCCTTTGTAATCTTATTAAAGAATTCAAGGTCGAATTGAATTCGACTTTCTTTCCTGTTGTAGAGTTCGTACCTTTCTTCATAGTCCTCTAAGTAATCGTGTCCTACATTACGATTAAAAGAAACAGATAAAGCATCTGAAAGAATTGTTGGAATTGCGTCTCGATTTTTCTTATCGTCCTGTCCATCTGCAATCTTAATAGATTCCATCAATGCCAGATAGATCGCACGATCACGACACCATTTCTCAGTCGTGTCACTTAACCATTCAGAATCGCATTCAATATCTTCCAGTTCATTTATTGTTCCGTATATATTTTTGACTTCATCTTGGGTGATATCACGCCTGTCTTCAATTTCAATTTGGAGTACCTCTTTTGTTATCAAACTATTGTACTCTGCAACATATTTAGTAATATGTTCAAATACAATTCTCTCACTTCGATCATTGAAGTAATCAGGTTCAACAAAAGGTAGAACTTTTCTGAGATATTCTTCGTTATAAACTAGGTTTCTTAGGATGACTTTTTCAATTCGATCCATTATTCACCATAGCTAAATTCTTCGTTTGCAGCTTCTTCTAGAAGTTGCATTACTTCTTCCGTGAAATATTTGTCAGGATCGGCAAGAATAGCAGAAGGATAAACGGAAGATTCACCAACAATAATCCGATTCCCTTTCCGCTTGAAGACTCCATGCTTTTCACCCAGTTCCAATAACCCATAATATCTGTCCAATCCACGTTCGTCGTAATAAAGTCGTATCTCAACTTCTTTGTTCTCCTTACTTATACGCGACTTATGAGTCTTTGCCTTGATAATGTTTCCAATGACATCTTTTCCGTCTTTCTCTTTTTTCTTTGAGAGGTAGATGATAGTAGATGCTGCATACTTGAGACCGCTGCCTCCTCCCAT
>CAXFIU010000111.1:0-1638 GCA_964003245.1 uncultured Candidatus Poseidoniales archaeon
ACAGAAGAAGATTGTCAGCATTGGGTCCAGGAGGTCTTTCAAGAGAAAGAGCAGGCTTCGAAGTTAGAGATGTTCATCCTTCGCACTACGGAAGAATGTGTCCTATCGAGACACCCGAGGGTCCTAACATCGGACTTATTGGTACTCTTGCTACATATGGAAGGGTAAATAAATTTGGATTTATTGAAACTCCTTATTGGAAGGTTGAAAATGGAGTTGTTAAAACAAATAAAGCTGTTTACTTGACTGCTGCTGAGGAAGATAATTATACAATTGCTCAAGCAAATGCACCCCTTAAAGATGACGGAACATTTCAGAATAAAAGAGTTCTATCACGACAGAATGGTGGAGAAGTAGCATTTGTATCTGATAAAGAAATAGACTTTATGGATGTCAGTCCAAAACAAATTTGTTCTGTAACTACAGCTTTAATTCCTTTCCTTGAACACGATGATGCAAACAGAGCTTTGATGGGTTCTAATATGCAGAGACAAGCTGTTCCACTAGTAAGAACTGAAGCGCCTTATGTAGGTACTGGTATGGAAGAAAATGTAGCTCGTGATTCAGGAGAAGCTTTAATTTCAAATGTGGCAGGTACTGTTGAAGAAGTTTCTGGTGATGAAATTGCAGTTAAAGAAGAGGGAACCAATAAAAAACATAGATTTGAAGTTTTGAAATTCAAAAGATCTAATCAAGCAACAAGTTGGAATCAAAAACCATTAGTTAAGGTTGGAACAAAAGTAAAACCAGGAGATGTTTTAGCAGACGGTCCAAGCACACAAGGTGGAGAACTAGCACTTGGAAAGAATTTACTCGTTGGATATATGCCTTGGGATGGGTACAACTTTGAGGACTCAATTGTAATATCTGAAAGATTAGTTAAGGAAGATGTATTAACTTCTGTTCATATTGCAGAACATGAAATAGAGGCACGTGATACAAAGCTCGGTGAAGAAGAAATAACAAGAGACATTCCTAACGTAGCTGAAGAAGTCTTAATGGATTTAGATGAAATGGGAATAGTGAGAATTGGAGCAGAAGTTTCTCCAGGTGATTATCTCGTTGGAAAAGTTACTCCAAAAGGAGAGACGGAATTAACTCCCGAAGAAAGACTACTAAGAGCTATTTTCGGAGAAAAAGCCAGGGAAGTTAGAGATACTTCATTGCGTGTCCCTCATGGTGAAAGAGGAAAAGTCATTGATGTACAAATTTTGAAACGTGATGATGGTGCAGACTTACCTCCTGGAGTAAATCAAAAAGTTAGAGTTTATGTAGCTATACAAAGAAAAATTCAAGTTGGAGACAAACTATCAGGCCGTCATGGTAATAAAGGAGTTATTTCAAAAATTCTTTCAGTTGAAGACATGCCTTATATGGAAGATGGAACTCCATTAGATATCATGCTTTCACCATTAGGTGTCCCAAGTAGGATGAACTTAGGCCAAATTCTTGAAACCCACCTTGGTTGGGCTGCTGATCAAGGGTGGAATGAATACAAAGGCCAAACTAAGGCATCAAATGGAGCCAAGCCTGGAACTTTAATCTCTACACCAGTTTTTGATGGAGCTGATGAAGATGAAATACATGAAATTTTAAGAAATGTCAATCCTAATAGAGATGGAGACTTGATGGTTGATG
>CAXFIU010000112.1:0-1570 GCA_964003245.1 uncultured Candidatus Poseidoniales archaeon
GGAAACAAGATGGTAGCCAAAAATCGAGTATCGATATTTTAGAGGCGACCACCAACAAGGGCGTGTATTTCAGAATCAACAATCCTCCCAGTAGCAACGATGCTTGGGTAGGTATCTATCCTCGTGGCAGCGAAGACACCGATCACGGAGAGGAAGGAGTTCGTTGGCACTGGCTAAGGGACATAGATGTGAACAAAGCAAGGTTCTATGAAAAATCAGAGGGTCGCTGGAGCATACGTGTTTTCTCGGATAGTGGATTCACTTTGGATAGCCAAGATGACTTTGAAATCATTCCTAAAAGTGATCAATGGTGGAAGGACTGATGAAACTGCTAATATATTTACGGAAAGTGAATTTTGGTTAGTTTACTAGGTTCTCGAAGAGAATCCAATCAAGCCAAAAATATTAACAAGGAAAAATATAATTATTCCAAACAAAATTCCATAGAACATCCCTATGGACGTTTTTTTATGAACATCGGAATTAGAATCAAGTGCAAATAGTAAATAGAAAATATATGATAAAGGAATGAAGAGAAGGATCAGCGGAGATGAGAAATCAGAGAACGGATTATCATATACCCATGTACGAAAAGCTGATGCTGATGCAGGGAGGAAAAGTAAGTTGCCTATTAAGAAGCCAAATGCTAAGTTTTTACCACGTAACTCATTATATGTAACTAAGAAAGAATAAAACATGTAGATAGGATAAATAATCACAAGTATCGCTGCAGGTGGAACAAAAGCAGAAAGGAATAGAATCGCAAATGGAGCTAAAATGATGTTGCGAATACGTCTGAAATGTTCATCAATATTGTAAAAATTACCTTCTAAATTATCTGAGATTTTGTCAAATGACCGATGAGAAAAATTATCTATGGTCGGAATAGTGCTCTTTGGTGATTGGGATTCTCTCTCAGCTTCTTCCAAGCCAGTGATCCACCATTCATCCATATACAAACCAAAAGAATGGAGTAGATAATTATCTCTATCTAATATTTTCAGATCGGTCTAACTCTCTTCTCTACACAAATGTAGAAATTAAATCTGAAAGAATACCTGTATACCACATAAGTAATAAAATTGCTACAATAGGAATGGTTTTCATTGGATGTTTTACAAATAAGAAGTATACTCCCATAATTATATCCGGAACCCAAAGTAATAGTTCAATAAACCAAAGGGCCATGGTTGCTGTAATTGTAAATAATACATAGAATTTACTGCGGATTCAAGGATTATCCATTATTAGAATACGATTTAGATTATATCCATACATCATTTGAGGCGGTTAGATCACCCTCTGAATTACCTGTATTCACAACGCCACGCGGTTCTATAATCATGATTTTGCATTCATTTTCAGCCCATGGCTTATGTTCAACTCCTTTGGGAACAACAAACATGTCACCTTCACTCAACTCTACTGTTTCATTTTCGAATTCGATTTTCATCTCACCCTCGATAACAATGAATGTTTCATCAGTATCGTCATGATTATGCCAAACAAAATCGCCTTGAATCTTCACTAACTTGAATTGGTAATCATTCATCTCAGCAATTACCTTCGG
>CAXFIU010000113.1:0-1564 GCA_964003245.1 uncultured Candidatus Poseidoniales archaeon
TACATGTAGCTATTCTAAACTCTAATCCATATTTCATAGAGCATATATGCTCACTGGGAATACTTTCCAAAGAAGAATTGGCTTTTGGTTACAGAGGTGAAAATATATTTGATTTGATGATGAAGGAAAATGTATCCAAAGAGACAAGGATAGCTGTAACAGATTGCATATTAAAATATTCAGATAAGGAAAAGGAAAAATTAATAGAAGAAATAAATTCAGGAAAATCTGTATATCAAGGTGAAACTGGAAATAGAATATTAGATGTTGTAATATCGAAAGATCTGTCAGATATATTGGAATATGTATTTAACAAGGGCAAAGTAAAAGATGTTGAAGAGTTGTTTGTAATGGCAAGTGATTTGTCAGCAGAAAAATGTATGGAACAAATGATAGAGAGAGTAGATAAGGATAAGATAAGAAGAGGAAAGGAAGAGAGCAAGCTTTTCAGGGGTAGAATCAAGAAGTACATAGATCTGCATGATCTATGTAAGAGTGGTAGATTAGGGCCATTGAGAGTAGTTATAAGCTTCATGAGAGAACAACTTATGGAAACAGATGAAAGAGGCAAACTGCCAATCCAAGTAGCAGCAGAGGCAGGAAGAGATGAAGTAGTTAACTTTCTACTAGGTTATGATTTAAAGAAAGACATAATGGAGCCTACTTACTTTATAGAGGAGGAACTAGAAAAGCTAAGAGTACACACAGATGAGTTAGGTAAGAGCCTAATGCACTCAGCAGTATTGAATTTTAGTCCTCATATAGTGAATTTATTTGGTAGATTGGGTTTCAGTTTGGATATGAGAGATAAGAATGGAGATAGAGCACTAGATTACCTAATAAGGTTAAGAACAAGAAATAGTGAAGAGAGAGGGAAGAGAATGGGAACAATATATTCTCTACTATGTGCAATGTCAGGAAGAGAATATGATATAGAACACTTAGATGAATGTGTACATATCTCATTGTTGATAGGAGAGACTAAGCTATCAAAAGAGCTAATAGAGCATGGGTGTGCAAACTGTAAAGATAGGGACGGAAATACTCCACTACATTTAGCAGTAGAGAGTGATAGTATAGATCAGCTAAAAATTCTAATAGGATCTGGAATAGAATATATAGTTAAGAATAAGAAAGGGGATACACCGTTACATTTAGTGAAATCAAGTAAAGTTATGAAGCTGATATTTGATAGAGCAATTGAGAGAGATTTAACGTCAAGATCACTGTTATCAGTAGAAAATTCTGAAGGTGAACCTGTACTACACAGTTATGTGTCAAGGTCCAAAGAAGAAGAAGTAAAGGATATAGTTAAGTGTGCAATAGATAATGGTGCAGAGATAAGAGAGGTGTTGAGAAAAGGAAGACATACAGGTAGTAATGCAGTAGATATAGCAAGAACAGTAGGTAATGAAGAGTTAGTAGACTTTTTGGAAAGCTATGTGGCTGATACAAAAGAAATGGAAGCAAGAGAAGAGAGAAGAAAGAAGAGAAAGGAGATGGGTGAGCAGGACAGAAAAGATGATGAAGATCTAGAGCAGGTGATAAGTAGAAAAAGAGATGT
>CAXFIU010000114.1:0-1527 GCA_964003245.1 uncultured Candidatus Poseidoniales archaeon
AGATACACATCGACGCAGAATGGGACGTTGACTCACCGGGTTCCTTCCTCTTCTGCAATTATTTTATCTTCGGTATTCGTACTCTCTTCGGTTATTTCTTCAATATCTGTTTCAGTTTCATCAGAATCTATATTTGATATTTGCTCATTGGGGTAGTCCTCTTCATCTTCTGGTAAAGGATAGAGCTCTCTTAATCGTGCATCTTCTTCTGCTCTCGCTGCCTGTTCTGCTTCTAATCTTTGCTCAGCTTCTCTCTGTAAAGACTCCTCTTCTTCTCTTTGAGAAATTAATTCTGCAACTTCAGAGTCTTCAGTAGCTTGATCATATTCTTGTGAATTTTTGATATCTATTTTCCATCCAGTAAGTCTTGCCGCAAGTCTTACATTTTGTCCTTCTCTACCAATAGCAAGACTAAGTTGATCTGGTGGAACTAATACATGGGCATGTTGCCCCTCAGGATCAACAAGCCTTACTACTTCAACTCTTGCAGGGCTTAATGAATTACAGATGTATTGAACAGGGTCAGAAGAAAAACGAATTACATCTATTTTTTCTCCGCGAAGTTCATTCACTACCTGTTGAATTCGCGACCCTCTAGCACCTATGCATGCTCCAACTGGGTCAACCTCTCTCTCAATACTGTCAACAGCTACTTTTGTTCTGGGACCTACTGCTCTTGAAGGAGGATTTGCTTCGCGAGCAACAGCAACAATACGTACTGACCCTTCTTGTATTTCAGGAACTTCATTTTCAAATAAATAAACCACCAATCCAGCATTGGATCTGCTTACAAAAAGTTGAGGGCCTCTTCTAGGGATTTCACTAACTTCTTTAAGAAATACTTTAAATGTTGCATTTGCTCGATAATTATCATTTGGCAATTGATCTCTTCTTGGTAGCTCTGCTTCTACCTCTGGCCTTCCTAAACCTGAACTTACTGCCATAATTACTGATTGCCTTTCAAATCTTATGACTCGGGCCGTTAGCACAGGATCTTCTAAGTCAGCAAATTCCTCTTGAATCATTCTTCTTTGCTGATCTCTTAATTTTTGAGCTAATACTTGCTTGGTTGTGGCTGCAGCCATTCTTCCAAAATCTTCTTTCTCTGGAGTGACATCTAGGACAACGGTATCTCCAACTTGAGCATCATCAGCAACTTGCATAACCTCAGCTATTGCTATTTGATGATCATCACTCTCAACCTCTTCAACTATTATTTTGCTTGCCAAAACCCTATATCCTTCTTCTTCTAAATCCAAACCAACATCAAAGTTACTAAAATAATCTTCTTCAAAAGGATCTTCGCTTATACCTAGATAAAGAGTTTTTCGATATCTTTCATAACCTTTTAGAAGTGCTTCTCTTAAAGCAGCTTCGACAACTTGTGATGGAAGTTTTTTTTCCTCACTTATGTCTTCAATTAAGTTATTTAAGCCTGGGAGTAGAACAAGAGCCATCGATGATGGGATATAAGGATGAGAATGATTGGGTTAGATAGTTAATATCTAGATTTTAACCAGAAGGTGT